>NZ_JBEBKJ010000003.1:0-100760 GCF_040079455.1 Methyloglobulus sp. | reverse complement strand
ATTGATGTCTCGACATTAAAGGAATTGGCGGCGCGGTGGGCACCGAACCTGAAAGACGGGTTCAAAAAAGAAACCAAGCATGAAGCCTTGGCGGATATTATTGAATCGATTGAAGAATTGCGTTATTACCGTGAGCATTTTATTAAATGTCCAAGTTTGTAGGGTACGCATTGCGTACCCTGGATAGCTAAAATTAACTATTTGGTTTTAATTGCCATTTTATTTGTTGGGTTTGATGCTTACGCAACAAGAAAAGCATTTATTCCCATTGAAGAGCAAATCAAAAACTTAGTGGCGAGGGCGGATACTATCTTTGTTGGCAAAGTGCTGGGCAAGAAAATTATTAAAGACGGCTTGATAACTGAAGAAATTGTTGAATTTACAACAATTGAAAATGGTGTTGAAAAAGGAAAGAATAAGGAGTTGGAAAGGGAGGTTTATGATGTCGGAGTTTGGTCTATGGAAGTTAAAAAAGTCTATAGAGGCAATCTTAAGATTGGCGATACTCAAACAGTTTGCTCAATGATTGTTTATCCAGACAACAGATACAGCTTAACCGAAATGATCTATATAAAAGATGGTCAAGAAGTAACGATATTCGGGAATAAAGAAGGAAAGCATGTTTATTTTCCAGCGGTTTTAGAACCGGTAGAATATGACCAAATCATCTTATATGAAATCAAGAAGAAACCACC
Organism: Methyloglobulus sp.; assembly: GCF_040079455.1. GTDB lineage: Bacteria > Pseudomonadota > Gammaproteobacteria > Methylococcales > Methylomonadaceae > Methyloglobulus. Next base: position 100,065 of record NZ_JBEBKJ010000003.1, on the reverse strand, counting down.
TCATGTTCCTACCAATCATGACTACTCAAGAAATATAAATATTTTTGGGAGTGATGAAGAAAAAGTTCTCAGGAACGTTTGTTTGGAAGAAAATTCATAAAAAATAAAAATTATATTGATTTTATTATCCGTACTTTAAAGCCGTAAGGGACGTAGGTACGATTAGCGATAGCGTAATCGTACGCATGAGATTGTTGATTACTTTCCTCCGATTACGCTATCGCTAATCGGAACTACACGCTAATTATTTTCTTGCAAGGGATGATCCTTGGATTTATTGGATTAATTAATGAATCAAATAATCGCCGTCGCCCTAGGCGGCTCATTCGGAGCTGTATTCCGCTTCCTGGTGTCAACCGGCATTTACCAGTGGCTAGGCCGTGGCTTTCCTTACGGTACACTGGTGGTCAATATCATCGGCTCTTTCCTGTTGGGCTTGCTGACCGAAGCCTTGATAGTTCAGAAAGTCACCTTTGCCTATGATTACCGCGCCGCCATCCTAGTCGGCTTTATCGGCGCATTCACCACGTTTTCCACGTTTTCCCTGGAAACCTTGTACCTTATCGAGCAAGGCAGCCTGACGAAAGCGGCAGGCAATATCTTTGTCAGTGTCACCGCCTGCATCCTGGCGGTCTGGCTGGGCTTGCTCTGTAGCCGGGGCTTGTTTTTTTGGTCAGGCGGTGCAATAAGCTGGCAGGGGCATACCATTCCTTATGCGTTGCTGGTCATCAACACGATAGGCGCGTTCATGATTGGTTTTGTGATTGCCCTGTTGCTGGCCAAGATTGCTTTGCCCGAACCCTTGGGCGCAACGCTTATGGTTGTCGTCATCGGCATGTATTTGGTGTTGTCCGGCTTGTATGTCCTGTTGTACTTAATCGAGCAGGGCTATTCGCTATCCAGCCAGATGCGTTATTTGATAGGCATATTTTCAGCCAACACCTTGGTTTGCTCATTGCTAACGTGGCTGGGGTTTATTGCCGCAAAAGACTTATAATTAGTTTTTGTGTTCGTTTTTATTGATTAGGAAATACCGTGTTAGACCCCCGATTATTCAGGACAGACCTTGATAAGGTTAAGCAACAACTGGACAGGCGTTCGTTCGCATTCGACCCCGCACCTTATATCGCGTTGGAAGCCCGCCGCAAAGAAGTGCAGGTGAAGACCCAGGAATTGCAGAATGAACGCAACAGCCGTTCCAAATTGGTAGGGCAAGCCAAAGCCAAAGGCGAAGATGTCCAGCCCATTTTGGAGCAAATGCAACATCTCGGCGATGACTTGAAAGCGGCAGAAGCGGAACTGGCTGAAATCCAACAGGAAATGGCTGCGCTGATGGAAGTCATACCCAACATTCTGGATGAATCCGTACCCGAAGGCAAAAATGAAGAAGCCAATGTTGAGATAAGCCGCTGGGGTAAGGTGCCTGAATTCACCTTTACGCCCAAAGACCACGTTGATTTGGGCGCAAAAAACAGGCTGATAGATTTTGAATTGGGCGCAAAAATCGCAGGCGCACGGTTTGTGGTCTTGAATGGCCCGTTAGCCCGCTTGCAACGCGCCATCATCCAGTTAATGTTGGATACGCACACCGCCGAGCATGGTTATAGCGAAACCTATGTGCCGTATCTGGTGAATGCAGACAGTTTGCGTGGCACCGGGCAATTGCCAAAGTTTGAAGCCGATTTGTTTAAAGCTAGTGATGATCCGGCTTTGTACTTGATTCCGACGGCGGAAGTCCCTGTCACCAACATCGTTCGTGATGTCATCGTCGATGCCAAAGACTTGCCCCTGAAATTCGTTTGTCATAGCCCATGTTTTCGCAGTGAAGCAGGTGCGTATGGGCGCGACGTGCGCGGCATGATCCGCCAGCACCAGTTCGAAAAAGTAGAAATTGTCCAAATCGTCAGGCCGGAAGATTCCGCCCGCGTACACGAAGAATTGACGCGCCATGCCGAAGTTATCCTGGAAAAACTGAACCTGCCTTATCGAAAGATGTTGCTGTGCGCGGGCGACACTGGTTTTTCATCGGCAAAAACCTACGACCTTGAAGTCTGGCTACCAGGGCAGGGCGCGTATCGGGAAATTTCTTCTTGCAGTAATTTTAAGGACTTCCAGGCGCGACGCTTACAGGCACGTTGGCGAAACTCGGAAACAGGCAAGCCCGAATTGGTGCATACCTTAAACGGCTCAGGTTTGGCGGCTGGCAGGACGTTGATTGCGGTCATGGAGAATTATCAGGATGAGGAGGGGAAGATACATATTCCTGAGGTGTTGTTGCCGTATATGGGTGGGTTGAAGGTTATTGAATAATTTATGATGTGCGCTTCATCAGCGGAAGATTGTCAACTCTTGTTTGTACGCACAATTGTGCATATAATTGACGCATGAAGATTGAATTCGATCCTGACAAAGCTGCCGCAAATCCATTGAAACACGAGGGCGTGACGTTCGATGAAGCCAAAGCTGTATTGCTAGATCCTTACGCATTGACGAAAGAGAATGGTAATGCCGACAATGAACAACGGTTTATCACTCTGGGCATGGGTGCAAAGGGTCGAATTTTAATCGTGGTTTGGACGTTACGCGAAGAGACAGTGCGTCTAATTTCTGCCTGGAAAGCCAACCAATCCCAAAGGAGACGTTATGAGCAACAATTCTGATCCCCTATTTGACCGTTATGTCGACATGGATTTTAGCGATGCCAAGCCTGTCTCGGAAATCCCGGCATTGGCAAAATTGCAAGCCGAACAAGGCGGCAAGTCGCGCATAACCATGCGCGTCGATAATGACACGCTGGCTATTTTTAAAGTCCGCGCCGAAATCACCGGCGGCAATTATCAAACCCTGATGAATGAAGCATTACGGCAGTTTGCCCAAGGCTTAACATTAGCCGATGTTGTGCGGGAGACCATTCGGAAGGAATTGCATCAGGGTTGAGCCTATCATAGTTTGATAGTGATGAATGGAATCAACATACCCTCTCCTTGTGGGAGAGGGCTAGGGTGAGGGGGTATTTCAGGTGTCGCTACCGCGACGGCTATTTTAATGTGGGTTCTCGTACCCACAGACGAGATACTTTTCTTTGCTTCGCCAAACCACATGGATGTGGTGAATGTGGAAAATGCAGGAGCATTTTTCCACAAAAGAAAGTATCCAAAGAAAAGGCGACCCGGATGCCGCTTGCTTCCTGCGCTTCTCGCATTTGCCGGGGGTTGCCGGAAGGGACTTCCTGTCCCTCCGGCAACGTGCGGCATCCCTGCCGCACCCCTAACGGGCTATTCCCGATAAATGCTCCGATGCTCGGCGCGGCATATGGGAGATGGGGAGTTTTAAATGTAGGATGTGCTGAACAAAGTGAAGCGCATCTGTCGCGAACGATGCGTCTCGTTCCTCGTCACATTCTATGAACTACACACGGCGTATCTTAAGGGTTAATATTTAATTCAATGACGCATCCAAAGATGAATACACACGCTACCCCTGAACAATCCGAAGAACTTGAAAAGCGCATTCGCCTTGTGAGACGAGATGTTAGCGATTTGTTATTCCATTTTACTCGTAGCACAAATGATAGCCCGGCAAATTCTGTGCTTCATGCAATTCTTAACGAAGGAAAATTGCGAGGCACATCGCGCTGGAGCGAGCCGGATAAAATCGTCTGTTTTACAGAGTCACCGATTCAAGAATTTAACTCTATTTTCTCCCTGGTTACGATTGCTTCCTCAGAGTCTGAGCGTCCTCGATACGAGCCATACGGTATTGCAGTCAGCAAGAAGTGGCTTTATAAGAAAGGTGGTCGCCCCGTAATTTATGATCATCCCGATGCACTTTGCGATTATCCTGAGTCTCTGCGTTATCGTTATGTCCAATATAATCCAGCAAGTCCAATGGAAGACTATACTTGGGAACGTGAATGGAGAATAAAAATTGATGAGTTGGAGCTTGATTCACAACACACTCTTGTTGTCGTACCAAGTTCTAAAGAAGCATTTGATATTGTATACGGATACGCCCATGTTGATATTGAACATGATTGGGATAGCGAAGATTGGGATGATCCAACCGCAGGATATATTACAGGTTCTCATCACATTCATAAACCTCATTGGCTCACTGTATCACTTGAATTGTTTGGATTTAAAGCACAGTAGTTAAAGATCAATACAATAACAATTTAAGGATTAGTCTATGAAAATAATATTGTGTATATGGGTTTTGTTTTCTCTTGTTACAGGTTGTAGTGCAGACAGCAGTATTTTAAAAAGCACGGAATCAAAAGATCGAACTACTACAGCTATAGAAAATAGAAATGAAATTGCCTTTTTACCTAATGAGAGCGAACCTTTCACTGGTATATTTGAAGAGTATTATTCGAATGGAAAGATAAAATTTAAAAAAAACTACAAGGATGGAAGAGAAAATGGACTAACGACAAGGTGGCATGAGAATGGGCAGAAAATGTCAGAAACCAACTACAAGGACGGAAAGGAAAATGGATTGCAAACAGTCTGGGATGAAAATGGTCTAAAGTTGGGCGAAAGCAAATGTATAGATGGTGATTGTAAGAAAAAGAGTTTGGAAGATGAGACGGAGCAAAAAACAAGTGAACCCAAACAAAAAATTATAAGCCGTTGTCGAACCCAAATGGGAGAACATGGAGCAGCAATGGTTAAAGCCTGTGTCGATCAGGATTTAGAAGCGTTTCAAGCCCTTGCCATTGGCTCATACTTGGAAAAACATAAAGACATTCTTACAAGATGTCTTGGTCAAATGGGAGAACATGGTTACGCAATGGTCAAAGCCTGTGCAGATCAAGACATTGAAGCAGAAGATGCGTTGGGCAAATACTAAAGGCCGTAAGTCGTATAAATGTGCTGGATTACCTCGTACGGTGGGTTAGTTTTAGGGCGCGGTTAGGCCGCGAAAACCCACTGTGCCTAAAAAATTGCTGGCGTTCATGCGCGGCGTAACCCGCCGAATGTGATGAGCTTCGATATGGTGGATTACGATGCGCGGAAATACTTTACTTATCTTTAAATCTGGCTGCTTTGCGCGTCTAGTCCACCCTACTATACTACAACAATCTCCCAATCCCGTCATGCCGCGCCGAGTACCGGAGGTTTTGGCGGGAATAGCCCGTTAGGGGTGCGGCAGGGATGCCGCACGTTGCCGGAGGGACAGGAAGTCCCTTCCGGCAACCCCCGTCAAAACTGAGGAACGCAGGAAGCAAGCGGCATTCGGGTCGCCTTTTCTTTGGATACTTTCTTTTGGCGAAGCAAAAGAAAGTATCTCGTCCGTGGGTACGAAAACCCACATTAAAATAACCGTCGCGTAAGCGACACCTTACATTTTCACATCCCTGTATTCTGGATTCCGGCAATCCCTGCCGGAATGACGATATAATTTAGGAAACTCTGGATTAAGTCCTTCGACAAGCTCAGGACGAACGGATGATTTTTCTTAAATTAAAAAACTACTTTTTACAATATCAAACAAAAAATGACCATCAGAACAAGATTTGCCCCTAGCCCCACGGGCTATTTACACGTAGGTGGTGCACGTACCGCGCTATTTTCCTGGTTGTATGCCCGTAAACATCAAGGAAAATTTATCTTAAGGATTGAAGATACCGACCTAGAGCGTTCCACCCAGGAATCCGTCGATGCCATTTTACAGGGCATGGACTGGCTGGGCTTGACCTATGACGAGGGGCCTTATTACCAAACCCAGCACTTTGAACGTTATAAGGAAGTCATCCAGCAATTGCTAGGCCAAGGTGACGCTTACCGTTGCTATTGCAGCAAAGTAGAATTGGAGCAGTTACGCGAAGAGCAGATGGCGAACAAGGAGAAGCCGCGTTATAACGGCAAATGTCGTCATTTGACCGAGCCCCAATCTGACAAGGAATCCGTTGTGCGCTTTAAAAATCCTGTGGATGGTGCAGTCACCATTAACGATTTGGTCAAAGGCGATATTACGGTTGCCAACAAGGAACTGGACGACTTGATTATCGCCAGGACGGACGGCTCGCCGACTTATAACCTGACGGTGGTAGTGGACGATATGGATATGCAGATTACCCATGTTATCCGTGGCGACGACCATGTTAACAATACGCCTAGGCAAATCAATATCCTCAATGCGCTGGGTGCAAAATTGCCCAAGTACGCGCATTTGCCGATGATTTTGGGTTCGGATGGGGCGCGACTGTCCAAGCGTCACGGTGCGGTTAGCGTGATGCAGTTCCGTGATGAAGGTTATCTACCTGAGGCCTTATTGAATTATTTGGTGCGCTTAGGCTGGTCGCATGGCGATCAGGAAATATTTTCGATTGATGAGATGATTGCCAATTTCAGCCTGGAAGCCATCAATGTATCGGCATCCGCTTTCAACATGGAAAAATTGTTGTGGCTGAACCATCACTACATAATGAACAGCGCCCCTGCTCACGTAGCCAAGCATTTGGCTTGGCATTTTGAGCAAAGAGGGATTGATTTGGCACAAGGTCCTGATCTTGTCGATGTGGTCTTAGCGCAGAGGGAACGCTGTAAAACCTTGGTCGAAATGGCGGCAGCGAGTGTTTATTTTTATCAGGATTTTGACGGGTACGATGAAAAAGCGGCAAAAAAGAATTTTACGGCAGGTTCCGATCTGGTGCTATCAAACCTTCATGACGAGTTTTCACAGTTGCAAGACTGGGATCGTGAAGCTTTGCACACAACTGTTATCAGCTTCGCCGAAAAAATGGCAGTCGGTTTGGGGAAGGTCGCGCAACCATTGCGGGTGGCGGTGTGTGGATCGGCAATGTCGCCATCTATAGACCTTACCTTGTCATTGCTCGGTAAAAAAACCACCTTGGCAAGGTTGGAAAAGGCAATCAAATACGTGCAAAGCTTAAATTAGTTCTGGACATAAACGGTAATTGTTGTAGAATGCGCGGTCTGAGTTGAGGGGCCATAGCTCAGCTGGGAGAGCGCTTGCATGGCATGCAAGAGGTCAGCGGTTCGATCCCGCTTGGCTCCACCAAATAAGAAAGTTCCATTGAGACTAAACGAGTTTAGTCCCCATCGTCTAGTGGCCTAGGACACTGCCCTTTCACGGCGGTAACAGGGGTTCGAACCCCCTTGGGGACGCCATATATTAAGGCTGTCATTTGACAGCCTTTTTTATGCCCAAAATTCCATTACTGGTCTTTTTGAGTAATTCTTCTTATGCGACTGGCAATTATTAAGGTGAGTTTTTAAACAGAACCTTGAAATTCAAACGCATAGCTACCATTATCAATACGCCTTTATTTCAGTTTTGGCTAATCACCTGACTTAAGAACCACCCATTTTTAAAAATGAAAAAAATAGTTAATAAAAGTTTTATGACCAACTTTCTTTCGTTGGTCATTATTGCGGTTGGCTATGTTGCCCCTGTATATCAGGAGCTGATCAAATCGATCGGTTATTTCGCGTTATCGGGTGCAATTACCAACTGGTTGGCGATTTATATGCTGTTTGAAAAAGTGCCTTTGTTGTACGGTTCTGGGGTAATCCCCAATCGTTTCGAAGAATTCAAAATATCTATCAAGCAATTAATGATGGAGCAATTTTTTACTCCCAGCAATATAGAGCAGTTTATCGAAACTGAAGAACAGCAAGGCAGTAAAATGTTAAATCTTGAGCCATTGCTCAAAGCAGTTGATTACGACAGGATTTATGAAAGCCTAGTGACATCGATCATGGCCTCCACATTTGGCGGCATGTTGCAGATGATGGGTGGCGCGGAAGCCTTATTACCGCTAAAAGAACCGTTCACTGAAAAAATGAAGCTTACTCTGGCCGATATGGTTGAGTCTGATCGCTTTAAGATGGCGTTAAAACAGGGCTTAGATGCACACAAAATAGGCTCCGATATTGTTGATAAGATTGAAACAGTTATTGATAAAAGGCTAAACGAATTAACGCCGCAGATGGTAAAGGAAATGGTGCAAAATATTATTCGTGAGCATTTAGGTTGGTTGGTGGTGTGGGGTGGTATCTTTGGCGGTTTGATGGGCGTATTGTTTATTTTTACTTAATGGAAACCGTCGCTTTAGCTTATGAGGAATTGGGACAAGATAATCCAGTCCCTCTCATCATCCTGCACGGATTTTTTGCTTCATCACGTAATTGGCGAAAAATTGCCGAAAGGCTTGCAGGTTTGTTTCATATTTACGTGTTGGATATGCGTAATCACGGGCTGTCACCGCACCATCCGATAATGGATTATCCCAGTATGACTGCTGATGTGCTGCGGTTTATGGATACCCACGAGCTTGCAACCGCTCACGTTCTGGGGCATAGCATGGGTGGTAAGATTGCGATGTGGCTGGCGTTGAATCATCCTGAACGTACGAGCAAATTAATCATTGTTGATATTTCGCCCAAAAGTTACACGCACAATTTCGATAAGACCATTCATGCATTAATCGATTTGCCGCTGGCTACTATCCAGCATCGTAAGCACGCAGAGCAAATGCTGACTAAGGACATACCAGAGCTCGACTATCGCCAATTTCTGATGCAAAATCTAGTCTTAGAAGACGGCAGTTATCATTGGCGAATTGATTTGGCTATTTTTTTGCTGATGGCACCGAATATCGTTGCTTTTCCAGAAATTCAAGGTATGTCGCCATATTCAGGGCGGACGCTATTCGTTGCTGGAGCAAATTCTTCCTATCTCACTCAAAAAGATACGCTACACTTGTTTCCGAAAGCTTTATTTAAAACAATTGCAGATGCTGGGCATTGGTTACACGCTCAACAACCAGAAATTTTTACGGAAGTGGTTGAAAAATTTTTACAAAGGGGGTAGAAATTACTCCTTGCTATTGTAAAAAATGCAGACATAATTGAACTTTGGCACTAATCCGCAATCAAGGCTGTTGTTTGGATTTGTTCATAAATTGATACAAGTACACATTCAGAGTTGCGATGGAACTTTACCTTTTGATATCTGATCCTGCAAAAGGTGATGTTAATTTTGTAGCTGTACAAGATTGATGGGCAGTGGAACTGCTTGTTTGCTAATAATTAAAAAATAAATATAAGGAGAAATCGGATGTCAAAAGGTCAAAACTTACAGGATAATTTCCTGAATGCACTCAGAAAAGAACATACGCCCGTATCCATATTTTTGGTCAACGGCATCAAATTACAGGGTAAAGTCGATTCTTTCGATCAATACGTCATTATGCTTAAAAATACTGTCAGCCAGATGGTTTACAAACATGCAATCTCAACGATAGTTCCAGCTAAAACCGTAAAGCTGACGCGGGATGATGAATCTCCAACTGAGGAATAATCCTGTCAACACGAGTGTTTGCTGTTAACAATACGAGTTTTAAAAGCGGAGCAGTAATGAGGTATTTAATTGTTTGATCGCCCGGATTCGGGCGAACGGGCAATTCTTGTTCATCTAAGCTTCCGCGCCCATCAAGAAGATCTCCTGGAATTAAAAGAGCTGGCAAAATCGGCAGGTGCTGATCCAGTTCACGTCGTCATAGGCAGTAGAAAAAGCCCAGACGCTAAATATTTTGTCGGCAAAGGTAAGCTGGAAGAGCTTAAAAGTGCGGTTGAGGAATACTCTGCGGATACCGTTTTATTTAACCATGCCCTATCACCCAGTCAGGAAAGGAATCTTGAAGGATTCCTAGGCGTTAGAGTGGTGGACAGAAATGGTCTTATATTAGATATTTTTGCACAGCGTGCGCAGTCATTCGAGGGCAAATTACAGGTAGAACTGGCGCAGTTGAAGCATCTTTCTACCCGCTTAGTACGTGGTTGGACGCATTTAGAGCGGCAAAAAGGCGGTATCGGTATGCGTGGGCCTGGTGAAACCCAGCTAGAAACCGACAGGCGGCTGGTGGCGGTGCGGATCAAGCAAATCCAAAAACGCCTGGACAAAGTTGACAAGCAACGGCATCAAGGCCGCAGCAAACGTAAGAAAGCTGAAATCCCCTCAGTATCATTGGTAGGTTACACTAATGCCGGAAAATCTACCTTATTCAATAGCTTAACAGGCGCTGATATATATGCCGCTAATTTGTTGTTTGCAACTTTAGACCCCACGCTACGCAATTGTCGCCTACCCAATAATACCGATATTGTGCTGGCTGATACAGTGGGCTTTATTCGCCATTTGCCTCATGAACTCGTCGCTTCGTTCAAATCTACCTTACAGGAAGCCAGCGAAGCGGATTTATTGCTGCATGTGGTCGATGTTAATTCTGAGAACCGGGATGGCATCATCAACGAAGTTAAACAGGTGCTAAGTGAAATTGGCGCCGATAAAATTAAGTGTATAGAAGTCTTCAATAAAATTGATTTGCTGGATGACAGGCAACCCAGGGTAGATCGGGATGATGAAGGCAATCCGATAAGGGTTTGGCTTTCCGCAGAAACAGGGCAGGGCATTGACTTGTTGTTGAATGTTTTGGCAGAACAGTTTGAACCAACAAAAAACAGACGAAAATGTTATCTCAGATCAGACCAAGGCCAAATCAGGGCTAAATTATTTACTTGCGCAAAAATTATTGACGAGCATATTAATGACTCGGGAGGTAGCGACTTGATAATTGAGATAGATAACAAATACCTAGGTTTATTGATCGCCATCCAAACCGAAGAAATAAAGTAGAAATCAATTGCGTTTTATTAAAGCCTCACTGCTGTTTGACACTCTAAAGTGGTGTTTTCGGGAAGATTAGCAGTGAGAATTCGATTAATTACGATACAATGTCAGGATTGCCAAAATAGCACTCTAGTCGTTAAAACAACAATATCCTGAGTGATAGAAGATAATAAATAATCCAATACGGAGCAGAAATATGTCGTGGAATGAGCCAGGCGGTGATAAAAAAGATCCTTGGAGTGGTCGAGGCGACCAAAAAAGACCGCCCGATTTAGATGAAGCAATTCGGTCGTTACAAGAAAAACTGAGCAATATTTTTGGCGGTACCAAAAAAGGCGGCGACGGCGGTGGTTCTCCTGGCGCGTTCTCTACTGGCAACATAATGAAAAATATGGGAATTATTGCCGCTTCCGTGCTGGTTCTATGGATGTTGAGCGGTTTTTACATCATAGACGAAGGCGTGCAAGGTGTTGAAACCCAGTTTGGCAAATACACCAGGACAACAGATTCCGGTCTAAACTGGCACTTACCTGCACCTATTGAACACGTCGAAAAAATTAATGTGCAACAACAACGCTACATTGAAGTGGGTTATCGCTCAGGTGGAAGTGGTACAGCACAAGGTGCAGTAGCCGTCCCCAAAGAAGCGTTAATGCTGACCAAAGACGAAAATTACATTGACGTGCAATTGGCAGTTCAGTATCAGGTCAAAGACGCGAAAGCCTTACTTTTCAATCTGGTCAATCCCGAAGCCACACTAAAACATGTCACCGAAAGCGCATTACGCGGAGTCATCGGCGGCAGTAATATGGATTTCGTTTTGACGGAAGGTCGTAGCGAAGTAGTCGCTCAAGCCAAAAAAGAAATTCAAGAAGTGATGGATGCTTATAATTCGGGCGTACAAGTCACCAGTGTCAACTTACAAGATGCCCAGCCGCCTGAGCAAGTGCAAAATGCTTTTGAAGATGCCATCAAAGCACGAGAAGATCAGCAGCGCTTTATCAACGAAGCCCAAGCTTACGCTAATGATGTCGTGCCAAAAGCGCGTGGTGCGGCGGCAAGAAAGTTACAAGAAGCTGAAGGTTATAAAGAGCAAGTCATAGCCCAGGCAGAGGGCGAAACCAACCGCTTCACCAAATTAGTGACGGAATACAAAAAAGCGCCCGAGGTAACCAGAAAACGGCTATATCTTGAAGCAATGGAAACCGTCATGTCTGAAACCAATGCTGTAATGATAGATGTTAAAGGCGGCAATAACATGATGTATTTGCCTTTGGACAAAATGATTCAGCAAAAACAAGCAATGGTTCAATCCGAAGAAGCCACTACACAGCCTGAAATAGACCGCCGATCACCTAAACATGCCGTTGTAGAAGAAGAGCAGCAGCAAGTGATTGATAGACCGTCAACGCGTGGTCGTGAAGGAAGGGGACGATAATGTTAGAGAATAAAATAGCCTTAGGTGTTGGTGCGTTGGTGGTTCTTGCCATGATGTGCGTATTCACAGTGGGGCAAACAGAGAAAGCCATTAAATTCAAGCTAGGTCAAATCCAAAAATCGGATTACGAGCCGGGTTTACATTTCAAATGGCCATTTATCAATAACATCAAGAAATTTGATGCCAGAATCCAAACCATGGATTCTAAACCTGAGCGTTTTTTAACGGCTGAAAAGAAAAACGTCATCGTTGATTCCTTTGTTAAATGGCGTATTGGTGATGTTAACAAGTTTTATACCGTCGTTTCTGGAGACATAGACCAAGCTAATTTACGCTTAGATCAAATCATCAAAGATGCTTTTCGAGGTGAATTTGGTAAGCGTAATATCAAGCAACTCGTGTCAACAGATCGTCATGATATACGTGAAATTTTGATCACAAACTCAAAGCCACTGGCTGCTAAGTTAGGCATGGACATTGTTGATGTCAGGGTAAAACGCATTGATTTACCTGAAGAAGTCAGCAGTTCCGTGTTCCGACGCATGGAAGCAGAACGGGAGCGGGTTGCCCGTGAATTCCGTTCGCAAGGTTCTGAAGCGGCTGAAAAGATACGTGCGGATGCAGACAGGCAACGCGTCGTTACCTTAGCTAACGCATTCCGAGATTCAGAAAAGTTACGGGGCGAAGGCGATGCAAAATCAACTGATATTTATGCGAAAAGCTATGGTGCTGACGCTGAGTTTTTCACTTTTAGCCGCAGTTTAAACGCATACAAAAAGACTTTTGCTAATTCAGGTAGTATGATGGTTATTGATCCTGATTCTGATTTTTTCAAGTATTTTAAAAATCAGGGTTCAGGCAAATAAGCTCAAGTTAAGAAAGTTAGTTAAGATCACTCTGTTGCTGGGCTAATCTACGGCACTTACATAAGTGCGTGGTGATGCCCGTTACAGATAAAAGATAAAAGATAAAATTAAAACGCTCCTTTTTGGAGCGTTTTGTTTGAGTAGACACTGAAAAATATGCAACAAAAAGATTCCTGGTTGTTACCCGAAGGCATAGAAGAAATACTGCCCCAGGAAGCAGCGTATCTTGAAAACCTCCGCCGGAGCATACTCCAACTATTTACTTGCTGGGGCTATGAGCTGGTTATTCCCCCGATGATTGACTTCATTGATTCCCTGCTGACAGGTTCAGGACATGACTTGGATCTACAGACATTCAAGCTAACCGACCAAATTAGCGGCAGAACGCTGGGTTTCAGGGCGGACATGACTCCGCAAGTCGCCAGAATGGATGCTCATCATCTTAAGCATGAATGGCCGACGCGGTTGTGTTACGTAGGTACGGTGCTGCACACACGCTGCGATCCGTTAGAAAAAACCCGTAGCCCCATGCAAATCGGTGCCGAGCTTTATGGTCATGCTGGTATTGAGAGCGATGTCGAAGTCATCCGTTTGATGCTAGAAATGCTAGCTTTAACAGGGCTACTGAATGTGCATCTGGACTTGGGGCATGTTGGAATATTCCGTGCGTTGTCCCGGCAAGCGGGTTTGGATCATAATCAAGAAAGCCTGTTGTTTGATATTCTGCAACGTAAAGCCAGGCCTGAACTTGAAGAATTGATGTTCGATTTTGCCATCAACGAAGATGTAAAAGAGATGTTTTTAAAGCTGCCTGAGCTAAATGGTGGACAAGATGTGCTTAATAAGGCGCGTATTGTGCTGGCAAAAGCAGACGCACAAGTCAAACAAGCCTTAGCCAATTTAGAAGCCGCAGCCGATTTATTGACCAGCCGTTTTCCGACCTTACCCATCAGTTTTGATTTAGCCGAATTGCGTGGCTATCATTACCACACTGGGGTAGTATTTGCGGCGTTTGTGCCTACAATTGGAAGGGAAATTGCCCGTGGAGGTCGTTATGATAATATTGGTGCGGTGTTTGGTCGTGCGCGCCCGGCAACGGGTTTTAGTTCCGACCTCAAATTATTAGCATCGCTTGCTAAGCAAACCGCCCAAGATCAGCCTAGTCAACGAATCTTTGCGCCTTATCAAGATATTACCGAACTAAACGAAAAAATAAGAGATTTACGCGCACAGGGTCACATTGTGATCCAGCAATTACCTGGGCAATTGGGTGCGGCAAAAGAATTAGGTTGTACGGCTGTTTTGGTTCTTGATAACCAAAATTGGGTTATCCAGGCATTAGATTAAGATTTGGAATAAGCATGGGAAAAAATGTCGTAATTATAGGTACCCAATGGGGTGATGAAGGCAAGGGTAAGCTGGTTGATTTGCTGACTGAGCAAGTCCATGCTGTTGTGCGCTTTCAAGGCGGTCATAACGCCGGCCACACCTTGGTTATAAAAGGTAAGAAAACCGTCCTACACCTGATTCCATCGGGCATACTTAGGGACAAGGTTGAATGTATGATCGGGAACGGAGTCGTGCTTTCGTTAAATGCCTTGATGGAAGAAATCGAATTTCTCGAAAATGCCGGAATTCAGGTCAAAAACCGCCTATTAATCAGCGAAGCCTGTACCTTAATCTTGCCAGTCCATGTCGCGGTCGATAAGGCTCGTGAAAAAGCGCGAGGCAGCAAAGCTATTGGTACAACCGGTCGCGGTATTGGTCCAGCATATGAAGACAAGGCTGGGCGCAGGGGCTTAAGGGCTGGGGATTTACTCAACCCAGCGATTTTTGCCGAAAAGCTTAAAGAATTGCTGGATTACCATAATTTCATGTTAACCGGTTACTACCAGGCTGAAGCGGTCGATTATCAACAAACCCTCGATGAAGCACTCAAGCTGGGCGAGCAAGTCAAACCGATGCTGACCGATGTCAGCGAAGCTTTATATAAATTTCAAGCACAAGGTAAAAACCTGTTGTTTGAAGGCGCACAAGGCGCATTACTGGATATAGATCATGGTACATTCCCTTATGTAACCTCATCCAGCACCACAGCGGGAGGCGCTGCTACCGGTAGCGGCATCGGACCTTTAGACCTACATTATGTATTAGGCATTACCAAAGCGTATTCAACCCGTGTTGGTAATGGCCCATTCCCTTCCGAATTACATGATGCCAATGGTGAACATCTAGGCACCATAGGCCATGAATTCGGCGCGACGACAGGTCGTAAACGGCGTACCGGTTGGTTTGATGCGGTGGCTATGCGTAAATCGGCAAAACTCAATAGCCTGAGCGGAATCTGCCTAACCAAGCTGGATGTGCTAGACGGCTTGCCAAAAATCGGCATTTGTATCGGTTACAAACTGAACGGAGCAGTGACTGACACAGCCCCTTTGGGTGCCGAGCAATACCAGCAATGCGAGGCGGTCATAGAAGAAATGCCCGGATGGAGTGGTATTACGGCCGGTGTCACAGACTATATTGCCTTGCCTGAAAACGCCAAAGCTTATATCAAGAGAATTGAAGCGTTAGTCGGAGTCAAAGTAACTATTCTGTCTACCGGTGCGGAAAGAGACGAGACTATTATACTTGAGGATCCCTTCGCTTAATCTTTGTCCTGATATTTAGAATAAAAGATATGTAATGCCAAGTCCAGTCGTTTCAAACCGCATAGTAGTCCTCGATACAGAAACCACTGGGCTGAGTCCGCAAGAAGGTCATCGCATCATAGAGATTGGTTGCGTTGAGCTGGTCAATCGTCGGCTTACCGGCAATCGCTTTCACGTCTATATTAATCCTGACCGGGTTATTGATAGAGGCGCTATTGAAGTGCATGGCATAACCAATCAATTCCTGAAAGATAAGCCCCATTTTGAAGATATTCATGACGATTTCATCGCATTTATCCAGAGTGCTGAACTCGTCATTCACAACGCACCCTTTGACGTTGGCTTCATTAACCATGAATTTGCACGCTTAAAGGACAAGGCCAGAACCTTGGCAGATTTCAGCACCGTGTTCGACACCCTGGCTTTCGCCAGAAAAAAGCATCCAGGGCAGCGCAATAGCCTGGACGCCTTATGTAGACGGTACTCAATAGACAACAGCCACCGCGAATTGCACGGCGCGTTGTTGGATGCTGAAATTCTGGTCGATGTATTTTTATTGATGACGGGCGGCCAATCATCCTTGCTGGATGAAAGAGAATCGACAGATCAAGAATCGAGAAATACCCACAAACCCAAACAGTTAGCTAACAATCGACCTGCGCTAACAGTCGTTTATTGTAACGAAAAAGAATTGACCGAACACCAGCAACGTCTGGATGCTATCGAAAAAGCAAGTGGTCTATGTTTTTGGAAGCAATAACTTAAACGACTATTGAGTGGTTTCGCTTTAAACCGTAATGCCAAGACAATTACTGAGGGATCGCCGGTTAATTGCTAAAGCAAGCAAGCCTGCAAATCAAACCTCGTTCTGTAGGATTTAATACCTCCATTCCGCTGTATTTCACTAAAGCCTCACTCCAAGGATTTTTATCCTTACCCAGCGATACCTTATATTTAGCACATCTTATCGCATTAGGTATTCATACCTATATCAACAACTGTCTTATAAAAATATAATTCTCAAAAAAAAGTGAGTATAAGTAGGGTGGTTGAGTCGCAATCAAATGAACATTAAATTTAGTATTAACCAAATAAAAAAGGAAAAACAATGAAAAATATTATGATAATTATCCTCTCCCTTGCCACCCTGACGGTGCAGGCGACCGAAAGACATGGGGCTAAGAGATGCTCTGCTAAACCAAGTGCAATTGTTACAGCTTGTGATTTGAAAGCCTACTCGGTAACTCGTCCAGGAACGGTGGCGTTTGCTGTATTTCAGGGAGCGGTCATTGGGATGAGGGCGGCGGTAACGCCTCAATTGTGCGCCTACACTATAACCGATGCCGACTTGGTGGCAGCTGTCCAATCCGAATTAATAGCAGCGGTAGATTGTACGGAACAAGCAGCAGCCCTAGTTTCAAGAATACTTCAAAACTCTCCGTCATCTTGCTTGTAAGAATCGAGTCTCACTTTAACAAATAACTAGAGTTAGGATTGGTTGGAGAACGAAGCTTAATCATTATTCGCGAATTATGATGAGCTTCGTATCTTGTGAAATACCCTACCGGTATAAGTAATCGGATAGGTTATAAAGAATTACATGGCTATATGCTTTACACAGGTTAGTAACTATCAAAATCTGTAATTTCAATGGGTTAATTAAACTAATTACCCTTTGAGCTCTGGCTTGTTAACAGCCATGAAGGATTAAATGTTACGCATCAACTTCTTTCGGTTTGGCTCGTCTGGAAGTTGAACTGATTCTTTTCTTGCTTTTGTCCACTTTTTTGGCGGTATCGTCAGGTTTATGTTTCGCAAAACCTGTGTCATTATCAGCAGCACCGCCAAGCTTTGAAATATTAAGCGCTTGCCCGACGACTCTGACTTTCTTTAATTCATTAAACAATTCTTTGGGCATACCGGCGGGTAATTCCACTGTGCTGTAATCCTGCTCGATCTTGATACGGGCGATATGGTCGCCGTCTATGCCGGTTTCATTGGCGATTGCGCCAACAATATTGCCGGGTTTTACGCCGTGGGCGTGGCCGACTTCAATGCGGAAGGTTTCCATTTCAATGTTTGCACCACCAGCGCGACGTGGTTTACGTTCTGCTTGTGAGCGTTCAAAGCGTTCTGGTCTGTCTGACCTATCTGATCTGGGCGGTCTGCTGTCTCTACTCTCCCTATCGTCCCGACTGTCTTTAGGTCGTTTAGGTAAATTTTGCATTAACAAAGGTGTGTCGCCTTGCACTAGCTTTGCTAAGGCAGAAGCTATTTCGAGTGCAGTAACATTATGTTCTTGCTCATATTGTTCAATAAGCTGGCTGAAAAAACTTAACTCTTCTGCAGCTAGGGTATCGGTGATGTTTTGTTTAAAACGGGAGATGCGCTTATTGTTAATGACTTCTGTCGATGGCAAACCCATCTCTTCCACCTTTTGTTTGGTGGCTTTTTCAATGTTGAATAACAGTTTTCGTTCTCTGGGTGCGATAAACAAAATAGCATCACCTGTGCGTCCTGCGCGGCCTGTCCTGCCGATACGATGAATATAAGATTCGGTATCGTAAGGGATGTCATAATTGACGACGTGAGTAATACGGTCTACATCCAATCCACGGGCGGCGACATCGGTGGCAATCAAAATATCCAGTTTGCCGTTTTTAAGGTGGTTGATCGCCCGTTCTCTGAGCGTTTGCGACATATCGCCATTAATAGCAGAAGCTGAATAACCTCGTGCTTCCAGTTTTTCGGCGAGTTCTACCGTGGCAGTTTTCGTCCTGACGAAGATAATCATACCATCGAAGGTCTCGGCTTCAAGTATGCGGGTGAGGGCATCCAGTTTATGTACACCACTAACCAGCCAAAAGCGCTGACGGATATTTTCTGCGGAAGCTGTTGTTACTTTGATGGTGACTTCTTCGGGTTCGTGCAGGTATTTCTGGGCAATTTTGCGGATAACCGAAGGCATGGTCGCTGAGAACAGGGCGATTTGCTTCTTTTCTGGCAATTGATCCAAAATCCATTCGACATCATCGATAAAACCCATGCGTAGCATTTCATCGGCTTCATCAAGAACCAACACACTCAAATTGTTTAAAAGCAATGTGCCACGGCGCATATGATCCATGACCCGACCCGGAGTGCCGACGACGACATGAGCGCCACGCTTGAGTGAGCGTAGCTGTGTGCTGTAATCCTGTCCGCCGTAAATAGGTAAGACATGAAAACCTTTTAAATGCGCTGCGTAACGTTGAAACGCTTCTGCCACCTGGATGGCAAGTTCCCGTGTGGGTGCTAATACTAGGGCTTGAGGGTCTTTCTTTTTTAGGTCAATGCGTGACAATATGGGTAACGCAAAAGCGGCGGTTTTACCTGTGCCGGTTTGGGCTTGCCCCAGCACATCTTTGCCTAGCATCATGTGTGGGATAACCCGCGCCTGAATGGGCGAAGGAGTTTCATAGCCGACATCATCCAGTACTTTAAGTACGGGTTCAATCAAATCTAAATCATGGAAGGAGGGTATAGGAGAGACATCGTTGGACATTAATTTACCTGTTGGTAGAGGGAGGATGCGCGGTAGCGCGATAAGCTATGATACACAGTCGAATCATTCAAGTGGGCTACGGTCGATTAGCCAAGGCTTGGCGAATTCAAGTCCATTTACCAGATTAACAGGGGGAAGGAGCAGAATTGATTGTCGGCACGAATAACCTAGCTCTAAAGCTATTCTACGATTATACAACAATTTTGATGATTTTTACTAATTAAAACAATAGGGTCAATTAGTGGGGTTAATAAGCAGACTCGATAGTAGGATAAAGCAACCTTGAATGATTGAAGTAAAAACCTCTTATTCTGCGAACTTCATTAAGATATATCTTAAGTGGTTCTGATGTTCGAGTTGATAAAGCTAAAGTTATTTTATTTTTAGCGCCAAATCCTCGCCATTAAAAAGAACACCTTCCCAACCATACTGCATAAAATTTCTGATATTTTGGTGGTTTGTACCATTTGGGTTAGGCAATACATCTGTGCGGTAAAAATCACCAAACAGGCTTAAGGTTTGTTGCTGGCTCAGATGGTGAATTTTGGCGAAGGCAAAAATTTTGCAAGAGCCTTCGTTAGTGCCAGCCGGATTGACCAAGATATCGCCATTCAAACCGTTACTGAATTCAGTGGGTTGGTAATAGTAATTTTCAGTAATGACAATGATGGTTTCATGGAAGCTGACAGGTTCGTCTTTTGTTATTTTTGCTAAAAATTTCTCTATAGTCATAAGCAAATATCCGGTTTTATGTAATTTAGGCGTGTTTCATAATGCGTCCTTTCTCACGTTGCCAGTCGCGGTCTTTGGAGGCGGCACGTTTGTCGTGTAACTGTTTGCCTTTAGCTAGACCAATTTCGATTTTAGCGCGACCGTTTTTCCAATACATAGACAGCGGAATAATGGTGTAGCCTTTGCGTTCAACAGCGCCAATTAGCTTATTAATCTCATGCCGGTTGAGCAACAATTTTTTGTTACGGATAGCATCCGGATTTACATGGGTTGATGCCGATAGCAATGGCGAAATATGGGCGCGGGATAGCCAAGCTTCCCCGCGTTTTAATACCACATAGCTTTCTTTCAGTTGTATTTTACCATCTCTTAGGCTTTTGACTTCCCAACCTTCCAAGACTAGCCCTGCCTCAAAGCGTTCTTCAATATGGTATTCATGCGTCGCCTGACGATTAACGGCAATGTTGGCGTTTTGCGTCGATTTTTTGTTGTTGGTCTTTTTATCGGCCATAGCGGTGGATAGGGGATTTATTCTGGTATAAAGTATATTCTTGCCATTTTACTCGATATGCTAATAATAATGACTTTTTATTGGAAGGTGTTTAAAGACGCAGGAGCTTTTAAAACACGTTCTTAAGGACTTACAGGACTAACTATGATGGACGAAAAAAAATCACAACACGGAGAATGGTCTTCGCGGTTTGCGTTTATTCTGGCGGCGACGGGTTCGGCGGTTGGTTTGGGCAATATTTGGAAGTTTCCTTATATAACCGGTGAGAATGGTGGCGGCGCATTCGTGCTGGTGTATTTGCTGTGTGTGCTGTTGATTGGCATTCCCCTGATGATGGCAGAAACTCTGTTAGGTCGGCGTAGCAAGGAAAATCCGATACACACGATGGAGATTCTGACCAAAGAGGCGGGTGCTGATAAAAACTGGCATTATCTTGGTTGGTTAGGCGTAGCTGCCGGATTTTTAATTCTGTCTTATTACAGCGTGATCGCGGGCTGGGCTTCAGCTTACGTGGTCAAAGCCTTTTTTGGCAGTTTTTCTGGTGCTAATCCCAGTGAAATCAAGGCAATATTCGACAATTTTGTCGCCAGCCCTATGCAATTAATCTTCTGGCACAGCCTGTTCATGTTGGCAACCATGCTGATTGTGGTGAGGGGGATTGAGAAAGGTTTTGAGAAATCAGTCAGATTTCTATTGCCGTGGCTGTTTGCCTTGATGATTTTGATGGTCGGTTATGCGATGACCACTGATGGGTATTTTAAAGGGCTTAACTTTCTGTTCAGACCGGATTTCAGCAAGTTGACCGCCGATTCCATCCTAGTCGCAATGGGTCAGGCGTTCTTCAGCTTGAGCTTAGGCATGGGGTCCATTATGGTTTACGGCGCGTATCTGCCCAAAGATGTGTCCATAACCAAAGCATCAATGATTATTGCCGGAGCGGATACAATTATCGCTTTGTTGGCAGGCATCATCATATTTCCTATTGTGTTCAGCAATGGTTTGCACCCCAATTCCGGCCCCGGCTTGGTATTTGAAACCTTGCCGATTGCGTTTGGCAATATGTTTGGCGGTTGGTTGGTTGGCATTTTATTTTTTGTTGCCTTGGTATTTGCGGCGCTATCTTCTTCCATTGCGTTGATTGAACCGGCTGTGGCTTGGCTGATCGAGAATAAGGGCTTTACGCGTGAAAAAGCCTGTTTGTGGTCGGGTTTAGTCGCATGGGCGTTGGGTTTCGCTACTATTTTCTCATTCAATATTTGGGCAAACGTCAAGCTGTTTGAACGAAATCTATTTGAATTGATTGATTATTTAACTGCCAACCTAATGTTGCCTATCGGTGGCTTCTGCATCGCTATCTTTGCCGGATGGATTATGCATCAGGAACACAGCAAGCAGGAACTGGACTGTCCTGACAACCTAAGCTACAAAATATGGCAATTTTTGGTTAGGTATATCGCCCCTGCCGCAGTGTTTTTGGTGTTTCTGAATGTGGTCGGGGTGCTTTAAGGTATGACGCTCGTCCAAAAAAGTGCATTAGTCAAATATTCAGCTCGGCAAATGTTTGATTTGGTTAATGATATTGAAGCTTACCCACAGTTTTTGCCTTGGTGTTCTGGCAGCCGTATTATCAAACGCGAAGACGATGTCGTCGAAGCGGAGCTGATGATTTCCAAAGGTGGTTTTAAAAAGTCTTTTTCCACACGGAACACTATTGATATGGGTGGCAGAATTACCGTGTCCTTATTGAACGGCCCCTTTTCCCATCTGGACGGCGTGTGGAATTTTATGCCTTTGCGGGAGGATGCCAGCAAAATCTCCCTGGATTTGGAATTTGAAATGTCCGGCGTGTTGGCAAGCCTCGCGTTTGGCGCGGTGTTTAACCAGATCTGCAATACGATGGTGGCTTCTTTTACCAGTCGCGCCAAAGAAGTCTATGGCTGACGGGGGGAGCAAGCTTGATTGAAATTGAAGTCGCTTATGCCAAGCCGGAAGAGCAATTTATCGTCACCCTTAACGTGTCGCAAGGAACGACGCTACAACAAGCGGTGGAGTTATCGGGTTTGCTGTCACGTTTTCCCGAAATAAGCATTCCAGCCTTGAAGCTGGGCATTTTTGGTTCCGCTTGTAAGTCGGAACAGGTTGTAAAACAAGGCGATAGGGTGGAAATCTACCGCTCTTTGATTCACGATCCTAAAGAGGCTAGGCGGCAACGGGCGATTAAGAAGTGAGCACCGCCGATGTTCTAGCCAAAATGGTTGCACAATTTTATGAGATATCGGCACAAGGCAGTGCTTGAGAACGAGTGTAAGTGTAGTCGTAAGTCATTTTTGCTCATGATGTTGAAGTTCCCACCAGCTAATCTATGCCACTTAAAAAAATCTGGCATTGTTAATCAAGTATAGCTTTTAGCTCACCGTCCCATTTGAGCATCAAAAGAATGACGGAATATTTAAGCATGTACTTGCTTTTGCTACAGCACTTCGATTTAATTATGTCCACATTATGAACGTCATAAGTAGGCATAAGCGCAACACTGTGTTCAAAAGGTGACTGTACCGAGATCTTCTGGAGGTCGCGCATAATTCGTCTCTATCCATCTATTTTCCTGACAACCTTGTTGTTAGCAGGCTTTTCTTCAAGTCTTCGGAAAACGGCTCTTTACCAAACCAGACGTTGAAATATGCCACGCCTTGCTCTGCATTAGATATTGAACCCAACAGTTTTTGGTTTAAAAACAATTGTAATCCGGCTTTACTATCAAACACCAAATCGTAATAATCGCCTTCCTCGACATCATGGTAGTTTCTGTTAAAGCCTCTAAATGCTTGTTCCCATTGAGCATATTGTTGACCTAGATTGATCTTCAAGTATTCGTCCGACGCTTCCCTGAATGCCTTTGCGGGGATGGCTTTCTCATAAGCAAAGCGTAATTGCTTGGGTGATTGGGTAAAGATATTGTTGATGTATTGGCAATCTTCCAAATACAAAGCGGCATTGCCGACGTGAATTAACCGGAAGGCTTTTAATTCTGCACGGCTACAATGTATCAGTTTTGCTGATGATGTCTGTATGGTCGGCGGGAATAATTCCTCCGCATGTATTGCGATTGATACCAACCCGATAACGCCGATCAATAATCTTGTAAGACACTTTTTATCCATTGCAATAGCCCTCCAATAATTGGAATGTTTTGATAAAAACCTTGGGTGCTGTCCCAATAATCTTGGTGCATGATGATCTTACCGTCACCATCAAAACGCAAATGGCTGATCCCGATTGAGTGGACATCACGCTGTTGACCCAGGATAGTGAACTGGGTACGCATCGACCATCTGACCAGGATATCATTGTTTTTTTCGTAGATCTCCAGTACTTTAAATTGCATTGAATCCAGCGAATCCTGCGTATGTTGCAGATATTTCTGCACGGCTTGTCGGTCATGCAAGGTGACAACGGTATCATTAAAGTACAGCTTTTCAGCATAAGCCTTGGCAACATTGTCTGCCAGAGCGTTATCTTCTAATTGATTGTAAACATTAATAAATGCGTTAATTTTTGTATTAGATTTTATGTTGGAATCGGCTGGAGAAAGCACCAAGTAATCGGCAAATACATCTTGCTCAACGGTTTTGCAAGCATTCAGTGATAACAACGTGACAATAGTCAACAGGGTAGACTTCATCGACAACTCCGGCTTATTTACAATTCTATTGTCTCCAATACGTCTACACCAAAACGTGAACGAAAACGACGATTACGTTCACATAACTTTCACACGCAGTACTTTCTAATATGGCAACTGTATAATGAGGTGTACGGATGTTTAAAATCCAATTTACCAAACTGCTGAGTTGGTTTGATAGTAGCAATATCAAGGTCAGTGAGAACACCAGCGAAGTCATAGATTGGCTTCGGGTGATTCCGTTTATCTTGATGCACTTTGCTTGCTTGTTGGTTTTTGTCTACGGTTGGAGTCCAGTTGCTTTATGGATTGCATTGTTCTCCTATTTGATCCGAATGTTTGCAATTACCGCGTTTTACCATCGCTATTTTTCCCATAAAGCCTTTAAAACCAGCCGTGTCTGTCAGTTTTTATTTGCGCTGCTGGGTGCAACGGCAACCCAACGTGGTGCAATCTGGTGGGCGGCACATCACAGGCAGCATCATTTGTATTCGGATCAAGATAAAGATATTCACAGCCCACGGCACGGTTTTTGGTGGAGCCACATGGGCTGGTTTTTGTGCTTGAAAAACTTCACCACCCGTGAAAAATTCGTCCGCGATCTTATCAAATTTCCCGAATTGCGTTGGTTAGACCGTTTCGACATTCTGATTCCCATATTGTATGGCATTAGCATGTGGGGCTTGGGCAAATGGTTGTCGATAAGCTACCCGGAACTCCATACCAGCGGCGGGCAGATGATTGTATGGGGTTATCTTATTTCCACTATCGCATTGATCCATTGTACTTTATGCGTGAATTCACTGGCGCATGTCATGGGTTCAAAACGCTATATCACAAACGATGATAGCCGCAATAATGGTTTGATTGCGTTCCTGACTTTGGGTGAAGGCTGGCATAACAATCATCATCATTATCCCGTTTCGGCACGGCAAGGATTTTTCTGGTGGGAAATTGATGTCAGTTATTATCTGTTGACCCTAATGGCTTACCTGGGCTTGGTCTGGGATTTGCAGCCCATACCTGTGGAACGGTTGCGGTCTAATTTAATCTCGCAGAAAGCAGAAAGATGAAAATTGCAATTGTCGGCAGTGGCATTTCTGGCTTGTATGCAGCGCATTATTTAAGCAAGCAGCATGAAGTCACGATTTATGAGGCTAACCCATATCCCGGTGGCCACACGGATACCCATAATATTTTTCTGACTGATCGCTATGTTGCCGTGGATACCGGATTCATTGTGTTTAATGAACACAATTACCACTATTTCTGCCAATTTTTGCGGGATTTGAATGTTGCTTCGCAACCATCGGACATGAGTTTTAGCGTTACCGATGCTAAAACTGGGCTTGAATACAATGCGACCA
The DNA here is from genome assembly GCF_040079455.1 of Methyloglobulus sp. Taxonomy (GTDB): domain Bacteria; phylum Pseudomonadota; class Gammaproteobacteria; order Methylococcales; family Methylomonadaceae; genus Methyloglobulus. Next base: position 74,612 of record NZ_JBEBKJ010000003.1, on the reverse strand, counting down.
CAATGGACAAGTTGTTTTGTCAGCGACGCAATCTTTTTAAGCCACGATTTTACCGAATGATCTTTGATATTATGCGGTTTTACAAGGAAGCACCGACCGTATTGGAAAATGCGAGTGATTCCTCCTTGACGCTTGGCGAATATTTAACGGAACACCACTACAGCAAGGCATTTATCGACGACCATATATTGCCGATGGCTTGTGCTTTATGGTCTGGCCCACCCACTGTCGTCAAACAATTTCCTGCCAGATATCTGGTCGCATTTATGGCAAATCATGACATGCTAAAAACCAAAGATAGGCCATTATGGCGTACCGTAAGTGGTGGCTCTGCCACTTACATCAAGGCATTTATCCAGCAATTCAAAGGAGAATTGAAATTGAATTGCCCAGTGCAGTCGGTATCTCGAACTAAAGCAGGCGTAACGATAGCAACGGCGGGGCAGCAGGAACAATATGATCGGGTAATTATGGCATGCCACAGCGATCAAGCCCTGGCGTTATTACAAGATGCGACGAGCAGCGAAACTGAAATTTTAAGTGCGATGACATTCCAAGAAAATGAAACGGTACTTCACACAGATGTCAGACTGATGCCAAAAAACCCTAAAGCCTGGGCGAGTTGGAATGCTTTGAAACTGGACGAGCAACAAGCCCGTTGCACGGTCACGTACTATATGAACCTTCTGCAAAATTTGGATACGCCAGAACCTTTAATGGTCACGCTGAACTGCACGGATCGGATCAATCCTGCCAAAATCCTGCAAAAACGGCTGTATCATCATCCCGTCTACACGCCAGCCAGTTTGACGGCGCAAAAGCGACGGGATGAAATAAACGGCAAAAATTTCACCTATTACACCGGTGCTTATTGGGGTTGGGGCTTCCATGAAGATGGCGCAAAAAGCGCACAGGAAGTTGTCGATTTAATCAGTCGGGCTGCATGAAAACCTTAGATAGCCGACTGTATGTGGGCTGGATAAGACATCGACGGTTTTTACCCAAACTGCACGACTTTAAGTACCCGATTTTTATGAGTTGGCTTGCGCTAGATGAGATCGAGCTTGTGACGGCAAAAAGCCGAGTATGGTCATTGGAGCGGTTTAATTTGGTAAGTTTCTATCGAAAAGATTATCTCGGACAGAACGATGACGATTTGCAGGAAACCGTCAAAGCGCAGTTACAAAATCATACTGGCCAGCCCTTCAAGGGCAGGATTTATTTGTTAACCCATTTGCGGTATTTGGGTTTTTGTTTCAATCCAGCCAGTTTCTATTTTTGCTACCCTGACCAAGCCGAACAACCACGCTACATTATTGTGGAAATCCATAATACACCGTGGAACGAACGCTATTGTTACATCTTGGATACCCAACAATGTCAGGCGCACAGCAACGATCGCTGGCAATTTGAATTCGACAAAGCCTTTCACGTTTCGCCTTTCATGCCGATGGAGATGCACTACGAATGGCGGTTTGTTCTACATAAAGAAAATCTCACCATCCACATGGTATTGCAGCAAAATGATGAAAGCTGTTTTGATGCTACGTTGCAGCTTAAGGAGCAAGCGATGACCACTCAAGCCATGCGGTCAATTCCCTTACGTTTTCCGCTGATGACTTTGTCGGTCGTTATGTTGATTTACTGGCAGGCATTGTTATTGTGGCTAAAACGGATTCCTTTTTACAGCCATCCTGATAAAAAATCCGAATAACTTCTGGAGAACCGAATGAACAGCATCGCGTCCCCATTAAACTTCACCCCAAGTCGTATTGATTTGGCCTTACGTAAAGCACTGCTCGATAAATTGGCTTTGTTGCAAAACGCTGAACTGACCATTGTCGATCCTTTAGGTGAAATAGTGTTGGGCAAAAAAGTCGAAGATGGCTTAAGCTCAAGAATTCAAATATCAGATCTGCGCTTTTACCGCCAAACGGCATTGGGTGGTTCAATCGGCGCGGCAGAATCTTATATGGACTTGCAATGGCAAGCGGACGATTTGACCAAGGTCGTGCAAATCTTGGTTCGCAACCGAGATTTGCTCGACAGCATGGAAGGTGGTTTGGCAACTATTGCCAACCAATTGCTCAAGGTCTGGCATTTTGCCAACCGCAATTCGCAAGCAGGCAGCAAGAAAAATATCGCCGCCCATTACGACCTGGGTAATGATTTCTTCAAGCTGTTCCTGGATCAACACGGCATGTATTCTTCGGCGACGTTTCTTCATTCCGAGATGAGTTTGGAGCAGGCTTCGACCGCGAAATTAGAGCGGATCTGCCAAAAGTTACAGTTAAACAAGAACGATCATGTCATTGAAATTGGTACGGGATGGGGCGGTTTTGCGGTTTACGCCGCCAAGTATTACGGCTGCAAAATCACCACGACAACTATTTCTAAGGAACAATATCAAGCCGCACAGCACCGTTTTGAACTGGAAGGTGTTGCTGACCAAATTACCTTATTAAGGGAGGATTACCGCGACTTGCAAGGTAAATACGACAAGTTGGTTTCCATCGAAATGATAGAAGCCGTTGGGCATCAGTATCTGGACACGTACTCTCAACAATGCGCCGCTTTGCTAAAACCGGATGGCCTAGGGCTTATTCAGGCAATCACCATTGAAGACCGACATTATCGCCAAGCATTGAAAAGCGTTGATTTTATTAAGCGTTATATATTCCCCGGCAGTTTTATTCCCTGCGTAAGCGCGATTGTCGCCAGTATGTCTTGTACCGATTTACGACTAATTAACCTGGAAGACCAAGGTGAAAGCTATGCTATTACCTTAAACGCTTGGCGCACCCGTTTTATGGCTGGACTTGAGCAAGTCAGGGCGCAAGGTTACAACGAGGAATTCATCCGGATGTGGGAGTTTTATCTGAGTTATTGCGAAGGGGGGTTCAAGGAGAAATCGATCTCCAATGTGCAACTGTTATTGGCAAAACCTGGAAATCGCCGTGAACAATGGTTGGCTGACAATGCGGCTTAACAGCCTGTTTAATTACCTTTGGATGCAGCTAATTTGGTTTGCAGCGGTGTTGGGTGCGGCAAATAAAATTGTCTGGCCTGTGTTGGTCTTATTTATGGTATTTGTTGTTAGTGTGTTGCACTCCGATAACCGCGTCAAAGGTGATTTTCAATTAATGCTGGTGGCCGTGGTGGTGGGTTTTATTCTCGATACCACCTGGGTAAAAGTCGGCTGGCTTGAATTTACGAGTAGCAGTGGCGCAAGCCATCTTGCTCCTTGGTGGATTATCTTGCTATGGGCAAGTCTTGCGCTGACCATTAATCATTCCCTGGTTTGTTTACAACAAAAGCTGTGGCTAGCAGCCACTGTTTTTGCTTTTGCAAGCCCGTTATCTTATGCCGCAGCAGCAAAGCTGGGTGCAGTCACTATTGTAGCGACTGACTGGCTTTGGTTTTGTGTCGTCGGTGCAAGCTGGGCGATTGCCGTGCCGCTATTATTGTGGTTGGGGCATTATCTCCGGCAGTTAAATTCAGCAGAAAGCCAACATGATTAGCCAGTTAATCGTAATCGCCTTTAGCATTCTTGCCATGATGCTGGCGTGGTGTTGGCAACAAAAGCGGGAAAATGCGGGGATAGTTGATGTGGTGTGGGCATTCGGAATGATGCTTGCAGGTTTGTGGTACGCCTTAAGCGGATCGGGTGCAGTCTATTTGCGGTTATGTTTGGGCTTATTGGTGTTTTGCTGGTTTCTGCGCTTAGGTATGTACTTGGCAAAGCGGGTTTTTAACGAGCAGGAAGACGGGCGATACCGCGCCATGCGCTTGGCGATGAAGCAACACGCCAGCATGGGTTTCCTGGTATTTTTTCTGCTCCAAGCTGGCTTTATCTGGTTGTTATCATTGCCTTTCTGGGCTGTTGCACAAAATGCTCAACCTCAACTACTTGCAGGCATCATTGCAGCTATCATCGCACTGTTCGCCTTATGGGGGGAGACAACGAGCGATAAGCAACTCGCCGCTTTTAGGCAGAATCCGGCAAACAAAGGCTTGGCTTGCCGTGTGGGTTGGTGGCGTTATTCCCGTCATCCCAATTATTTTTTTGAATGGCTGCACTGGTTTGCTTACCCGCTGTTAGGTTGGGGCAGCGAATATCAAATCTGGCTCTTGCTTGTACCTGCCATCATGTTTTGTTTCCTGTATTTTGTTACAGGCATTCCATTTTCCGAACAACAAGCCTTACGTAGCCGTGGCGAAGATTATCGCAACTACCAGCAGACCACCTCAATGTTTTTGCCGTGGTTTACTAAGTAGTATTGATGTAGTTTATGCTATATTAATATATGTAAATCAATAAGATAAATAATTTTTACACAATAATAACCTAGCTATGACCAGTGCAATTACCTTAGCAGAACAAAAACTACTCCCTGATTTTATAATCCGCATTGGTATTCGTAACTTGCTTAAACAGCGTTTGTTGGACGAATGTGCCAATGATGTGGAGCAACAAAATAGCCGGATGCAAAAATTACTGGAAAACTTACGCCAAAGCCCAATTGCTATTGAAACGGATGCGGCTAATACACAACATTACGAAGTGCCGGCGGCATTTTATCAATTGGCATTAGGCAAGCACCTGAAGTATTCGTCCTGTTACTGGGAAGATGCCACGGAAACCCTGGACGATGCCGAGGCGCTCATGTTGGCGTTGACGACAGCTCGTGCCGATTTACAGGATGGCCAGCAGATTTTAGAATTGGGCTGCGGTTGGGGTTCATTAACGTTATGGATGGCAGAACGCTTGCCGCACAGCAACATTACCTCTGTTTCCAACTCCAATAGCCAGCGTGAGTACATATTACAACAAGCCAAGTTACGAGGCCTAGCAAACATTGAAGTACTGACCTGCGATGTCAACCAGCTTTCCCTGGATCGCCAGTTTGATCGTGTCGTGTCGGTAGAAATGTTTGAACACATGCGAAATTACGACAACCTATTAGCCAAGGTTGCCAGTTGGCTTAAATCTAATGGTAAACTGTTTGTACATATCTTCTGCCATCGTTATCTATCATATCCCTTTGAAACTAATGGTGATGATAATTGGATGGGAAAATATTTTTTTACCGGTGGACTGATGCCTGCCCGTGATACCTTATTGCACTTTCAACAACATCTACGGTTGCAACGGCAGTGGGATTTGTCCGGTAGCCATTACCAGAAAACCGCCGAAGTTTGGCTGCAAAACATGGATAAACATGCCCCTGAAATTCGGGATCTTTTTACCCTCACCTATGGCGAAAAACAAGCCCAACTTTGGCAGCAACGCTGGCGAATTTTTTTTATGTCTTGTGCGGAATTATTCGGTTATAAGCAAGGCAATGAATGGTTGGTCGCGCATTATTTGTTTGTGAAACCGCATTGAACATCAACAAAAAAGGCCTGCAATACAAGCTGATAAAGGCGTTTCTATTACAGGTTACGCTTATCAGTATCGCCACTGCCCTTGCCGTTTTTGCTGCCGCCAAAGTCGTTGAAGACGTGCTAATCAGAAAAGCCTTGCAGGGTGAGGCGACGCATTTTTGGGCGTTATATCTGCAAAATCCAAATTTCCCAAAACCCAATACCTTAAACCTGAACGGTTATCTTGTCGTCAACAATGACAAGAGCAAGCTGCCAAAAGAATTGCAACAGTTAAAGCCGGGTTATTTCCGTACGCTATTCAACGGCAGACATCCTATCGTTTATGTTGAAGATCATGGCAATGCCCGCCTGTTCCTGGTATTTGATGAAGAACAAGTCAATGCCCTGGCGTTTTACTTTGGTATCGTCCCGCTCAGTGTAGTGTTGATCCTGATCTACTTGTTCGCCTGGTTGTCGTATCGGCAGACTAAACATGCCATTTCCCCAGTTATAAAACTGGCTGAAATTGTTGAACATTTCGATTTCAAAAGTCACAGTTTTGCCGAACTTGATCTAGGTGAAGTACGAAAAACCTCAGATAGTGATGTGGCTAAATTGATCGAAGCACTGGATCATTTTACTGAACGCTCACAGCTATTTATCGAGCGTGAACAGAATTTTACCCGTGATGCTAGTCATGAGTTGAGGACGCCTCTAGCCGTCATTAAAAGTTCTTTAGGCTTGCTGCAAAAACGCAAGGATTTTCAACCCAACGAGCAACAGTCGTTGTTGATGATTGAAAAAACCCTAGTAGATATGGAAGGTTTGATTGAAACCTTATTGCTGCTGGCGAGAGAAGAGTCTTCGCCCATGCCCGAAGAATCTGTATTGATCAATGACCTGCTCAGCACCTTGGTCGAGCAAGTGCAACGTGCCTTGGGCAATAATAAAATCAGCATTGAAATTGCCCAGCATTGTCTGTTATCTGTCCCAGCCGCCGAAAAAGTGTTGACTATTTTGTTCACTAATTTACTGCGAAATGCGTTCAGGTACACACCATCAGGGATGATTTCTGTCAGTATAGACAAGCAGCAGGTCAGTGTTTCTGATACGGGTATCGGCATGGAACAACAACAATTAGAAAAGGTATTCGATCCATTTTATCGCGCCAATGCAGATGGCAGTGGATACGGCTTGGGACTGACTATAGTCAAACGACTCTGTAACCAATTTGGTTGGACATTAACCATCCGCAGTAAACTGGGCGAAGGTACTTGTATTAGCGTAACTTTTCCCAAAGGGCAGCGGATGGGTGGGGGAATTTAACCTTTTACATCCATTTGAGTGTCACTTCACGCTTACAAGCTCAGGCGAAACCAATCTAAACCCTATGCCCTGATGGGTTTCCAGTAAGGGTTTTGCAAAGGGTCTGTCGATAGCTTTGCGGAGCTTGTACAGGTGGCTGCGTAAAGTATCGCTGTCAGGCGTAAGTTCGCCCCAAAGTTCCTGCTCCAGTTGTTCTCGGGTCACCAGATTTGGGGATTCGCGCATTAGAATACGTAAAATTCTAAGACAGGTCGGGGATAAATGAATCAACTGCCCTTGACGTTTAACTTGCATGGTGCGGATGTCAAAGCTGAGGTCGTGTATGGTATAAACCGATTCATCCAGTTCGCCGCGTTCCCTGCGGATTAAGGCGATTATGCGGGCTTCCAACTCCGGCATGTCAAACGGCTTGACCAGATAATCATCCGCACCCCGACGAAATCCGGTTAATTTATCTTCCAACTGATCGCGTGCGGTCAACATTAAAATAGGTGTTGATACGTGGGCATACTGACGCAAATGCAAACAGATTTCCAGGCCATCTATGCCCGGCAAATTAACATCCAGAATAATCGCATCATACCGTTGAGTGGTTGCCAAATGCAGTGCACACAGTCCATCATATGCATAATCCATGATAAAACCGCTGCTTTCCAGATATGCTCCGACTGCTTGGGCAAGATTTTTGTGGTCTTCAACGAGCAATACCTTAGCATGAACAATTTTATGTGCTTTATCTGACATGTTTAAGCGACTATCCCGTAATAAAATCTATCATCTAAATTTCAGTATTTTAATCAAGTATAGCATTTAGCTAACCATTCTATCTTTCGAGAAAAATAGCTTCACTTGCATAGAGAGTTACAGGATGCGCTGAACGAAGTAAAGCGCATCGTTCGTTTTTTCGATTGGTGTGCCAACATTTACATTTAGCACATCTTAAGGACCTTATTCGGGTTCGGAAACCCGATTAACAATAATCGTCGCACTAGCGACACATTGTATTTACAAATTTAAATATGCCCCTAAAAATCTGGATCGATGCCGATGCTTGCCCCAATGTTATCAAAGATATATTGTTTAAAGCGGCAGAACGTAAACAACTAATCTTAACATTGGTCGCCAACCGGATCATTGCAACACCACCTTCACCGCTTATAAAAGCGGTACAAGTTGCCGGTGGTTTTGATGTCGCCGACAATTACATTGTGCAGCAATGCCAAGCCAATGATTTAGTCATTACCGCCGATATTCCCTTGGCGGCGGAGGTAGTTGCTAAACATGCCTATGCGCTAAATCCCAGAGGCGAGTTATATACCAAAGAGAACATCAAAGAACACCTGGCGATGCGCGACTTTATGACTGGGCTGCGCGATACCGGACAAGTGTCCGGCGGCGGCCCTTCCGCCCTAGGGCAACGGGATAAACAAGCCTTTGCCAATGCGCTGGACCGGTTTTTGGCGGCGCATTGTTAACAGCGTCACATTATCTGAAGATAAGCAGAGAGATTATTCAATCTGTTGTTGTAGCAACAGGTATTGAAACTATGATTCTTTACAACGGAGCGTACTGAATGGAGATTCGCGGAATTCGAGTCAAATTAATCTACCCCAACTCGGATTCAACTACGTTCCAAACGCTTCGCTGGGATATTAAGTTTAAACCATTCTGAAACCTTTCGGATGGGGCAACATGCCCCATCCGGCTGAATTTGGCTCTAGTGGTTATTATTTTGACTAAAAAATCAGTCAAAGGGATGCGCCACTTACCTACGTTAGTCACTGACTGAATTCTGGAAATTACAAAATCTGATGGAGATTTGATGTACCTATTTTTTGATACTGAAACAACCGGTGTTCCACGTAACTACAAAGCACCAGTAACCGATTTAACCAATTGGCCAAGGTTGGTTCAAATTGCTTGGTTACTTACAGATGAAAATGCAAACGAAATTGCCAGCGCTGAGTATATTGTCAAACCCGAAGGATTTGCTATCCCCAAAGAGGCTATCAAAATTCATGGTATTACGACCGAAAGGGCTATTGAAGAAGGTGTCGATCTTAAATTGGTTCTCACCGAGGCAGCAGCTGCAATTGCTCTAGCATCGGTTTTGATAGCTCATAATGTGTCGTTTGATGAGAAAATTTTAGGAGCTGAGTTTTTGCGTTCTGGCCAAAAAAATGTTGTGAGTTCAAAGCAACGTTTATGCACAATGCAGGCCGCAACAAACTACTGCCAAATACCTGGGCCATATGGTTACAAATGGCCTACGCTGGAAGAACTACATAAAAAGCTTTTCAACAAATCTTTCGTAGACGCACATCAAGCATTGGCTGATGTACGTGCTTGTGCCCAATGTTATTTTGAACTTAAGCTACGTAAAGTCGTAGTTTAGCCAACTTTTTATTTACAGCTCTCAGGCCAGTCGGTTAGCTTTGCGTTAGATACGATGGAGGGTTATAACAAGTGACTATAGATAAGACATTTCTCGATAAACCGATTGCAACTGCGGCACTATCGTTGCTAGTTATCCTTTCTGCAATTTCGTTCTCCATCGAAACACTGCCTGATTTATAGATTCGGTCTTGTGAAGTTTGAATTTTTTCTGAATTAAAGCCATACGCATCAATACATTCAATTAGCTCGACTTAAAACTTTAAAAGACCGGAGCAATAAGCAAAAACGTAAGAGGTGTACTTGCTATCTGTGAACAAATTATTGTATTTATCTTCATTGCTGAATATCTATATAGAATTTATAGCTCTAAAAGTCGCTTAAAATATATATTCAGCTTCTATGGGCTAATTGATTTACTTGCAATAGTGCCTTATTTTCTGTCATTTGCTCTCGATCTTAGTACACTTCGAATAGTTCGGCTGCTGCGTCATCTAGGTCTTCTAAAACTCGCAAGATATACTTCTGCACTAAACAGAATCAGCTCAGCTTTCAATCAAGCCAAAGAAGAGCTTGTCATATCAGTTGCAATACTCGCTATTGTCATTTATTTAGCTGCCTTCGGCATATTCCATTTCGAGCATGCAGCACAGCCCGACAAATTTACGACAATATTTGATGCGCTTTGGTGGTCCGTAGCAACAGTTACAACGGTCGGCTACGGTGACATTTATCCAATCACGCTTGGTGGCCGCTTGTTCACATTTGTTATCTTAATTGCCAGCTTAGGCCTAGTCGCAATTCCGACAGGAATTTTCGCTTCCGCACTACACTCTGTTCGCGAGAGTAACGTCAACTAAATCGCTAATAACTGATACGTAAGCCGAGTTCAGCGCTGCGCCCTGGCTCCGGCGCATAACTGCGTAAGTAAGACGTTGAATTTCGGATATTTTCGTCCAACAAGTTCTTGCCCTTAGCGAACAGTAATATTTCAGAACCATGAAAGTCGGATAAACGATATTGTATCCCCACATTCAGTAACAAATAACTGCCGGTATTTGTTTCGTTCGCACCGGTGTTTGTTTGTGCTTCACCGCGAGTCAATCGTGCGTTAGTTGACCAATCATCTTTTTCATAACTCAGTTGTAAGCCATAACGTAAGGGCGGCATACGGGGGACATCGCCGCCTTGATCAAATGTGCCTCGCGTGTAATCTCCGAATAAAGTCAGGTCGACAGCACCAAAATTGTTTTGCATTAAGGTAAAAATAGTTTTGGCTTCAAAGCCTTTGAATGTGGCATCAGCTTGACGGGTTTCTAAAATAGGCAGACAGGCTGCATCCAATGGGCAGTTCGCAGTGCGTGTTCCATCGTTCTCATTAAAAATATCGCGGCTACGTTGTTGGAAAATATAGTCACTAGTCCAGTTATGGAATAGGTTGATTTCCGCCGTCATCCAATCGGCTGTAAAGTGATAGCCCAAATCCAGGTTATTAGAAAGCTCTTTATTGAGTAAGCTGTTGCCTATTTCGTAGCTGTGGGTGGCTTCGTGAACGCCTTTAGTCAGCAATTCTTGTATCTGTGGTGATCTTTGTGAGTGGGTGAGCCCTAAGCTAATTTGGTGTTGCTCGTTAATTTTCCACAATGCGGAGGCAGATCCGCTGATTGGCAGATACGTAAATTCGCTGTGGTTTTCTGGCTTGATCGTTTGCCATTCGCCTCTTGCGCCAAAATCGTAAGTTACTGCACCGATGGTAAACGATTCCACCGCAAATAAAGCATAAGTATCAATATCCGATTTAGGCACCAATGCCTCCGCACCCAGCGCGGCAAATTGGCTGTTGGTTGATTGGAAACCTACTGTACCTTTAACGATATCAATAGGCTGATGTTCAATTTCCAAACGGCTTTCGTAGGATTTGTTTAAGAAAGTCGTCGCTGGTGTGCCATTGTCAAGTTCAACATGTCTATAGTCGGTGTAACCAAACTTCATGCGGAGTTCGTCAGTCCAAGCGAAAGGCTTGTTGAGTTGACCTTTAAAATCATATTTGGTTTGGCGCAGGTCAACAGTGACGCGATCATTGCTTTTACCGTCGGCTGGAATTCCGTATAGTTTTTCCAGGCTGTTAATGGCAACACCTACCAATCCTGCATCGCCAATTTTGGAAATGCCAATTGAACCCCCGCGTGTGCGTGCTTGCGAACCATTAATCAGGCCTATAGGATTGTCCAGGACAGGGGCGTTGGTAAAACTGGGGTCAACAGACCTTACGGCGACTTCATCAATCGACCTGCCGCCTATATGGGTATTATTTTGGTCGCGATAAAAACCATCGACATGATAAGCAAGCCCACTTTTGCCGCCTTCTAACTTAAGGGCGCTAGATGTTTCATTAGTCACAGAATCAAAACGTTGCTCACCAGCGCCACCAATGAGTTTGTCGGGTACTTGCTCAGGAATGCGGTTATCAATCACATTAACTATGCCGCCGATTGCGCCACTTCCGTACAGTAAAGTGGAAGGCCCACGCAACACTTCCACCCGTTCTGCAATAATAGGGTCAACACCATTCGCATGATCGGGACTTAAGGATGAAACATCATTATTGCCCAAACTGTTTTGCAGCACCCGCACCCGTGATCCCGATTGTCCACGAATGACTGGCGCACCGACACCCGCGCCAAACGATTGGTTGGTAATGCCCAATTCATTGCTTAAGGTATCGCCAATCGTTTGGCCTACTTTTGTGCGTAACTCATCGCCGGACAATAATGTCGTGGGTCTAGCTGATTTAGCTGTCGCCTGTTTGATGCCAGTGCCGTAGACAACTACTTCTTCCAGTTGTTGTGGATTGTCGTCATCTGCATAAGCCGATGGGCATATTGTGTAAAAAGCCAAACATATAAGTAGATGTTTGTTCATAAGACGTTCAAGATATTGAATGAAAATCACTACAGTTAGCACAGATGCCGTGTGCTTCTATGGCTTTGCTGTGGGGTGAAAACCCAGCTTGATAAAACTCTTGCGACAGTGCTTGCATAACCTCAGAGGCGGGACGTTCTTCGACTTCATTACAGTGCTTACAGATTAATAGTAATAATTCATGTTGACGTTCCGAACAATTGCAACCGACGAAAGCATTGAGACTTTCTACTTTATGGATAAGTCCTTGTTCAATCAAGAAATCCAATGCACGGTAAATTGTTGCGGGTTTTGCGGCATTTTGCAGAGGTTTAATTCGATCCAGCAGATCATAAGCCTTGACTGCTTTGTGGCTGTCCCAAATCAATGCCAAGACTTGTTGACGGATAGGGGTCAATTGTACGCCACGTACCACACACAATTGTTCAGCAGTGTTTAATGCCTTGCTGATACATTTTGTATGATCGTGTTCTAATGGACGAAGATGACCATGGTTTGCTTCTTCAGTAAGGCTCATTGCAAATGAATATTTATCCAATACGTAATGTTATATTATTACATTAGCTGATTGATGTCTAATCGAATATCTGATTTTTCAAATGCAATATGAGGTCAGCGAGATTGATTATTATGGAATTTACCGCTTGAGGGCGATAGCTGCTTTGTATCGTAATAATTGTTTATAGGCTACGCGCTTAAAGTAAAGGCGTAATAATTTCCAGTAGTTGCTCACGAGTCAACTCACCCATATGACTTTTAACGACAAGCCCCTGTTTGTTGACGATCACTGTAAAAGGGACGGTATTGACAATATTACCTAGGTCATGAGCAAGCTTTGTGCCTTGATCTTCGCCCAACAAAATAGGGTAAGTAATAAGTTTGCTGGCGATAAATTCTTTGACCGGATCGGCATCATCTAAGGCAATACCGATAAATTGTAGTCCTTTCTTTTCGTATTCAGTATGCAACGCTTCAAATTCGGGCATTTCTTTTAGGCAGGGCGGACACCAGGTCGCCCAAAAATTGATGACCAGGACTTTCCCCTGCCATTCATTGATATTATGTGGCTTGCCGGATAAGTCAGGTAAGCTGAATTCAGTTAGCTTTTGGTGGCTGCCCTCACTGACCTTTGCTTTGTCTAGTGGCGATGACAATAGATTACGTACGCTTAAGCCACCTACGAAAGCTAAGATAGCGACGGTAACTATCAAAATTGATCGCTTCATGATTTCACCTGCTGTAAGGTTTTAGAAAAGGTTTTGGCATCTTGATAACCGATTACCCGTAATGCTTTGTTTTCTTCTGGGCTACCGTTAAAAAACAGGATGGCAGGCGGGCCAATCAGGTTAAATTTTGTCAGCAGTGCTTTGTCAGCATCCGTTTGTTTGGTCACGTCGGCTTGCAGCAGGACAAAGCCAGCCAAAGCTTGTTTAACATTGGTATCGGTGAACGTATAAGCTTCCATCTCCTTACAGGAAATGCACCAGTCCGCGTAGAAATCCAGCATCACTGGCTGGTTGTTGGCATTCGCTTGTTTAATTCTCGCCTCCAGTTCCGCCAGAGAATTGATTCTTTCAAAACTTAGCCCTTGTTCGCTTGCTTTTGCGGCAGTTACGCCAAAGCCTTGCAGAGGTTTCAGTGGGTTACTGTTGCCGATGCTAAAGCCGATTAACAATAATAAGCCATAGGCCAGGATCGTTATGCCCACACCTTTCCATAGCTTATGCCAACCAGAACTGTGTTCAGGTAAGGAATCAACGGCATTAAGGTAGATGGCTGGAAGTATAAGCAACAACGCCCAGAGCAACATGGTAACGCTTGACGGCAAGATGCGGGACAGCATCCAAACGGCAACACCTAACATAAGTACACCGAACACGGCTTTGGTTGCATTCAGCCAAGTTCCGGCTTTGGGCAACAGTTTTCCGGCAGACGCTCCCAAAAGCAATAGCGGAACACCCATGCCTAGACCCATAACGAACAAGGCACTACCGCCTAATACGGCATCACCCGTTTGGCCTATGTAAATTAATGCACCCGCGAGGGGGGCGGCGACGCAAGGGCCGACTATCAGCGAAGACAACGCACCCATGATAGCTGCGCCAAGCATCGATCCGTCGCGGTGTTTCTCGCTGGAGTTATGTAATTTGGCACGGATAAAGTCTGGTAAGTCCAGATTGTAAAAGCCGAACATAGACAATGACAATAATACAAAAATGCCGCTGAATAGGGCGATAATCCAAGGTTCTTGGAAAGCGGCTTGTAAATTGCTGCCGAACAACGCGGCTAAAACCCCAAAGGCTGTGTAAGTGAATGCTGAGGCGACGACATAACTCAATGACAATAAAAATGCGCGTGCGGTCGTGATGTTGTGTCCTTTGCCAACGATGATGCCGGATAAAATCGGGATCATCGGAAACACGCATGGCGTAAGCGACAACAGCAAACCAAACCCAAAAAAACTGACCAGCGTACCCCATAAGCTGTCGTTATGTAACGATTGGGTAATCTGGTCTTGTTCAGACAATGGTGCGGTTTGTTGGGTTGAATTTCCAAGCGATCCCCCAGATGTCGCCAATGGCAGTTCCAGCTCAACAATTTTGTCCATCGGTGGATAACATACGCCCCGGTCAGCGCAGCCTTGGTAACTGGCTTTCAATTTGATGTGTTGTGGCGCAGTGTCTGAGCGGATAAGTGGAATATCGACAGCGACTTCACTGTGAAATATTTCCACATGCCCAAAAGCTTCATCTTCTTTTGGCTTACCATTCGGCAACGTATATGCGCCTAATTGCACCTTATCCGAACCAATAATTTCTAACTTAAATTTTTCTCGGTATAGGTAGTAGCTTTCTGCTGGTAGCCAACTAACATGAAGTGTGTTGGGGTCTTTAACGTTAGCGGTAAATTGGAATGCTTGGTCTGGTGGTAGCAGTTCGGCCTGGAACAGATTGGATTTTAGTCCCGAAATGCTTTTTACTAAACCATCCGCCGGTGAAAAATTGGCGGCAACTGTCGATGCAGGAAATGTGACATCAATGTGCTTTTCTTGCGGCGGATAGCAAACGCCAATGTCTGCACAGCCTTGATAATGAATTACTAATTGGGTCGATGGTACGCTTTTAGTAGCTGTTACAGGTAGATTGATCTTTAGTTGTTCTCGATAATGTTCAATATCGCCCAATAGCTCATCATGTTTGATTTTTCCGGCTGGGAATACGGGATTTCCCAATTGGATTTGCGGCGCTTGAGTTTCAAAACGCATACTTTTTCGATATAGGCTGTAACCCTTGGCTATCGTCCAGGTAATCTCAATTTGATCGGGGCTGATTGCCTTTGCCGAGGCTTGGAACACCTGTTCGGGCGGTAACAGCTCGTTGCTCTCCAAGGCGAAAGCGGTTTGGGCAAGTAGTAATAGTAGAAAAATGGAAACTATTTTGAAGCGTGGCATGAATTAATCCAGTTAATGTACTCAGGTAAACCAAGTTCTACAGGAACAGCGATGATCTCAGGAAGTTCATAAGGGTGATGGCTGATGATGACGGTTTCAATGTCCTGATAGTTTTGAGTAGATGATTTGATAATAAGCAAATGCTCCTCGGCAGATTCGACTTTGCCATCCCATGAATAAATAGACATCACATTGGGCAAAATATTTACACAGGCCGCCAAAGCACCATCTACCAACAATCGGGCAATCTTTTCCGCCGTATTCCTATCCGGACAGGTACAGAGTGTGACAATAGCTTGTGTCATTTTAGCGTGTACGGAGAGTACATAAGTGCATCAACCTGATTTTATGCTAGGAATTGCAGTCAATTAGCCCTATATTGTAACAACATCCGTTAGTGTATGAGAGTTATGAAAGGTTTCCAAAGTATTTTTTTGTTAGTGTTACTTATTCCCTTTGTGGAAATTTATCTGCTATTGAAAGTAGGCGGCATAATTGGCGCGTTTCCAACTATATTCCTGGTCGTTTTTACTGCGGTGTTAGGGACATGGCTATTGCGGCAACAAGGTTTTGCAACTTTTCAAAGATTGCAGGAAAACCTAGCAAAAGGGACGATTCCGGCTTATGAAATGATAGAAGGCCCTATTATTTTAGTGGGTGGCGTGTTGTTATTAACCCCCGGGTTTATTACCGATATATTGGGTTTTGCTTGTTTGATTCCACAGCTACGCAGGAAAATAGCGCAATATATTATTGAAAACCATCTGGTTCAGGCTGGGGGGCATTACCAATGGGGTAAGTCCAAAGAGAAGGATGCGTTGGAAGGTGAGTTTCGTAAGGAAGATTAAGCTGGATCTGAACAAAACTACGTCCTTGTAGTTTTCTAAAATACGCTGCAATTATTTAGACTTTTTGCTGGCTTTAGGCGTTTCAGTCTTAGGAGCTGCAGCTTTAGGGGCTTCAACTACCGCTGCTACTGCATCAGCCACAGTGCAAGAATTTTTGCCCAAGCCGGAGTAAGCCGGACACCAGCCTGAATAACCGGTTGCAACCAGCACCAAACCGACCAACAACAAAACTATTTGAGCGGTGAAAATAGAAATAGCTAACAGTGCTGCACCGGCATACAGGCGGTATTTTTTTTCTTTTTCGCCGACGTTGTGTTCAAACTTCATCATGCGTTTATAATCAAAACTCATCTTAATCTCCTCTGGTTGTAATTTTTATTATGGTGTCGGGTGATACTCATTCTGTCGCCAGAATCCCTCGCAATATACACAACCCCTAAAAAAGTGCAAGTGATAACATGGATATTACAAAAATCATAGATCCCTTAAATGATGCCCAGCGTGCGGCAGTGACTGCACCCAATCAGGCGGTGTTGGTGCTTGCTGGTGCGGGTAGTGGTAAAACCCGTGTTTTAGTGCATCGCATCGCTTGGCAGATCCAGGTTGAAGGCATCTCAGCGCATGGCATTTTGGCAGTTACCTTTACTAATAAAGCCGCAAGGGAAATGCGCAACCGGCTCGAAGATCTGTTAGGTTTATCTACGCACACGATGTGGATCGGCACGTTTCACGGGCTTGCCCATCGATTGTTAAGGCGACATGCCAAGCAGGCGAAATTACCGGACACTTTTCAGGTGATGGATTCATCCGATCAACTGCGCGTAATCAAACGTTTAGTGGCAGGCATGAACCTGGACGAAACCAAATGGCCACCCAAACAAATACAATGGTTTATCAATGCCCAAAAAGATGAAGGTAAGCGAGCGCGGCATCAGCTAGAAACTGGCGATGTTTTCCAGCGGCAAATGTTGGCGGTTTACCGCGCTTATGAAGAACTGTGTGAACGTTCCGGGCTAGTCGATTTTGCCGAATTGCTATTACGGGCGCATGAGCTGTTGCGTGATAATGTCGATTTACTGGAATTCTATCAACAGCGATTCTTGCAGGTACATGTCGATGAATTCCAAGACACCAATACCATCCAATATGCTTGGCTGCGCCTGTTGACTGAGGGCAAGGATAATTTGTTTGTGGTCGGTGATGACGACCAATCCATTTATGGTTGGCGCGGCGCACGAATTGAAAACATATTCAGTTTCCAACAGCAATATCCCAATCATCAAGTGATAAAGCTCGAACAGAACTACCGTTCGACTGGTAATATTTTGAATGCTGCCAACAAAGTCATTAGCATCAACGAAGCCCGAATGGGAAAAGAGCTGTGGACGGAGGCAGGGGAGGGTGAACTGATCTCCTTGTATGCCGCATTTAATGAACTGGATGAAGCTTATTTTGTAGTTGACCGGATCAAAGCTTGGGTAAACGAAGGCGGATTACGTAGCGATGCCGCCATTTTGTACCGATCCAACGTCCAATCTCGCCAATTTGAAGAAAAATTAATGACGACGGGTACGCCTTATCGGGTTTATGGCGGACTGCGGTTTTTTGAACGGGCTGAAATCAAAAATGCCCTGGCTTATTTAAGGTTGATGTCCAACCGCCATGACGACGCTTCTTTTGAACGGGTTATTAACACCCCGACGCGAGGGTTAGGCACCAAAGCCATCGACGATATCCGCCTAATCGCCAAAGACCAAAGCCTTTCTTTATGGACAGCAGCTATTGCGCTACTTAAGCAAAAACCGCTTACCCCGAGGGCAAAAAATGCGCTGGTCGGCTTTTTGGAGCTGATTGATCGGCTAAGTACCCAGGCAGAAGGCTTGGAGTTGTACGAAAAAGTGCAGATGGTTAACGAGCAAAGCGGCCTTATCGAATTGTACAAAAACGAAAAAGGCGACCGTGGTGAAGAAAAGCTGGAAAACCTGGATGAATTGATTAATGCGGCGCGGCTTTTTGATTTCGAGCAGGAAAGTGAAGAAAATTTGAGTGAACTGGATTTGTTTCTCGCACATGCGTCATTGGAAGCGGGTGACATGCAGGGCGAGGAGTTTGAGGATTGTGTGCAGTTGATGACCTTACATTCAGCAAAAGGTCTGGAATTCAAGCTGGTATTCCTGGTCGGTATGGAAGAAGGTTTATTCCCCTCCCAGCAATCATCCGATGACATTGCCCGCCTGGAAGAGGAGCGACGGCTTTGCTACGTGGGCATGACCCGCGCCATGCGGCAATTGTACCTAACTTACGCAGAATCGCGCCGGATCTACGGCAAGGAAAGTTATCCCAGGCCGTCCCGGTTTTTGCGTGAAATTCCTGCCGAATGTATTCAAGAAGTTAGGATGAGGGCTACGGTTAGCCGTCCGCAAGCGGCAGTAAAATCTATCGATCTACTAGCACAGGGCAGGCAGTTTAAGCTTGGGCAGCGCGTAGGCCATGCCAAGTTTGGCGAAGGGGTTGTGTTACAGCTTGAAGGGGATGGCGCACAAGAACGGGCGCAGGTTAATTTCAAGCAGGCCGGGGTTAAGTGGCTGATGTTGAGTTATGCCCAGTTGGAGGCGCTGTAGGGGTGATTTTGTGGTTGCCCAGCCTCCGGTGCCTGCCTGGGCAACCAAAAGGGATCGCCCAGGCAGAGCTACACAATTAGGTCGAATTAATTTCTACTATTGTTTTTCCATTTTAAGGTGTCAGTCCCTGACCAACAACTATCACCTTCAATGCATTAGTCCCACCCTGAACGCCCGTCAAATCGCCTTTAGTGATGATGAATTTGTCACCATCTTTAGCAAGATTCCATTTTCTTAATTCTTTGACGATGCTCCGGTTTACTTCGGCATGGTCGTGCTTCTCGTCGATGCGGTAGAACATTGGGAACACGCCTCGGAACAAGGTGGATCTGCCCAGGGTTTCTTCCGAGCTGCTGAATGCAAAAATGGGTATGCCTGAACTGATCCGTGACATCCATAAGGGAGTTGAGCCTGATTCGGTCAACGATACGATGCCTTTAATCTTAGTATGGTTTGCCATATACATCGCTGACATTGCAATCGCTTCATCATCGCGTTCAAACTGAATATCCACTCGGTGATCGGAAACACGGACGCTGGCTTGCTTTTCAGCTTCAAGACAAATTCTGTCCATCGCTTCAACGGCTTTTATCGGGTGTTTTCCCGATGCGGTTTCAGCGGATAGCATAATAGCATCGGTGCCGTCATACACGGCATTGGCAACATCAAACACTTCTGCGCGGGTGGGAATCGGGTTGTCGATCATCGACTCCATCATCTGCGTCGCAGTAATAGCAACGCGGTTGAGTTCCCTTGTGCGTTTAATCAGCAGTTTTTGTACGGCAGGCAGGTTAGCGTCACCAATTTCAACACCCAAGTCGCCCCGTGCAACCATCACAGCATCTGATGCCAGGATGATTTCATCCATTACGTCTGGTACTATCGCTTCTGCCCGTTCAACTTTAGCGACGATACCAGCATGACAGCCTTCTGCCACCAATAAACGACGCGCTTCATGCAAGTCTTCAGCAGTCCGTGGAAAAGATATGGCGACATAATCACACTTCATCAGTGCGATAGTTTTGATGTCTTCCTTATCTTTTTCGGTTAATGCCGCAGCAGACAGTCCGCCACCCAACAGGTTAATACCTTTGTTATTGGATAGATCGCCACCAACGACCACGGTGCAATTGACCCGCATGTTTTCGACATTAACGACTTCAAGCACGATACGTCCATCATCTAGCAACAAACGACTTCCAGGCTTAACTTCCATAGCCAGAGGTTCGTAAGTGATGCCGACCTGGCTGTTATCCCCTGCTGTTGGGTCAAAGTTAATATCTAAGGCAAAATTTTGACCTTCATTTAGAACCACTTTGGTGTTTGTAAAGCGGGCGATCCGTATTTTAGGGCCTTGGAGATCGGCAAGAATACCGACGCGCCGCCCTATTTTTTGGCTGATTTCCCTGATTGTTTTGGCTCTATCAAGGTGGTCTTGAGCAGAACCATGCGAGAAATTCATGCGAACAACATCAACCCCCGCGTTGATTAATCCTTCAAGTATCCCGGGTTTATCTGTGGCTGGGCCAAGTGTCGCTAAAATTTTGGTTCGTCTTAACATTGGGTTTTATTTTAGTTTCAGTAATGAATCGTTATTTGCGGTTAACTATTTGGCATTAACAAGGGCAACAGTCGTGTCCAACATACGGTTTGAGAAGCCCCATTCATTGTCGTACCAGGACAGGACTTTTACGAAGTTGCCGTTCATGACTTTAGTCAATGCCGCTTCGTAGATCGACGATGCTGGATTGTGATTAAAATCCGTTGAGACGAGCGGTTTTTCGTTGATCTCCAGGATACCTTTCAAAAAGCCAGTAGATGCTGATTTCAGTATTTGATCTACTTCTTCTTTAGTGGTGTTTCTTGAAGCTTGGAAGGTTAAGTCCACGATGGAAACGTTGATGGTTGGAACACGCATAGCAAAACCATCCAGCTTTCCAGCTAGTTCAGGCAGCACTAAGCCAACCGCAGCGGCAGCGCCCGTTTTGGTAGGAATCATGGATTGCGTCGCTGAGCGGGCGCGGTGTAGATCACTGTGGTAAACGTCGGTCAACACTTGGTCGTTGGTGTAAGAGTGGATGGTGGTCATCAGGCCATGATCCACACCAATCGTGTCGTGCAAAGCCTTTACGATAGGTGCCAAACAGTTGGTGGTGCATGAAGCGTTAGAGATAACGGTGTCGGATGCTTTCAGGATGTTGTGGTTAACGCCAAACACGATGGTGCCATCAACATCGTTGCCGCCTGGAGCGGAAATAATGACTTTTTTAGCGCCAGCGGCGATGTGTGCCGAAGCTTTGGCCTTGCTGGTAAATAGGCCTGTACATTCATGAACTACGTCGATACCCAATTCACCCCAAGGCAATTTGGATGGATCGCGTTCTGAGAAAACTCTGATTTTATCGCCATTGATGACAATGTAGTCGCCGTCAACGCCTACTTCAAAAGGAAATTTGCCATGTACAGTGTCATATTGGGTCAAATGGGCATTAGTATTAGTATCGCCCAGGTCATTGACCGCTACTATTTGGATTTCGTTGGTGCGACCTGATTCGTAAAGTGCGCGAATAATATTACGACCGATACGGCCATAACCGTTGATGGCAACTTTAATAGGCATTGAGTTTGTCTCCAGACTGATTAGATGATGGGTATTACGAAATCTAAAAGATTTCTGTAAATCCCTTTATTATACAAAAAAAGCGGTATTTCGTCTATGACCAAAAAAGCCGTGGTTACTGGGCATTGTTTGGCGGGTTTTTTAAAGAGTCTCTTGCCGTATAGATGGCTTTTCTGACTGTTTCCGGTGCCGTGCCGCCGATGTGTTTACGTGCGGCAACCGATCCTTCCAGCGTTAAAATATCATATACATCGGATGTGATTAACGGCGAAAATTGCTGTAACTCTGGGAGTGATAGTTCCGCAAGATCGCGTTTGCACTCTAAACCTAAGCGTACTGCTAACCCCACGATTTCATGGGCATCGCGAAATGCCAAGCCTTTACGCACGAGGTAATCCGCAAGATCAGTTGCCGTCGCAAAACCGCGTTTTGCGGATTGATACATATTCTCTTTTTTGGCTTTGAGGTGGGGAACCATATCGGCATAAGCACGTAAGCAGTTAATTAATGTATCTACCGTATCAAACAAGGGTTCTTTATCTTCCTGATTATCTTTGTTATAGGCTAAAGGCTGGGCTTTCATAAGCATTAACAAGGCAATCAAATGGCCTGTGACCCGACCTGATTTTCCACGCACCAGTTCAGGCACATCTGGATTTTTCTTTTGCGGCATGATGGACGAGCCGGTACAAAAAGCATCAGGTATGTCGATAAAATCAAACTGGGCGCTAGACCAAAGGATAAGTTCTTCGGAAAAACGCGACAGGTGCATCATGATAAGGCTGGCGACTGCGGTAAATTCAATCGCAAAATCGCGGTCGCTTACAGAGTCGAGCGAGTTCGCCGAAGGTCGGCTAAAACCCAGCAAATCCGAGGTTAATTGGCGGTCGATGGGATAGCTGGTACCTGCCAGCGCAGCCGCGCCTAAAGGCATAATGTTGATGCGCTTGAGGCAATCTTGCAAGCGTTCATGGTCGCGGCTCAACATCTCAAACCACGCCATTAAATGATGTCCAAAGGTGATGGGTTGGGCAACTTGCAAATGCGTAAAGCCGGGCATGATGGTATCAAAGTGCTGCTCGGCTAGATCCAAAATAGCGGTTTGAAGTCGGCGCAACTGGGCTTCTATGTGATTGATTTCACTGCGAAGATAAAGCCGGATGTCGGTAGCGACTTGGTCGTTACGGGATCGTCCGGTGTGCAGTTTTTTTCCTGCTATGCCGATAAGGTCAATTAATCGGGATTCAATGTTCATGTGGACATCTTCTTGCTTAATTGACCAGATGAACGTGCCTTTGATTATCTCATCCGCGATGCGATTCAGTCCGCCAATAATCGCATCGCGTTCTTTCGTGGTCAAAACACCAACCGCACATAGCATGGTGGCGTGGGCAATTGAGCCTTGAATGTCTTGCTCTGCCATGCGCTTATCAAACTGCACAGAAGCGGTAAATTCTTCTACAAAAGCATCGGTGGCTTCGGCAAAACGGGCACTGGAGAGTTTTTCGGAATTAACGGTGGTCATTGGTAAGTAATTGAATTAACAGAGTTAGTATGTGCTGCGAAAAGATGGATATATATTCGTCTTAATGCGGGAAAAATTTTTTGCCGAGCTTGGCAATGAGATTTTGCGAAACAGGGCAGGGTGCTTATCACTGAAAAAAGAAATTCTCATCCCCATCATTTTCAGTAGGCAAAGGTTCTCCAAGGATTACTTTTTCTTCCATAGCCCATTCGCCTAGGTCGATGAGTTTACAGCGTTCACAGCAAAAAGGTCGAAAGGGATATTCCGCCGTCCATGATACGGGACGCTCACAATGGGGGCATTTTACGGTCAGCGGCTGCTTGGATAAGGTCATCAGAACAAACAGCGAGTTAACGAAAATGGAATATCATCAGTGCTTTGCGTAGGCCGTTGTTCATCGGCAGAAGGTATCATGAAGCGTATAGAACAACGGTGTTTGCCACCACTAATTTCCGCGAAACAAGGCAGCGACCTGTCCATGCTTACTTTGATAAGCTGGTAAGGTAGGCTTTTATCCAGGGCAATTTGAAAAAAACCAGCTTCGGCTACTTCTTCGCTGGGTGCATTGCTGGTGCGGATAAAATCCAGAATCAACTCAATTCCAGTACGAATATCGTTAAAAGGGTTGCCCCAGTGTTCAAGGTCTTTTAATCGGGTGGCTTCATCCTGTTCTAGCCAGTAATGAAACTCTGGTAGGTCAAATGAGCAGGTTCCGCCCGGGATTGAGCTGCGTTGTGCGATACTTTGGAACAGATCGCTCTCCATAATCTCGATGCCTATTTTTCCGCTGGTTGCGTAGAGTTTCTTACTGGTTTGGGTGATTTTGCTAAGTATGGATTCCAGTTGTTTGGGGTCAACATTTTGGCTATCGGCGTATTTATGGAGTACTTTCGCATGACGATCCAATTCTTTGAGTATTTCCGATTTGAGGTCGTTGCGCCTGAAAATGGACATAACATCCAGCAGCACATTAATGGCGGCACGTTTGTCGGCGATGGTCGAACCCGATGAAAAATGGCTGAATTCTTGAAATAGCTGTTCTAGCCTAATGAAAACCCGGATTCGTTCATTGAGTGGAAATTCATAGGTGATATGGTTTTTCACAAGTGTGGTCGTCCTAGTGTGCACTGGTTGAAAGGTAAAGATTGTGCAATTTTTTGACTTGTTCTGCAAGTCCGCAATGGTTGTTGTCAGAATTATCTATAACATCATCGGCATGTTTTAGCCTGTACTCTCGGCTCACTTGGCTATCGATAATTGATCGAATTGTAGCGTCAGTTAAGTTATTTCTGGCCTTAACGCGTGCTATCTGGGTTTCGATTGGGCAATCAATTACGAGTATCCGGTCAACAAAATCGGTCATACGAGTTTCAAAGAGTAATGGGATACTGAGAATGCAATAAGGGCAATCCCAGTGGTCAATTTTCTCCTGCATAGCGTCAAATACCAAGGGATGCAAGATGTTTTCAAGCTGTTGTTTTTTTTTGCCATCGGAAAAAACAATGTCGCGTAAATAGTGCCTGTTTAACGAACCATCAGGACTAAGGGTTTTAACACCAAAGGCTTTGCTGATTTCTAATAATGCTGCTTGTCCTGGTTCTACTAGCTGGTGCGCGATGTCATCAGCATCAATGATCGGGACATTCAGTTCGATAAATAATTTGCTGACCGTGCTTTTGCCACAGCCTATGCCGCCAGTAAGACCTACTTTGAACACCCGCTTATAACCCGGCTATATTCAAATAGAATTGATTAATATCAGCGCCCCATATCAACGCGATCCAACCCGCAGCCGCCAAATACGGCCCGAAGGGAATGGGTGTGTTGCGGTCATGCTGGGAAAATATAATCATGCCGATGCCTATTATCGCGCCCACTAGCGATGATAGCAAAATAATGGCGGGTAGTGACTGCCAACCTAACCAGGCACCAAATAAAGCGAGTAATTTGAAGTCGCCATAGCCCATGCCTTCTTTACCAGTTAGCAATTTAAACAAGTGAAAAACGCCCCAAAGAACCAGGTAACCCGCAATCGCGCCGATTATGCTGGCGTGGCTATCAGTAAATATGTCAAATACACTTAAAAATAATCCCAACCATAAGGCAGGCAGTGTGATCGAGTCCGGTAATAATTGATGGTCAATATCAATAAAACTCAACGCAATCAAAGACCAAGTCAATAGTAGTGCAAATCCTGTTTGTGGTGTAAAGCCAAAATGCCACGCTATGACAAAGGATGTTACGGCAGTAAATGCTTCGATGAGCGGATAACGTAAGGAAATAGGATTTTTGCACTTAGCGCATTTGCCGCGTAAAAAAACATAACTGATAACCGGTATGTTCTGGTAAGGCTTGATGGGTGTGTTGCAGCCAGGGCAACGTGAGAGCGGCAGCACCAGATTAAAAGGTTCGTTTGTCTGTAGGTCGGCATTTAATCCCAGATAGTCTTGGCAATCCTTACGCCAGCTTTTTTGCATCATTACCGGCAGACGGTAAATAACCACATTAAGAAAGCTGCCCACCAACAGGCCAACCAAGCCGATGAGAGCGGAAAAAAGGATTGGCGAGCCAAAAAGGTAGTCAAATTGCTGCATGATGAGCACTAGGCTTCCTTGAGGAAGCACTTTCTTTTGTTTTTATAAAAATTCAGCAGGTTAGACCAGCCGCAGCATCCCTTTTGAAGGTAGGAAAATACATGCCGACAATCAAATCGCAGAACCCATTTTGAAGATTGGTAGGTACATAGCTACAACCAAACCGCCGACTAGGGTTCCTAAGATAACCATAATAATGGGTTCCATTAAGCTACTTAGATTATCAACCAGGTTGTCGACTTCTTCTTCGTAAAAATCGGCTACTTTGGACAACATGGCATCAATAGATCCCGATTCTTCACCAATGGCAATCATTTGTTGCACCATGTGTGGGAACAGTTGAGTCTGGCTCATGGCAAACTGTAGTCTGTGTCCGGTGGATACATCTTCGCGCATCTTCATAACAGCATCCGCATACACAATGTTGCCGCAAGCCCCTGAGACCGATTCCAGTGCGTCAACTAGTGGAACACCCGCTGCTGACATTGTTGATAGAGTTCGAGCAAAACGAGCAATAGCGGACTTGTTCAGGATCAGGCCTACTACAGGGACTTTTAACAATACCCTGTCTAGAAAATGATTAAAATTTCTAGACCGTTTCTTGAAATAACCAAATGTATAGACAGTGGCGACTACCGATACAATAATGACCCACCAATATACTTGCATCCATTCCGACATAGCGACAACCATTTGGGTGAAGGCGGGTAAATCGGCACCAAAACTTTTAAACAAATCTGCAAACACAGGTACCACAAAAACCAGCAAGATGGTTGTTACAATAAAAGCTACGGCGACAACCGCTATCGGGTAAGTCAGGGCTTTTTTGATTTTTTTCTTCATGGACTCGGTTTTTTCTTTATAAGTAGCGATTTTGTCCAGCAGGGTTTCTAGTACCCCCGCCTGTTCGCCTGCTTCAACCAAGTTACAAAACAATTCGTCAAAATAGAGTGGCCTTTTGTTTAGTGCTTCCGCCAGGGTGTCGCCGCCTTCAATGTCTGCTTTGATGCTTAATAAAAGTTCTTGCATACTGGGATTTTCATGACCTTTGCCAACAATGTCAAAGGATTGAACCAGAGGAACGCCAGCTTTGAGCATAGTCGCTAGCTGCCTCGAAAAAACCGCAATGTCGCCTGGGGTTATAGCTTTAACCCTGCTTTTAAATAAGGGTTTGGGCTTAAGTTTGATTTTGGTTACTCGGTAGCCTTGCCGCCGCAATTCCGCTTTTGCAACTGCTTCGCTTTTTGCAGGGAACACACCTTTGTTTATTTTTCCGGTTTTGTCTTTCCCTTCCCAGAGAAAATCCAGTTGTTCAGTTTGTTCTGCCATCACTATTCCTTGGTCACTCTGTCAATTTCTTCGATGCTGGTAACACCCAGCCTAACTTTGTTTAAACCTGATGCACGCAAATCATTGATGCCCTCGGATTTTGCTTGTTCAGCTAATTGCATAGCGTTGCCGCCTTGAAGGATCAGGCTGCGCATTTTTTCGCTCAAGGTCATAACCTGATAGATGCCGACCCTGCCTTTATAACCATTTGTACAAAGGTCGCAGCCCACCGCGCCATAGAGCTTGAGAGTTTTGAACTCATCTTCTTTGAAACCGATGGATGAAAGTACATTATCCGGCAGGGTGACTTGTGTTTTGCAATGTTCACATAGCCGTCTAGCCAAACGTTGCGCCATGATTAAATTAACCGCTGAGACAATGTTAAAAGGCGCGATGCCCATTTGCATTAGCCGGTTCAATGTTTGCGGCGCATCATTAGTGTGCAGGGTAGATAAGACTAAGTGACCAGTTTGTGCGGCTTTTACGGCAATTTCGGCGGTTTCTAGGTCACGAATCTCACCAACCATGATGATGTCTGGGTCTTGCCGTAAAAATGCCCGTAAGGCGTTAGCAAAGGTTAATCCTGCCTTAACATTGACGTTGACCTGATTAATGCCCTCTACGGTGATTTCCACAGGATCCTCAGCAGTTGAAATGTTGCTCTCAATCTTATTGAGGAGATTCAAGCCAGTATAAAGAGTCACTGTCTTACCGCTACCGGTAGGTCCGGTTACAAGAACTAATCCATAAGGTTTATTGATGGCTTTGAGAAAGACTTCCTGTTGTTCGGGTTCAAAACCCAGTTTTTCGATACCAATTTGGGCACTGGTGGGATCCAAAATACGGAGAACCACTTTTTCACCAAATAAGGTGGGACAGGTGTTGACACGAAAATCAATCGCACGCGTTTTGGATAATACCATCTTGATACGTCCATCCTGGGGAACGCGGCGTTCTGCGATATCCATTTTGGACATGACTTTGATTCTGGATATGATGCGGTTGGCTATATTTGCCGGTGGACTCGCTATTTGGTGCAATATGCCATCTGATCTGAAGCGGATGCGGAAGTTTTTTTCATAGGGTTCGAGGTGAATGTCGGAAGCCCCTTTTTTGATGGAGTCCAGTAAGACTTTATTAACGAAGCGAACTATCGGCGCATCGTCAATATCGGCATTTACGTCATTTTTTGCAAGATCTTCCTCCCCACCCGTTACGTTCAGATTGTCCAGATCCGTGTCCATAAGGTCAGACATTGTCGTGTCGACAGCTTCCAGGGCAGAATCAATGACTTTATGTAGCTTGTTTTCATCAACTAAAACGGTTTCGAGATTAAGCAAGCTCTGGAATTTAATATCATCGAACCCTTGCGTGGCAGTAGGATCAGATATTCCAAGGAACAAGGTTTTACCGCGTTTTAAAAGGGGCAGGGCATTGTGCTTACGGATCAGTTTTTCGCTGACCAAGTTGATAGGCAAGCTACGAGGATCGATTGCATCCAAGTCAAAAAACGGTACGCCGAATTCTATCGATGCTTTTGACGCAATGACACGGCTATCGACAATTTTGTTCGTAACCAAATAGCTTATCAAGGAGAGCTTGTTTTTTTGGGCATCTTGAATATAGGATCTAGCATCCTTTTCCGTTATTAGACCTTCCTGGATTAGACACTTTGCCAGCCCACTAAAATGAAAATCTGTTGTCGCTGTAGCCATGAGGTCTTTTACTCAATGATATTCATCCAATGAATATAGATGAAAGACGGATAAGGTTCAAGAGTTATAAACAGCTTGCCCTAATCCCAGGCACTGGAAAAGGGTTTCTTGCTTCAAAATAATTTAACAGTTTGCCGTTTGTGCTATGAAAAGGGCTCTTTTGGGTGCGGGCAGTCCTTCGCAAGTCAGTAGTGGATTGCCTTCGTTGAGATAATCTTTTAACGAATGAAAAGTCATCCATTCGGTGCTTCGTTGTTCTTCCGTGCTGGTTGCCGTGACATCAACGAGCCGAATATTCTTAAATCCACAGCGGCTTAACCAGCCCATCAAAGTCGGGCAGCTAGGCAGAAACCAAACGTTACGCATTTGTGCATACCGATCTTCAGGAACTAGCACTTCGCCTAATCCGCCATCAATCACCAGGGTTTCCAAAACCAGCTCGCCGCCAGGGACTAGGCTGTCTCGCAATTCCAGCAAATGGTCGATAGGCGAGCGGCGATGATAAAACACCCCCATCGAAAATACCGTATCAAACGCTTTCATCCCATAAGGCAGGTCTTCTATGCCTAGTGGTAGGACGAAAACTGGCGGAACGCCTCCGTGTAGTTTGTGGATGAACTGAAATTGCATGACGTTAAGTAACATAGGATCAATGCCGACGACACATTTTGCCCCAGCGCCTAGCATACGCCAGCAGTAATAACCATTACCGCAGCCTACATCCAACACCAAGCGGTGCTTGAGCGGGGAAATATGCTGTTCGACACGCTTCCATTTCCAGTCAGAACGCCATTCGGCATCAATCTTGATGCCGAACAACTCATAAGGGCCTTTTCGCCAGGGATGTAGACTTTTTAACTGCGTTTTTAGTGATACTCTTTCCAGTTCTGTCAGCTCATTAACGGAGCCTATTTGTACAGTATGCGCCTCCAATATGCGTTGATTTGTAGAAAAATCTGGGATGCTATCAATTAGCTGTTGCCATGTTGCCAAATGACCATGACGGGTTTGATCCAAAGCATCGCGAATTTGTTGTGGCAATCGGTCTGCCCATACATCTGCCTTCGCAGATCGAAGTACTCGATATAAAGTTTGATAGTCAATCACTTAAGGGCGATTATCGAAGCAAAATTAAAATATTGAAACCACACTTCCGCACTGCTAAAACCTGCATCTAGCAGTCGCTGTTGATGTAGACCGAAGGTTTCAGGGATCAGCACGTTTTCCAATGCGGTGCGTTTTTGGCATATTTCCAGATCGCTATAACCTTGAGCTTTTTTAAACTGATGATGCATATCGGTTTGCAAGGCGTTTTGCTTGTCGTCATCAAACTTTAGCTTTTCCGAAAGAATCAGTATTCCGCCGGGCAACAGTCCGTGGTTAATTCTTTGCAGAAGAACTATTCGGTCTGCTATAGGAATAAACTGTAAGGTAAAATTCAAGACGACGACCGATGCGTTTTCGATGTTTATATCGGTGATGTCAGTACAAAATACATCAACCGGAATCGAAGAGGGTAGTTGCCGCAGTCTATCTTCAAATCCAGACACCATCGCCGATGAGTTATCGACAGCGATAATACGGCAGTTTTGGGCTGCTATCTGTTCACGCATGGATAATGCGGCAGCACCCAAGGAACAACCTAAATCATAACAATGACTGTTTGGCTGCGCGTAACGCTTTGCCAGTAAACCAATCGCCGTGATAATGGTGCTGTAGCCAGGCACAGAGCGTTGGATCATGTCGGGGAAAACGCTGACGACGTCTTCATCAAACGTGAATGCGCTAATGTCGCCGAGTGGATTGGCGTAAATGGAATCTTTCACAGAAATCACGACAAACGAGCCAATGTGCTTAAGGACGGAATGTCAGATAGTATTCCGCAGCTAAACCGATGGTTAAAGTGTAATCGGGTGGAGTTATCAGAGTATGCGCCATCGCTTTTCAAGCGAAAAGGATGGCGTAAGCAGCAATATCAGGAGTTTTTGGCAGACAAAGCTTCTGCGTTACGTTTGGCCAACCCTTCAATCACCGCGCCTAACGAGCCTTTGGTTTTGACTTCGTTGCTGAATGTTGAACGGTAGTTGGTTACTAGGCTGACACCTTCGATCATGATGTCATAAGCCTTCCAGTCGCCATTAGTCAATAACATACGGTAGTTTACACTGATGGGTTGCAGGCCAGGTTGCAATACTTCTGTTTTCACGACAACCTTGTTAGAGCCACTTGCCATTTCCAGAGGCAGAAAACGAACCGTCCAGTCTTTAAATTCCACAAAGGCGCGGGAATAAGTTCTGACCAGCAAAGTCTGGAACTCGTGTTTGAAGCGGGTTTGTTCATCGCTGCTTGCACTATTCCACAATTTACCCAAAACTAACTCGGAAATTTTGTCAAAGTCGGTATGGGGATTGATGGCTTGGTCAACAAATTGGGCAACTTGTGCAAAATTTTGACTGAATGCTTTATCCTGCAACTTCTGTTGGAGTTTGTCGGATGCTTCTTGAATAGCAACCTGGGGAGGCAGCAAGTCTGATGCTTTAGCGGCAGTTATTGACAACAAGCTAATTAGCACAAAGAATAAACCGAATATATTATATTGTTTTGTTTTCATAAAACCCTCTAAAAGCCAGCCGATACGCTTACATTTTATACAATGGCGAACAGCAGTTGAAATGGTGAATAATCAAGAATGTGCTGTATATTTGGTTAACCACTTTCACACGTTACGACGAAAATGCCAGAATAAACCCCCGACATTGCGCAATCCATGAGTACACAAAATATGCCCTATAGTAACATTAATTTTCCTTCCACACGCATGAGAAGAATGCGTTTTGATGATTTTTCACGCCGATTAATGCGCGAAAACCAACTTAGCACTGACGATTTAATATATCCCATGTTTGTTACTGAAGGCTTAAATGGCAGAGAGCCGATTTCATCTATGCCGGGTATCGAAAGGTACACGCTGGATTTGATGTTGGCAGAAGCGCGGGAAGTCTACGAACTTGGCATTCCAGCTATTGCGCTGTTTCCGGTGGTCGGCACAGACAAAAAATCCGACGATGCCGCAGAAGCGTACAATCCTGACGGTTTAATCCAACGTAGTGTTCGCGCCTTGAAACAAGCAGTGCCGCAATTGGGCATCATCACCGATGTTGCGCTTGATCCATTTACGATTCACGGACAAGACGGTCTTACCAATGATCAGGGTTACGTGATTAATGATGAGACCAACGAAGTCCTGGTGCGGCAAGCGCTTTCACATGCCGAGGCAGGTGCAAATATAGTTGCCCCTTCTGATATGATGGATGGCAGAATTGGTGCAATTCGGCAGGCTTTGGAAGCAAAAGGGCATATTAATACCAGGATTCTTGCTTATTCCGCCAAGTATGCTTCCAGTTTTTATGGGCCATTTCGCGATGCCGTCGGCTCGTCTGGCAATTTGGGCGGCGGCAATAAGTACAGCTATCAAATGGATCCGGCCAATTCCGATGAGGCCTTACGTGAAATCCAGCTAGATTTGCAGGAAGGTGCCGACATTGTGATGATTAAGCCAGGAATGCCGTATCTGGACATCATCCGCAGGGTAAAAGACAGCTACGGCGTACCCACTTTTGCTTATCAGGTCAGCGGTGAATATGCTATGATTAAAGCCGCTGCCATGAATGGTTGGCTGGACGAGAAACCAGTTGTTTTGGAATCCCTACTGGCTTTCAAACGTGCTGGCAGTGATGCAATTTTGACCTATTTTGCAAAATCTGTGGCTAAATGGCTGGCTCAGGCTTAAGAGGTTTACCTAGACAAAATATCATCTTCAAGGCATCATCACGACGAAGGGTGTGCTTAAAATCAATAACAACATTACAAAAGAGGTATTGCTATGGAATTAGTTACAACAACTGCCGGTTATGAAATGCTGCTGCGCTGGGGGCATTTGTTAGCAGGTGTCACCTGGATCGGTTTGCTTTACTACTTTAATCTAGTACAAGGCGAATATTTTAAAGAAGCCGATGGTGCGGCAAAATCGGATGCCATACAAAAACTGGTGCCAAGGGCGTTGTGGTGGTTTCGCTGGGGTGCTGTAGTTACTTTGCTGACTGGCTTAGGTATCCTTGGTCTTCGGGGGGCGGGTGGCTCTCTGGATATTTATATTGGCTCGCTTCTTGGTGTTCTCATGTTCACCAATGTGTGGTTGATTATTTGGCCTAACCAAAAAATCGTGATTGCTTCTGCGACTCAAGTCGCAAATGGTGGTCAAGCCCTGCCTGAAGCGGCGGGTGCGTTGGGGACGGCGGGTTTGGCATCACGGACTAATGCCTTGTTTTCAGTGCCAATGTTGTATTTTATGGGGGCTTCATCACATTTCCCACATGGATTTAATGTCATGGCGTTCTTGATTGCCGCTGTGATTATTTTGGCACTAGAGTATAACGGTGCCTATCCAGTACTGAAAAACATCGGTGCGTTGAGCAAATTACCCGCTGGTGGAAAAATGGGGCCTTACACTTCTGTAAAAGGTGTCATTCATTGTGGCTTGGCTTTGACTGTTATCTTGTTCTTAGTCGTCCATTTCATCAAGTAACGCTTAGTGCGCGTACAAAATAGCCGCATTACGCGGCTATTTTTTTGTCTTGTTTTTGGGTGTTAGGCTCAGATGCAATCAAGTCTGTTTTAGTTCCGCCCTAGCTCCTGTCGGCGATTTATTATTTTGCTAAGAAGTCATGAATTTTGGTAAATAGACTAATCTTATGCAAATTACCATCGAAGAAAGGTACAAACATGGCTAAAAAAGACCGTTACGCAGTGTTCGGTTCGCCCATAAAACACAGTAAATCTCCGCGCATCCATCAGCTTTTTGCGGAACAAACCCAACAAGCACTTGAATACACTGCGAAAGAAGTGACATCCGAACGGTTTAAAGAATCGGTTGTCGCCTTTTTTGCTAAAGGCGGTAGAGGTCTAAACTGTACCTTGCCATTGAAAGAACTAGCCTGGGCATTTGCAGATTTGACCACGAAACGCGCCGAATTGAGTAGAGCCGTCAACACCCTTATTATACAAGATGATGACCGTATATTAGGCGACAATACTGATGGCTGCGGCCTTATTACAGATTTAACAGTCAATCACGATCTTGCTTTGACTAAATCCAGGATTCTAATTTTGGGGGCAGGTGGTGCGTGTAGAGGTATTCTTGCCCCTATTCTTGAGTGCTCCCCGCACCAGCTCGTTTTAGCCAACCGTACCCAACAAAAAGCCAGTGACTTGGCAGCAGAGTTTTGTATCTTTGGCGATATAGATGGTTGTGGTTTTGCCGACTTAAAAGGGCAACAGTTTGATTTAATTATCAATGCAACATCGGCAAGTCTAGCCGATGAAATGCTTCCACTTCAAGACGACTTATTAACTCCTGGAGGCATCTGCTATGATCTCGCTTACGGCAACAGGCCAACGGCATTTGTCCGCTGGGGTGTGGAACACAATGCCAAAAAAAGTCTGGATGGGTTGGGAATGCTGGTTGAGCAAGCAGCAGAGGCATTTTTTCTATGGCGATCAGTTAGGCCGCAAACCAAACCAGTTATTGACGCATTGAATGCTGCACGTAATTTTGTTTCAGAGGTCTAAGGAGAGCTTTCTTATTATACCAATCCCAATAAGTTGTTATTTGAATCCCCTCATCCTAACCTTCTCCCACTGGAGAAGGGATAATATGTGAACTTATTGGGATCGGTATTAGTTGGCTTTCCCAAGAAAAGCACTTTTTTAAGAAAACTCTGTCTTCAGGTGCAGAGGTGTAATTTTTCAGCGTGAAACGGGCAAAAGGCTTTGAATTTCTTTCGACCATACAGGGGGGTTCTAATGACAAATCTTACTTTTTTAGGTGCTACTGGGCAGGTGACTGGTTCGTGTTATTTACTGGAAACGGATGCACATCGCATGTTGCTGGATTGTGGCTTATTTCAGGGTTCCAACGAAACAGAAAAGCAGAATGAAGCCGATTTTCCATTCGATCCTGCTAGTATTGATGTCGTTGTTCTGTCCCATGCCCATCTTGACCATTGTGGGCGACTCCCCAAATTGGCGAAAGAAGGCTTCAAAGGTAATGTGTATCTGACTAACGCGAGCTTCGCTTTACTGGATTTGATGCTTAAGGATGCCGTTCATATACAACTTAAAGATACCGAATGGGAAAACAAGCGCAGGGAACGCGCGGGCAAAGAACTACTTGAACCTTTGTATGAACTCGAAGATGTTGAGGCGTTGCTAAAGTTCAGAAAGCCAGTCGCTTATGGCGAGAAAACACAAATCTTACCTGGCATTCAAGTTACTTTTCATGAAGCTGGACATATCCTTGGTTCGTCGATAGTCGAATTGACAATCAAAGACCAAGAAAAAACCAAGACCCTGGTGTTTTCCGGTGACTTAGGTAATCCGAACTCACCTTTGTTACGGGATGCTGAAATTATTACCCAAGCCGATGTGCTGTTGCTGGAATCCACTTATGGGGATAGGGATCATAAACCCCTGGAAAATACGCTGGTAGAGCTCAAGGAAACACTGGCAGAAGCGTCAAAAACAGGCGGTAACGTCATTATCCCTGCGTTTGCTGTTGGACGCTCACAAGACCTAATCTATTGGTTGGGTAAATTACAACGGCAAGGTGGATTGCCTCAGCAACAGATTTATTTAGATAGTCCGATGGCGATTAGCGCCAGCAAAATCTATGCACAGCATAGCCAGTTGTTCAATATTGATGACCCTGAATTTATTAAGGTTGCCCCAAAAGGCTGGCAGCAATGGCTGCAAGGCCTGATATATTCTGAAACCGCCGAGCAATCTATGGCAATCAATCGAATTGCTGGCGGAGCGATTATTATTGCCGGTAGCGGTATGTGTAACGGTGGGCGTATTCGCCATCACCTCAAATATAATCTCTGGCGGCGTAACACCCATGTCATTATCGCCGGGTATCAGGCGGAAGGTACGTTAGGCCGCATTCTGGTGGATGGCAAAAAGAAAATTTTGAAGATTTTAGGCTCTGAAGTTAATGTCGAAGCCAAGATACATACCCTGGGCGCATTAAGCGCCCACGCCGACCAAAGTCAGTTATTACAGTGGGCAAGTCATTTTAGAGAGCCTAAACCCAAGTTATTCCTTATTCATGGCGAAAAAGCGGCTGCCTTATCCTTGCAAACCTGTTTCAAACGCAGAGGTTGGCAAGCGCAAATACCAAGAGTTGGCGAGCGGATAATGTTTTAGCAGCAAAGCCAGTCTTCATAAAGGGGAGCATATGAAATTGAGCTGTGTCGCCAGATGAGAAATTCAGTTGAAATTATAGGTATTCGTAAAGTCTGTAAAATTAGCCACTTTAATAATCGGCGGCATTTTTAATAAAGCTTATGTTCCCAGTGGAGAGGAAGATTTTAAAGATTCTCATAGGTGTTTATACCAACACACGTTTGATCGGATTTTTTCGTTCGTTTGGAAAATAGCGACTCCCCGCCCCGACAAGGGGTATGAGGTAGTATTGCGCGATGACATCGACGCGATGTCGGAATGATGCGTATTTTCACGCCACAAACAACGCTTCGCGAAAACACACAGCCCTATCGCTTCTGGGGGCTAAAAATCATCACTCCGCTAACGCTGCGCTTCCAAGATTTTCAGTGCCTGCATCAGATTTTCTAACTGGCAATTGCACAATGCTGATGCTTGTAGATTGACAGGAAAAGTCGACGGTACATATACCGTGTAAGCCCCCGATGCAGATGCTGCGACGATACCGGTATGTGAATCTTCAAATATTACGCACTGCTGAATATCAACCTGCATCCGCTCAGCTGCTTTCAAGAAAATATCGGGGGCAGGCTTAACACTCCGTACATCATCACCAGTGACAACCAACGGAAAGCAATGGCTTAGTCCAGCAATAGTAAGGCATTCATGCGCGTATATAGATGAACTATTGGTTGCAAGGCTGAAGGGAATTTCGTGTTGCTGGGCATAATCGAGCAAATTAGTAACACCTGATTTGACCGCGATGCCGTGTTGGTTCACGTATTTCCGCCAACATTCAGTCCCCAACCGCTTAAAGGTATGCAGATCAAAATCATGCCCTAACCAACTCAATATCTGTGCTTCGACTTGCTGGTAATGAAATCCAGAGACGACCTTGAAAGCATCCACCTCAAGCCGATAACCCATTTTCGTAACCGCTTGTTGCCATGCTGCAAAATAGGTAGGTTCGGTATCCAGAACCAAACCATCCATGTCAAAGATAAATGCGGTAAAGTCGGTCAGTTTGGGCATTGGATGACCTTGATGTATTCGCCCGGTGCTTCCCTACTGGAGCCGACCACGATGCGTTTGCTACCATCTTCCGCCTGCTCCAAAAAGCCAGAAACTTCAACCGTCTCACCCACAAATGCTTGTCCCGTATAGGTTGCAATAAAGCAAACGACCGTATTGATAGTTTCATGGTCGATTACAAATTTGGCTGGATAATCAAATCCGTATCGGTCTTCGATTATTTTGCACTGCACATTAATTTCGCCGCATTTTTGATAATTGATTGGTTCGGATTGAGTCTGGCTATCAACAAAATTCAGGTCGAATTTTCGCCCATTAATCAACCCTTTGTTGAATTTACGGCGTTCATGCCAGATGTATTCCTGCAAGCTTAAGGTACATGACCGTCGTGCGTAAGCTTCCTGCCAATCCTTATTGCCCAGATCACCTAGCTGGTTGCTTATGAGCTCAGCGGTAATTGCACGCGCTTTGTGAAAGTGTTCACGGTCATAAAATACCAGGTCAATATCTGAACTTGGTTGCTGAACACCTATCAATATCGACCCTGTTACGCCGATTTGTGATAGCTCTAGGCCGTTTTGTTGGAATAACTGGCACAAATCGAACAAATCCTGCTCAACCTTATCGCGTTGTTGACTAAGAAATATCTGCTGCAAACGTTGTTTTGGATGATGATGCTTGATGATACGCCCAGTTGCTACTGCATGGAGTTGGGCATCCAATATCGTTGAATAATGCAGATACTCTGGATGATACGCTTGTAGAAACGTGTTCGCTTGCTCGGTCGTAACCTTACGCCATAACCTGTTTTGTTTGGGATTGTACTTAAAGAAAACCCTAATGCTTTCAAACAAGGAGAAAGTGCTTTGGGAGGTTTTTTTTATATATCGTAAAAAACACAGTAACTTCTCCTCCGCACCGCAATTTTCTACACCATTTTGGACAACCGCAAAACATAGCCCTTCCGTGGTTTCGATAAAGTCTTTGGAGAGATAAGGGGCTAATTTCGACATTGATTAATTTTTGCTAAAGTAACGAATGACTAAGGCGAAAGACTTGCTGTTTTGAGCTTGCCATCTTTCGATTTTCGCCTAGGTCAAATACCTATTGAAACTCTGAGGTTATTCTTATATGCTCGGACTGTTTTGACCTATAAAATACCATCACCCATCATACCTTAAATAATCAACAGGAAAACCTTATGAAGATTGGTGTACCGAAAGAAATTCATCCCGGTGAAAAGCGTGTAGCCACCACGCCGGAAGCAGCAGAACAACTTATCAAGTTGGGCTTTTCGGTCTTTATCGAAAGCGGCGCTGGTGTAAGTGCGAATATTTCCGATGAGGTTTACAAGGAGGCCGGTGTTGAGATCGTTAAAGATGCAAAGACACTCTGGCAAATTGCCGACATTATTATGAAAGTGCGAGCTCCAGAGCAACATTCAGAACTCAATATCAATGAAATTGACTTACTGCCCCAAGGCGGAAAGTTGATTAGCTTTATCTGGCCAGCACAAAATGAAGCTTTGATGAATCAACTCGCTGCTAAAGGCGCGACCGTACTAGCTATGGACAGCGTACCTCGTATTTCCAGGGCGCAAAAACTGGATGCCTTAAGCTCGATGGCTAATATCGCTGGCTATCGCGCCATTGTCGAAGCGGCTCAACATTTTGGCCGCTTTTTCACCGGACAGATTACCGCTGCCGGAAAGATACCTCCTGCAAAAGTTTTGGTCATAGGTGCGGGTGTTGCCGGTTTAGCCGCTATTGGTACGGCAAAAAGCATGGGCGCTATTGTGCGTTCATTCGATACCCGTCCTGAAGTAAAAGAGCAGATTGAAAGTATGGATGCCGAATTTTTGATGCTGGACTTCAAAGAAGAAGGCAGCGGTACCGGCGGTTATGCCAAGACCATGTCCAAAGAGTTCATCGAAGCCGAAATGGCTTTGTTTGCCAAGCAAGCAATGGAAGTGGATATCATCGTTACCACAGCTTTGATTCCAGGAAAACCAGCACCAAAATTAATCACGGAAGCCATGGTTATCTCAATGAAATCCGGCAGCGTTATCGTCGATTTGGCGGCCGAACAAGGCGGCAACTGCGAATTAACCGAAAAAGATAAGGTTGTTGTCAAGCATGACGTGACAATTATCGGTTATACCAACCTGCCAAGCCGTTTGGCTAACCAATCCAGCCAGCTTTACTCTACCAATCTAAGGCATTTGTTAACCGAGTTATGCCCAGAGAAAAATGGCGTTATCAACGTCAACATGGAAGACGAAGTGATCCGGGGTACGACAGTTATTAAAGAGGGTAAAATCACCTGGCCACCACCGCCTCCAACACTTTCAGTTGCACCGCAACCCCAAACCGAAGCGCCAGCTTACCAGCCAGAAACACCAAAAAAAGAAGCGTCCTGGTTTAAACAAATACTTCCTTTGCTGATAGGTGGGGCTGTTCTGTTCGGGATTGGATCAGTCGCTCCAGCTGCATTTATGGAACATTTTACGGTTTTTATTTTGGCATGCTTTGTCGGTTATCAAGTAATTTGGAATGTAAGCGCATCGTTGCACACACCGTTAATGAGCGTAACGAATGCTATTTCCGGCATTATCGTCATCGGAGCTTTGGTGCAAATATCATCGCCGACTCAAACTGTTATGGTATTGGCCGGATTAGGTGTTTTACTCGCTTCAATCAACATCGCCGGTGGCTTTCTGGTCACCCGTCGCATGTTAGAAATGTTCAGAAAATAAGGGGAAACAACAATGTCTCAAAGTTTAGTCACGATGTCTTACATCGTCGCCACCATTCTGTTCATTCTAAGTTTAAGTGGATTAAGTAACCAGGAAACCGCCCGTCGCGGCAATTATTACGGCATGTTAGGTATGGCGATTGCCATTATTGCCACTGTACTCAGCGGCGCAGTAACTTCTTACGGAATCCTGGTTGGTGCGCTCGTTATCGGCGGTTCCATAGGTTTGTTTGCTGCAAAAAAAGTGGCGATGACGCAAATGCCTGAGCTGGTCGCCATCATGCACAGCCTGGTCGGCATGGCGGCGGTCTTGGTAGGTTATGCCAATTTTATGGATACTTCATTAACGTTGACTGGGGTAGAAAAAACCATCCATGAAGTTGAAATTTACTTAGGTATTTTGATCGGAGCAGTCACATTTTCAGGTTCGGTTATTGCTTTTTGCAAACTCAGCGAAAAAATCAGTGGCAAACCCATGTTGTTGCCTGCCCGTCACTGGCTTAATCTGGGTTTATTGATAGGGGCAATCGTCCTGGGCGGCATATTCCTGCATCAAACAGAGAGCGGCGGCGGTCTTTATCCTTTAGCCATTATGACCGTTATTGCCCTGTTATTCGGCATCCATATGGTAATGGCCATTGGCGGTGCGGATATGCCCGTTGTAGTTTCCATGCTTAACAGCTATTCCGGCTGGGCAGCAGCGGCAACCGGTTTCATGTTAAACAACGATTTGCTGATTGTAACTGGCGCACTCGTTGGTAGTAGCGGTGCAATCTTGAGCTATATCATGTGCCGTGCCATGAACCGCCACTTCCTGAGCGTAATTGCTGGTGGTTTCGGTACAGCATCCGGCGGGGAAGCTGCGATTATCGAGGGCGAAGTCCATCCGATAGATGCCGAAGAAACAGCCCGGCTTCTTATGGACTCCAAAAACATCATGATTATCCCTGGTTATGGTATGGCGGTTGCCCAAGCACAGCATACCGTCAACGAAATCACCAAATTCTTGCGTGATAAAGGCAAAAAAGTCGGTTTCGGTATCCATCCGGTTGCCGGACGTATGCCTGGGCACATGAACGTTTTGCTAGCGGAAGCCAAAGTGCCTTACGACATCGTCTACGAAATGGATGAAATTAATGAAGACTGGGATAAGGTCGATATCAGCATTGTCATCGGTGCCAACGACATCGTTAACCCCTCCGCATTGGATGACCCTAACAGTCCGATTGCAGGTATGCCCGTGCTGGAATGCTGGAAAGGCGACACCACCATCGTCATGAAACGCAGTATGGCTTCGGGTTATGCCGGGGTCGGCAATCCTTTGTTTGTGAAAGACAATACGCGGATGTTGTTTGGTGATGCCAATAAGATGCTGCAGGAGGTTTTGAAGGCGTTGAAGGGTTAGTAACCTGGTAAGGCGGGTCTCGACCCGCCCTT
Source organism: Methyloglobulus sp. (assembly GCF_040079455.1). Lineage (GTDB taxonomy): Bacteria > Pseudomonadota > Gammaproteobacteria > Methylococcales > Methylomonadaceae > Methyloglobulus. The sequence goes on along the minus strand of NZ_JBEBKJ010000003.1, from coordinate 33,396 downwards.
ACATACAGATTTTTGAAACAAGCCAAAACAAATGCTTGTTAAGTTTGGAAAATTAATGAAAATCAAACAGCTAAATATAGAAGGTTTCCGTTCTCTCAAAAACATAAATTGGTCACCAGGTAATCTCAACGTGGTTATCGGCTCTAACGGAACCGGAAAATCTAATTTATTGCGTTTTTTGGAACTCATTTCAGTATCTGCTCAAGGTCGGTTGGGAAAATATATTCAAGCATTAGGCGGAATGGAGCCGATAGTTTGGGATGGTACAGCTACTTCAATTAAATTTACCTTGGAAACATCACCAATTGGAGGTGAATTAGGGCCTGAACATTACGAATTGGAATTAGCTCGATTGGGATTAGGAAGTTCATATAGGATCGATAAAGAACTTCTAGCAAATTCTCACAAACAAAGAAAAGGTCACGAAAAGAAACCGTTTAAATTCTTAGAAAGAATAGCAAAGAATGCTGTCATTTTTGATGAAAATGAACGAGCCTTCGTAACGGCTGAAGAATTTGTTTCGGATGAAGAAAGCCTTCTTGCAATCGCTTCGGGACCTTTTGTCAGCAATCATTTTATACCGCCTTTTCAGCGAGAACTGGCTTCTATAGCGGTCTATCATGATTTGCACGTTAACAAAGATGCTATTATTCGACAGCCATCTATAGCTCGCCTGGAAAAACGGGTAGACCCTGATGGTCAAAACCTTATCTCAGTTTTACACACTCTTTATACAGGAGACCGCGAGTTTAAACGAGATATCAATTCTGCCATGAAAGCTGCTTTTGGTGACGATTTTGACGAACTGGTTTTTCCTCCTGCCTCTGATCAAAAAATTCAATTGCGTGTGCGATGGAAAACGCTAAAGCGCGAGCAATCGGCTAATGAACTTTCCGATGGGACATTACGTTTTCTGTTTTTGTTAACTGTGTTAGCGAGCCCATCTCCCGCCCCCATTATTGCAATAGATGAACCTGAAACTGGCCTACATCCCTCAATGTTGCCACTGATTGCCGAATATGCCATCGAGGCTGCTACGCGTTCACAAGTTATTTTGACCACTCATTCCCCTCAATTTCTGGATGCTTTCGGTACGACAAGACCTACTACTACGGTCGCCAAATGGGAGAATGGAGAAACTATATTGCAGACTTTACGAGATGAAGACCTTGATTACTGGTTAAAAGAATATTCGCTAGGCACTCTTTTTAGATCGGGAGAGTTGGAGCAGATGGAATGAAATTTATTTTATTTGTAGAGGGACACACAGAAAAAAAGTCACTACCTCAATTTATTAAAAAATGGCTCGACCCTCAGCTAGTAAAGCCTGTCGGAATTAAAACTGTTCGTTTTGAAGGTTGGCAGGAACTGATTAAAGACGCTCCACTGAAAGCCTTAATGCATTTAAACGGCAATGCTAACAACGAAATAATGGCAGTTATTTCATTGCTGGATCTATATGGGCCTACATTTTATCCTTCACATATTATTGGAAGTGAAGAACGGTATAATTGGGCAAAGAAAGAAATTGAAAGTAAAGTTAACCATCCAATGTTTTTTCAGTTTTTCGCGGTTCACGAAGTCGAAGCTTGGTTATTGAGCGACCCCACTATATTTCCTCATGAAGTTGCAAAATCATTTCCAAAAGGAAAGATTCAATCCCCGGAAACAATAAATTTTGACGAACCACCGGCGAAATTGTTGGGCCGTCTTTACAAAGATCAGATCAAACGTAATTATAAAAAAGTGGTGAACGGTCAAGAATTATTCAGCAAGCTCAATCCTGATCAAGCTTACAAAAAATGCCCTAAGCTCAAGTTACTTTTAGACAAAATGTTAGAGTTAGCAAAATCAAAGGAATAGCAATCTCGTGTTTTGGATTTTTTGCAGGTTGTGCTGACGTAAGGAAGCTCAGACAAATAGCTCGCTCCTACTTTGTTTTATTTTCAGCAGGATTGGTTTTCTGTTGATCTGTTTCGGTCTTTTTTAATTCAGCCTCAAGTTCTATTTTTTCCCGTTCAGCTTCTGATTTGACCGCCAACTGCCCACGTAACGCTTGCTCAGGGTCTGGCTTCACCATTGATATTAAGACAATGACCACTGCTAAAATCGATACAGTCCATCCCCATTTATTCCAGTTTAACCGAGACAAAATTGAAGGGCTATTAGAAACCTGATTTGAATTAACCTGACTTAACTTAGGGACATTTTCTGTCGCCAATTCATCGGGGCCATGTGTCCATGCAAACTCATTCAGGGCGCTTCTTGCTTTGTTTAGTTCATGGTCGTAAGCCTCCCGTTTATCAGGGGCAGATAAAACATCATAAGCAAGGTTTAGATTGTGTAATTTCTGAATTTCACTCTGATCTTCGGATTCGTGTTCCAAATTATAGCGGTGCAACAGTATCTTATAGACTCCCCTGATTACTTCTGGACTCGCTTTCTGGCTAACTTCAAGTATCTCGTAATAATCAATCATTTCGTTCAATCCCAACTATTGTTTTTATCCTATTACTTCTTATTATCCGAAAGAAAAGTAACATATTTATCTTGTATTTGGCTCTGTTGTTTATTTTAACGAGACAACCTTACTCAAGGCTTGATTTGGATCAAACAATTATTGGTCAATCCGTAAATTGGCACTACTTACGGATTCCAGCGAATGAAATATTGGCAAGGCTCTAGACTATCAGGAGACCCAATGATAGCCTAGAGCCTTGGCAATTGTCGTTGTAGATTGTTTTGTTGTTGACCACAAGATGCGATATTTTCCTTGTTGACGTACGTATATCCCAACAAAAGCCTATCAAAGGCACTGATCTGTTTATCCCAAAATTAACCCTATAAAGACCAGCTATAATTGGACAGTCTGAAATAGTATAAATACACCAATCATTAGAGGGGGTATCGAGCTATCAGAAAATCAAATCAACCCACAATGCATACCCATTACTGTCAATTCAGCTAGGTCTTCGGCATCCATTTTTTCCATAATTTTAGCCCTATGCACATCAATAGTGCGGTTGCTTACATCCAGGTGCTTGGCAACTTCTTTGTTAGAAAGACCTTTGACGACTAAAATCATCACTTCATGTTCTCTGGGCGTTAATTGGCTTAGGCGTTTTTTCAATTTACGTTTTTCCGCATGGAGTACCCGTGTGTCCAGGTCTTTTTGGATGGCTTCCTGCATACGAGTTAATAGGACGTCGCTGTCAAATGGCTTTTCCATGTAGTCGACCGCACCCGCCCTGAAAGCCTTAGATGAGTCGGGAACATCAGCATGTCCGCTGATAAAGATAATGGGGATAGCAAAGTCTCTGCGTACCAGTTCTTCCTGGAGTTCCAATCCGGTCATGTTTGGCATTCTGACATCCAGAATCAAACAACCGGCTTGGTCGGGGTCGAAGTTATTTAGGAAGTCATCGGCGGATTCAAAACACCGGATCGCTTGTCCAGTCATTTCTATTAACATGCTTAAAGAATCTCTTACAAAAAAATCATCATCGACCAAGTAAACAAGGGTCTTAGGCTTTGATTCGGCCATTGGCAGGTGTCTCCGTAGGTAATGTAAAATAAAAAGTGGTGCCCTTATCCTCTTTGCTATTGAAATGTAGGGTTCCGTGATGGGCTTCTACCAATGATCGGCTGATCGATAAGCCCATACCCATACCGGAGGCTTTGGTGGTAAAAAAAGGCGTTAATATTTTTTCCTGTTGAATCTCCGTTAATCCTGGGCCGTTATCTTTGACCCTAACCACGATGTAATTTAAGTCACTCAAGCTGGTTTCAACAGACAAATGTCGCTGGGTAAAGTGCGGTAGGTCTTTAAGGGCATCAATACTGTTTCTGATTAAATTCAAAATGACTTGTTCTATTTGTACTTGGTCGATAAATACGTTGGGCAGGTTTTTGGTCAGCTCAAAGCGCATGGCAACCAAATGTTGTTTGAAGTCTGCCTCGAATATGCCGATAGCATCGTAAATTAAATCATTGATGTCTACTGTGGAGCGGTGGATTTTTCGGGGTTTGACAAACTCCCTCATACTATGGATGATCTGGCCCGCTTTGAGCGCTTGTTGATTGGCTTTGTACAGTACTTCGCTAATTTTTACTAAATCTGGGTTTTCGTTCTGGAGAAAACGCAGACAGACTTGGGTATAGTTGACGACTGCGGACAAGGGTTGGTTGACTTCGTGAGCAATACCGGATGCCATCTCTCCCATTAGTCCAAGTCGAGTAACGTGGGCAAGTTTTTCCAGGTGTTCTTTTTCTTGCTGCTCTTGACGCTTTCGTGCGCTGACATCCCGGACAATGCCACTATAGTATTGAATACCATCCAATGGAAATTCAGCAATGGTCAAGTCTAATGGCACTAGAGAGCCATCTTTTCGCAAGCCTTCAACCTCCCTGATTTGTCCAATGGCCTGAGGAATAAAGATACGTAGGTATTTTTGAAGATAAGAATCCTGTTTTTTTCTTGTTATTATCGGCATTAATTGATTAACGCTGTAACCGATTAGTTCTTGTGCGACATAACCGAAGATATTTTCCACTGCCGCATTTATAGAAACAATAGTACCGGCTTTGTCGATAACAACTATTCCTTCAATTGAGGCATTCAGTATCGAATTAAGCTTGGCTTCACGCTCAAGCAATTGATGTCTAGAATAATTAAGCTCATTGACCGTTTTGTTTAAAGCGGCATTGCTTTCGGTTAGATGATCGGCTTTTTTACGAATTTTATCTTCAAGTTGTTTGACGCGATCAGAAAGTTTTTTTTCGCGTTGGTCGCGCTCAGTAATGTCGTTGAGTAGCAGACACATCGACATCTCCTTATCGTCTGTGATACTGGTATAACCATGGCACTCCACATTAAAAATTGTGCCATCCTGGCGATTAAGTTTCAGGTTTAAAGCTATTGTCGTAGGCGTGGCTGCGAGTTTTTCAAGATAGTGTTCGTAAGGCACTTTATCGGAAGGGTGGATACAATTTGACAACGTAGCACCAAGAATATCTTGTTTAACACAGCCAAGTAGATTGACTGCGATATTATTGATGCGTTGGACATTGCCTTTTCGATCAAGCATTAGAAAGCTGATGGGGAATTTTTCAAAAAAAATGTTCTCACAGCCAAGCACAGTTCGTAGTTCCTGGTTCTGCAATTCGAGTTCAAATTGACGAGTTTGGAATTCAAGCAACAGATTTTGTAATTCAGCGCCGGACATTTTGCCGATATTGTCAAGTTTGTTCAACATAACTGGGCTATTTGTACTCTCTGCTGTGATTGATTTGTATCACCTTACAATCTTATCGAAGGGACTTTATCCTATGCTACAAGACTAATGCTACAAGACTAAGTGTTGAATATAAAATAAAACTGGGAGATTTTCAGTTTAAACTTATTTAATCAAACACGCTTGGTTAGCTAATATAAGTCTCATAGATAGTTTAGGTCAATTACAGGAAACCAAAAGCAGTAACCAAAAAATAAAATCAAATTTACGGGTAGTTCAAAACATAAAACACCTGTCTTGCAATTGTTTTTGCTTACATCAGTGATAATATCTGTTCAAATATTCGTCCATTAGTAGCCAGAATCTGCTTTGGAAAAACTCCTTTATTGCCTTTAAAGTCAGTGATAGTAGCACCCGCTTCCGCAGCAATGAGCGCACCTGCGGCAATGTCGTAAAGATTTAGTTCCTGTTCCCAAAACGCATCAACCTGTCCGTCGGCAACCATACATAAATCTAAAGCGGCAGAACCAAACCGGCGCTGCCCGGTTGTTTGCTCGGCAATTCTACAAAAACGTTGTAAGTTATTCTCTTTCAGGTAAGACCGTATGCAGGCAAAACCGGTAGCAACCATCGCACTAGAAAGTACTTGTTCGGTAGAAACTGAGATGGGAACGCCGTTTTTCCAAGCACCCTTATTTTTTTCGGCACAGTAATAATCATTGAGGGCAGGAGCGTAAACTGCGCCGAGCATAATTTCTTGATTAACCTCTAAAGCCACACTAACAGCCCAAAAATACTGGCCTTTTGAAAAAGAGTGTGTCCCATCAATGGGATCAACGACCCAACGGCTCGCTTGGTTTTCACTCTGGCCGCTTTCTTCCCCCCAAAAACCAAACTGGGGAAATTGCTTGGAAAGTGTCTCTTTAAGATAAGACTCAACGGCAATATCGGCTTCAGTGACAAAATCGCGCGGGCTTTTTTGGGTTATTTTTAAGTGCTCCAGGTTTTTATAATGAGACAGGGCGATTGATCCGGCTTCCCGGACTATTTTTTCTAGGTTAGTTAGTGAAGCAGTCATTTTGGGTGGAATAGAAAGGGCAGGGGATACATGCTTGTTTATTAAAATAAAATAATTTAAGTGGATATGCGTATAAGTGATATCAGTGGCGTAATTATAGCGGTTATAAAGTACATCTGTTGTAAAAACCTGACAATAGCAATTCAAGCCCTTCAGGGTCTTACGGTTGTAGCCATTGCGGCTGTTCCCGCTGTTATAACCGTCCGGCGAATGTTTCGTATAGCCTATATGGTCATCCATTTCGGTATTTAACGAAGCCTGCACCGTAATCTTTAGGATCTCACGGCTTAGCCTTGCCAAATCTGACGGCGATTTCAAGCCGCGTCCCAATTCTTCCATAGCTGAAATTAATTTTGGGTCTGTAATCAGGTCGTTCATTTTCTCTCCTTGTCTCGCCGCATTCTACGGCTTTGAAAATAAACGGTTACACGGATTTATTTACATCCTCTCAAGCCCTGTTCTTTGCCCACTAAAACAGTGTAAACACCTATTTATGTGTACTCCAAAACAACTAAGAAGATCTTTTGGAGGCTTCTCTGAAGGCATAGTTAAGCTGTCCTTAATTTTTGGGTGTTAATTTCAAACCTCTTATAGCTGCTCAATAAATACTTTCGAATAGCGATCACTTAATAAAAGCAAGACGGTATTAGAGGCAAATTCATTTTTTATTTCTGCTAAAAGTGTGAAGTTAGTCTCAAAGCCTTTCTGTTTTCTTTACTAACATTGGCTTCAGTAAATTGTTAAAGACTATTTATGTGCTTCCTTAGCCTTTTAAGATTCGATTAGCAATTTTTAGCAGCCCAAATAACTATAGAGGAATTTAAGCGTGTTTCAATCTATCACCCAAACGTGTTGCCTTTCAATTTTTGGTGCGAAGCGTCGTACTGCGATGTTAGTTAAAGCGGCTGTTCTAACATGTATGCCTTTTCTCGCTCAGGCCGATCAAGATCTTTTTTCACAGAAAATACAACTTATTGCCGAATCCAACGCGATGGAATTAGGCAGTGTGATGGCGGATGGGCATTGGACCCGAATAGAATTTAGCAAACCTTATATTGATCCGGTTGTTGTCGTTGAACCTTTTGTTGAAACTGAGAGCAGTTCATATATAGCGGGTATTAGAAACATAGACGCTATGGGTTTCGAAATTAACTTAAAAAATTGCAACGATTCAACTGAAATTCCCTTGCAGGAAACTATCAATTACTCAGTAATCGATAACAGTCAATTACCCTCAGCAGAACAAAAAATCACCCCGGTTAGACAGCGCTTTGCGTGGGGTGAATGTGCAATATCAACACCTAGCTAATACTGTACTGATTAAGTTGATGGATTAATGTCCACCTTGGCATTGCTTGTCTTGCTTTTTAATCAACACATTATTTAATCTCAGAGATCAGAGAAATTTTATGAAAAAAATTCGTTACATACCCCTAGGTTTGGCTTTTATTGTAGGCAATTTGGCATTCGCGGCCGACGAAATTCACTACACTATTACAGGTAAAAATTCGATTACCTTTGACTGGCATGGGACCGCGTCAGAAAACTCGATTGGCTTTGGACTTTCACCTAGCACTTATAGCCAAGTGAAAGCAAAAGCCCCAAACCCTGTTCCCAGCTCATCCCAAGGTTCTTTCTGGGAAGCCAAGCTCACTGGTTTAAAGGCAAATACTCTTTACTATTACTCGATAGGCAATGGGCCAGCACGAACTTTTCGAACAGTGCCACTTTCAGGCAGTTCGGGCTTCACTGTTTATGCTCAAGGTGATATCGGTGAGACCTCTGATTTTTTTAATATGGGTATCAATCAAGACTTAATTGCCAATGGCAAACCCGCTTTTGTAATTGGCTTGGGTGATCTTACCCTGGGTAATTCCTTTGGAAAAGCGGCTGTCGACCAGCATTTTAACGATGTCATGATATGGTCCAAAGAAGCCGCCTATATGCCAGTTTGGGGAGATCAAGACTGGCTTAAAACCAGCAAAGATAACTTTAGTAATTATAAAGGGCGTTTTGATTTGCCAAATCCTCAGACTTCTCCAGGTACACCCTTGGCTGGAGGCGAAGACTGGTACTGGTTTGATTACGGTAATGTCCGCTTTATTGCATTGCCAGAACCTTGGACAGGGGCGTGGGCGAACTGGAAAACAAAAGCCGCTACCCTTATGGCTCAAGCCCAGGCTGATAATAACATCAAATTCATTGTTACTATGGCACATAGGCCCGCCTATTCATCAGGTCATTATCCAGGCTCGGCGACACTCAAGGGCATTATGGATTCTTTAGGTGATCGATATAGCAAATACAGGTTAAATATCAACTCGCATAGTCGTAATTACGAGCGAAGCCACCCTCAGCACGGTGTTGTTCATATTACTGCGGGGATTGGCGGGGCAAATCTTCTGCAAGACGGAACTTGCCTATGGCTAACTTGTGCAAAGCCTAAGTGGTCTGCCTTTCGGGCTATGCATCTTGGGGCATTGAAGTTACAGTTTGCTCAAGCAAGCATTAAAGGGTCATTTATCTGTGGTCCGGCTGGTGGCGGACGCAATGACCTGAATTGCAAAAAAGGCAATGTTATAGACAACTTTACAATTGCGTCTACTTCGGTTGCTGTTCCTGCGGCAAGCAAAGCTGTTGTTGCTACCAGTTCTAGTAAGGCCGTTCAAGTAGCCGCTGCTGCTGCAGTGACCAGTACTGGTGCTTGCAGTAAAGTGGCCCTTAATGTTTCTGGTGCTACCAGTGATGGCGGCTACGCCTATTTGGTTAGAAAATCGTTCGGAATTCCGGCCGACACTGAAACAGCTCCTACAAGATCCACACTGCGGTTTTTTGAGAATGGGGTGGAGATGGGGTCGGCACACTCTTTACATGCTAACATCCGTAATATTGGTCTTGGAAGATTCAGCCACAAGAGCCTACCGGACGGTGCTTCAGAATCAATTCGCTTTTCTGCGTCAAATAATAGCAATCCGAAAACCAATGGGAAGAGTTATTCCTACTGTTTGAAAACCACTAACATCCCTACACCTACGCCAAAACCCGCGGCTACACCTACACCTACACCTACACCTACACCATCAGTGCCAACACCTGCATCAGCATCTTCTAGCTGTGCACCGGCACCGACCTCAACCTTAGTTGTCAACGTCAAAGATACAGGCGCAACTGGTAATGGCAGTACTAACGACACTGCAGCGATCCAAGCTGCAATCAACCAAGTTGCTGGAAAGGGTGGTACTGTTTTAGTTCCAAATGGCACATACATGATAGATGCAGTTACCCGCCTGTTGCTGAAAAGCAACATGACTTTGCGGATGACAAGTGGTGCTGTCTTAAAGGCGAAACCAAATAATCAGAATCATCATGGCATAATCAAAATTGATAAAGCATCGAACGTCAATGTTATTGGTGGGAAGGTGCAAGGCGAACGCGACCAACACGTCGGTGATAAGTCAGGGGAATTTGGTATGGGGATTGAAATCTATGGCGCCAGTAATGTGGTCATTGAAGGGGTCGCTGCGGTGGATATGTGGGGAGAAGGCTTCTATGTCGACGAAAAGTCTTCTAAAATCACCTTTTGCTCCGTGGTTGCTGACAATAACCGAAGGAATGGCCTATCGATAATTTCTGCTGATGGCGTAGTGGTCAAAAACTCCATTTTTAGAAACACTAACGGGCGCTATCCCTATACTGGTTTGGATATTGAGCCTGATCACGATAGCGTAGGTGTCAATAATGTGCAGATCCTGAACTCAAGTTTTTATGGTAACCAGGGTTCTGGCATTCAGTCTTCATATGATAATGCCTCCAGAGGAGGGCCAACAACGAACGTAAATATTGATGGAAATATCATTTACAAAAATGGTCGTTCCGGCGGGACTAATTCGGCTGGAATCACCCTATCAGAACAAATAGGTGTAAAAGTAACCAATAATATAGTCAAAGATAACACCCACAACGGTGTTATCGTAGTGATACATTCACAAAAGAATGTTGTCACGGGCAATACGGTTACAAATAATGGAGGTAAGGATCCGAATTATTCGAATGAAGGGTTTGGTATACTTTTAGATCTTGGGGATGATACTGCCAACGATAAAACGGATGGAAATATTATCATGAACAATACGGTTACGGGTAACCACCAAGGCATCGTAACATACCCTTCTAAAGGAAATAACACAGTTGGGCCGAATAAGTGAATTAAAGGCCTCTTTGATGTGTCCGAAACTTGCCATCTAAAAAAGAGATAACCAAAGTGATGGCAAGTGGTAATGTTAAATACAGTGTTGGTACACGCATGTAAGAGAATTCAATCAGTACTCTTAGAAAATCCCGCCAATCGTAAAATTGATGTATCGGCGGGGTCGCTAGTACCCTAACATCTGTGCATTGATGGATAATTAATGTAATCTCTTAAGTAGACATTTTAACCAAATGATGCTTAGAGTTAAGGCATGTCATCAAAGAAATATCGGGGCAAATTAACAGAATAATAGCGAGTTTATTTAAAACAACGGCTATCAAAAAGAAAAATATTGCCCCGTACCCTGACTCATGTCCAGGCACTCATTCATGCGGACGAAGCATCGTCAACGAATTCATTAACCGATGCGGCGATAGCGAAAGTAGTACCCATCAGCCCGTTGACGGTCTTTTATGCCTTTTGTGAGGAGTACTTCAACTGTTTTTATTTTAGAAATGTTTCCTGTTTCTTAACAAACGACCTTGAACAAGGACGGATTATCTTGTGTGTTGGGCATCTCGTAGGTGAGTACAAGCCCCAACACATCAAAGCCCCAATTGTTGGGGCTTGTACTCCCCACAATCTATAAAAATTAGATGGTATTACCATTAACAACCACCAACCACGACCGCGATGTAGCTGGGCTTAAATGCGTCTACCCCGTGCTTTCCAGGCGGGCGGGCGGCTTGTCCGTGGGCATCAATTTCAATACCAACAATGCCTGTAACTGGCGTTGTATTTATTGCCAAGTGCCAGACTTAATAAAGGGTGTAGCGCCTGATCTGGATTCGGCTTTACTTGAAGATGAATTGAAGTATTTCCTTAACGATGTTCAGCATGGTGATTTCTATCAGCGCTTTCAAGTGGATGCGGATAATCGCATCATTAAGGACATAGCAATTTCAGGTAATGGTGAGCCGACCAGCGTTAAAAATTTTTCCTATTTTATCAATATGATAGGCGATATTGCAACAGAGCTAGGGGTGTTGCCAGAAAGCAATTTTGTCCTGATTACCAATGGCAGCTTGATCCACCAGCAAAAAGTCAGAGAAGGGCTGAGAGCCTTGCACAGTTTCGGTGGTGAGGTGTGGTTTAAGTTTGATAGTGCTACCAAGGAAGGTCGGGCGATTTTTAACGAAACCGCACAATCGGTTAAAAGCAGCCTGGAAAATATCAGAATCTCATCCGAGTTGTGTACAACAAAATTACAAACCTGCCTTTTTGATTATGCAGGACAGGGCTTGGCTGTTAAAGAAAAGCTGGCGTATTTAGATGCTTTAAAAATAATCAGTAAAACGACTAACATTAAGGAAGTCTTGCTTTATACCTTGGCAAGACCTTCCATGCAGCCGGAGGCCAGTCAATTGGCAGCCTTATTACCCGATGTTTTGAGTGCTGTTGCGGAAGAAATTCGCCAGTTAGGATTTAAGGTGTCGGTTGCTTGTTGAACACCCTAACTACCAAATTTGGAAGTTATCGCTTGTTGCCAATCTTGCTAACCACTATAATGCACGGCTCGATCATGTGCGAATGTGGCGAAATTGGTAGACGCGCTGGATTTAGGTTCCAGTAGGGCAGCCTGTGGGAGTTCGAGTCTCCCCATTCGCACCACTAATTGCTTAAGTAAGCTAGTCTGAGCTTTGCTTGTCTATAATAAATACGCCGAGTTTCGGCATTCCCGTAAAAATCCAAACCGTTTGTTGAGGTAAAACCATGCAAGTTTCTGTCGAGAAGACATCCGAATTAAGCAGAAAAATGACTGTTATCGTACCTGAAGCTGTCGTTCAGGAAAAAATGGCCGAGCGTTTAAAAGCTTTGTCTCGTCAGGTCAAGATTGATGGTTTCCGCCCAGGCAAGGTGCCTCAGCACGTCGTCAACAAAATGTATGGCGAAAAGGTACGCGGTGAAGTGGCTGGGGATTTAATTCAATCCACTTACTATGATGCTTTGCGTGACCAAAAGTTAAATCCTGCTGGTCAACCCAAAATTCATGATTTGGATGAAACTGAAGGCTTCAAATATATCGCCGAGTTTGAGGTTTATCCTGAAATTTCCTTGGAAGGCATTGAAGGTTTGGCAATAACGCGCACTTCTGCTTCGGTAGAGGAAGGCGATGTTGATGCGATGATCGAAAAATTGCAGACCCAGAAAAAAACTTGGAATGAAGTGGAGCGGGCTTCTCGAGATAAAGACCGCATTACGATAGCTTTTTCAGGTGTGTGTGAAGGCGAAAACTTTACCGAAGGGCGGGTGCAAGATTTTCAAGTGGAAATCGGTGCCAAACAAATGATACCTGGCTTTGAAGATAACCTTATCGGATTAAAAAAAGATGAGGGCAAAACCTTTTTGGTGACCTTCCCGGAAGAATATAACAATGCAAAACTAGCTGGTAAAGCTGCTGATTTTGACGTTGAGACTTTTAAGGTTGAAGAGCCAGTATTGCCAGCGGTTGACGAAGAGTTTATCAAAGCTTACGGCACTAAAGATGGCTTGCTGGCTACCTTTCGTAACGATATAAAAACCAATATGCAGCGAGAACTTACCCAAGCGCTACATGGCAAATTGAAAAACTCGGTATTGGAAGCTTTATATGAAAAAATCCAGCCGCCCGTTCCTAGCGTCTTGATAGACGAGGAAATTCAAACGTTAATGAAGCCCTATCTTGAATCCGCCAAAAGAAATAAATTAAAACAGGCGGATTTACAGTTACCCAAGGAAATGTTTAAAGATCAGGCGCAGCGACGCGTAGCTTTGGGGTTGATTTTGGGTGAAATCATCCATATTAAAGAAATTAAAGTTGACGACGAAAAAGTACGTACGACAATAGAAGATATGGCGAAAAGCTACGAACAACCGGAGGCTTATGTGTCATGGTATTACTCGGACAAGAGCCGTTTGCAGGGTGTTCAGCAAATGGTGTTGGAGGATCAGACGGTCGAATGGTTGGTTTCGCAGGCAAAAATATCTGATGAAACCGTAGGTTTTAGTGATATTATGGATGCAAATCAACGCTAAACACTTATTTAATGTATAACAAACACAACAACATAAACCAGATTATATCGCCGCAAGCTGCCGGTACCTTAGTGCCGATTGTCATAGAGCAAACTGCACGCGGTGAACGCAGTTTTGATATTTATTCGAGGCTTTTAAAAGAGCGTGTCATCTTCCTGATCGGTCAGGTTGAAGATTATATGGCTAATCTAGTGGTGGCGCAGTTGCTGTTTCTGGAGTCGGAAAATCCTGATAAAGATATACATCTTTATATTAATTCCCCAGGCGGCTCTGTGACTTCGGGTATGTCTATTTACGACACCATGCAATTCATCAAGCCCGATGTCAGTACCATGTGTATCGGTCAAGCGGCCAGTATGGGCGCATTGCTATTGACGGGTGGCGCGAAAGGTAAGCGCTATTGTCTACCGCATTCACGCATGATGATCCACCAACCTTTGGGCGGTTTTCAAGGCCAAGCTTCGGATATTGACATCCATGCGCGGGAAATATTGCTAATCAGAGATAAGTTGAACAAGGTTTTGTCCCATCATACGGGGCAGCCGGTAGAGAAGGTTGCTATTGATACGGACAGGGATAATTTTTTAAGCCCAGAAGATGCAGTCAGCTACGGATTGATTGATAAGGTTTTGTCGAATAGAACTTCTGTTCCTACCTAAGTTTTTAACAAGATTGACGTAATTAAACTAGAATAATGATGATATTCGGTTTTAATATTTTGGTAATGACTATAACAAGCATGATCACAATGAGCTGGGTTTTTTCAGGAGTCCAAGTATGAGTAATGATAAAAACAGCAAGGACGACGATAAGCTGCTTTATTGTTCATTTTGCGGCAAAAGCCAGCAAGAAGTCAGAAAACTGATCGCAGGGCCGTCAGTTTATATCTGTGATGAATGTGTTGATTTGTGCAACGACATCATTAAAGATGAGTTGCAGGATAAATCTTCATCTTTTTATGGCGGTGAATTACCCAAGCCCAAGCAAATTAAAGAAGAGTTAGACAGCTATGTAATAGGGCAGGAACGCGCCAAGAAAATTTTGGCGGTAGCTGTTTATAATCACTATAAAAGACTGCGTAATAAGTCCAAGAAAGATGGCGTTGAGTTGGCAAAAAGCAATATTTTGCTGATCGGCCCCACCGGTTCCGGCAAGACCTTATTGGCTGAAACTTTGGCTAGGTTGCTGGATGTGCCGTTTACCATAGCCGATGCGACCACCCTGACCGAAGCTGGATATGTCGGTGAAGATGTCGAAAACATTATCCAAAAGATTTTGCAAAAATGCGATTATGATGTCGAAAAAGCCGAAACTGGTATCGTATATATTGACGAAATCGATAAAATTTCACGCAAATCTGACAATCCGTCCATTACCCGCGACGTATCGGGCGAAGGCGTACAGCAAGCACTATTAAAGTTGATCGAAGGCACTATTGCCTCCGTGCCTCCCCAAGGTGGACGTAAACATCCACAACAAGAGTTTTTGCAAGTCAACACAGCCAACATTCTATTTATCGTGGGCGGTGCTTTTGCCGGATTGGATCGGGTTATTAAGGCGCGTTCTGAAAAAGGCGGTATCGGCTTTTCTGCAGATGTTAAAACAAAAGATGAAGGCAAAAATGTTGGTCAGCTTTTTGCTGAAGTTGAGTCGGAAGACCTTATCAAGTACGGTTTGATCCCTGAGTTTGTTGGGCGTTTACCTGTTGTTGCCACATTAGATGAATTGGATGAAGCGGCTCTGATCAAAATTTTGACCGAACCCAAAAATGCCTTAATCAAACAATATCAGCACTTATTTGAGATGGAAGGTGCAGAATTAGAGTTTAGGGAAGACTCACTCGGTGCTATTGCCCGTAAATCCATGGAAAGAAAAACCGGTGCCAGGGGCTTAAGAACCATTGTCGAGAATGTCCTCCTTAATACCATGTATGAGCTGCCATCTGCCGATAATATCAGCAAGGTCGTGGTCGATGAAGGCGTTATTATGGGCGAAGCAGAACCGTATCTGGTTTACGAGACGGAAAAAATAAAGGCTTAGGCACAGTGGTTCATCAGAAACTCAAATAGGGGCTTTGTAGTTTAAAGCTCCTTTTTTGTGTTTGCAGGTATGCAATTCGCCAAAAAGCAAAAAACTTTGCTAAGTCCGTCTAGCTAAGGCCATTTCATTCTTGCTATTTGAAATAACATCCCCATAATCATGGCTAACGCACGTTTTGTTCCATTAATGGAAGCACAGAAGATGAAAGAATCAGAAATAATAGTCCCCGTATTGCCGCTAAGGGATGTCGTTGTCTATCCCCACATGGTCATTCCTTTATTCGTCGGCAGGCAGAAGTCTATTGATGCCTTGAATGCCGCCATGCTGGAAAACAAGCAAATCCTCCTGGTCGCGCAGAAAGAAGCGGGCGTCGATGATCCAGAATTTGCTGACCTCTATGAGGTCGGGACTTTAGCCAATATTCTGCAATTATTGAAATTACCGGATGGGACAGTCAAGGTTTTGGTGGAAGGTAGCGAACGCAGCCAAGTGCTTAATTATAAGGACACCGACGGCTTTATATCCGCCACGGTATCAAAAATTAATGACATTCTACTTATTTCAGAGCAAAAGTTGGATGCCTTAAAGCGTACGGTCATGAATACTTTCGATCAGTACGTTAAATTTAACAATAAAATCCCGCCCGAAGTGTTGAACGTTTTAACTGGCGTTGACGATCCTAGCCGACTTGCAGATACGATGGCCGCCCATATTGCCATCAAAATCCACGAAAAACAGGTAATCCTAGAAACGGCTGACATCGAGCAAAGGCTGGAAGTCTTGATGGCGCTGATGGAAGGCGAAGTTGATATTCTCGAAATGGAAAAGAAAATCCGTGTGCGCGTGAAGCAGCAGATGGAGAAAAATCAACGGGAATACTATCTGAATGAGCAGATGAAAGCCATCCAAAAGGAATTGGGTGATATGGATGATGTGCCTAATGAAATCGAAGACTTAGAAAACAAAATCGAAGATGCAGGGATGTCCAAAGAGGCCAAAACCAAAGCCAACACAGAATTGAATAAGCTCAAATTAATGTCGCCGATGTCTGCTGAAGCCACAGTTGTACGGAACTATATTGATTGGATGGTCAATGTGCCGTGGAAAAAGAAAACCAAGGTCACGCGGATATTGAAAGATGCCGAGCAAGTACTGGAATCTGAGCATTACGGGCTGGAAAAAGTGAAAGAGCGCATACTGGAGTACCTTGCGGTGCAGCAGCGTGTTAAACAGCTTAAAGGGCCGATATTATGCCTGGTAGGGCCGCCTGGAGTTGGTAAGACCTCGCTGGGAGAGTCTATTGCCAGGGCAACCAACCGTAAATACGTGCGTATGGCCTTGGGTGGGGTTCGTGATGAAGCCGAAATACGTGGGCATCGACGTACTTATATAGGATCCATGCCTGGGAAAATCTTACAAAGCTTGGCGAAAGTCAAAACCAGGAATCCGCTTTTCTTGCTGGATGAAATCGACAAGATGGCGGCTGATTTCCGTGGCGATCCGGCTTCGGCTCTATTGGAAGTGCTTGATCCAGAACAAAACCATACCTTCTCCGATCATTATCTCGAAGTTGATTTTGATCTATCGGATGTGATGTTTGTCGCGACTGCGAATACCATGAATATTCCTCCAGCCCTGCTGGACAGAATGGAAGTCATTCGAATTGCGGGTTATACCGAAGATGAAAAAATAAATATCGCTCTCAAGTATTTGATTAAAAAACAGATAAAAAATAATGGTCTGAAAGAGAGCGAAATTGAGATTTCCGAAACGGCAGTAAGGGATATGATCCGCTATTATTCCCGCGAGGCTGGGGTGCGTAGTCTTGAGCGCGACATTTCAAAAATTTGCCGTAAAGTCGTGAAAAATTTGTTGCTTACGCCTAGTCAGGAAAAAACGGTTATTACACCGGAAACTCTGAATAACTACTTGGGTGTCAAACGCTATCACTATGGACTTGCCGAAGAACAGGATCAAATTGGTCAAGTCACCGGATTGGCGTGGACTGAGGTGGGTGGTGAGATGCTGACTATAGAGACGGCGGTTACTCCAGGTAAGGGCAAACAATCGGCCACTGGTAAGCTTGGCGATGTCATGAAGGAGTCCATCGAGGCCGCCATGACAGTGGTTAGAAGCCGCGCAGATATACTTGGCTTGGACAGTGAAATTTTTCAAAAGAATGATATTCATATTCACGTTCCAGAAGGGGCGACACCGAAAGACGGGCCTAGTGCGGGGATTGGTATGTGTACGGCAATTGTTTCGGCACTGACTAAAATTCCAGTTCGCGCCAATGTTGCTATGACGGGAGAAATCACTTTGCGTGGTCAAGTATTACCGATTGGTGGGCTAAAGGAAAAGCTGTTGGCTGCCCATCGGGGCGGCATTACTACGGTTCTTATTCCTGCTGAAAATGAAAAAGACCTAGTTGAAATACCAGAAAATATTAAGCAAAACCTACTGATTAAACCCGTGCAATGGATAGATGAGGTACTGGAAGTTGCCTTGCAGTATATGCCTAGCCCATTGGTAAAAACCGCTAGTGGCGAGCAAGCTAAAGGTGAAACTGACACGGATAAAATAAAATCAAGCCCTGGTGTTATTGCTCATTGATGTAATTAAGTGTCGTCAAATAAAGGTCAGGATCGCTTTTCCCTGACCTTTAAAGCTTGACACTCTATGAGGGCAATTGTTATAAATACCAGCGGAATTGGTCTTATGTCCTTGATGGAATCAGCATAAGAACAGATACAATATTCTCGCTACATAATACAAGCTACAATTTCCTAATATAACGCTCACTTTCCTAAGGGGGAATAAATGAATAAATCGGAACTTATTGATGCAATGGCAGAGTCTTCTGGATTAACAAAAGCAGATGCAGGCCGTGCTTTGGATGGTTTTATCGGTGCTGTTACAGGAGCTTTGAGCAAAGGAGATTCTGTCACTTTAGTCGGTTTTGGTACTTATGCCGTCAAAGAAAGAGCTGAACGCTTAGGGCGCAATCCGCAGACAGGTCGTGAGATAACAATTCAAGCGGCAAGGCTTCCATCATTTAAGGCTGGTAAAACTCTTAAAGATGCTATAAAATAGTCGTCTTTAGTCGGGTGCTTAGCTCAGCTGGGAGAGCATCGCCCTTACAAGGCGAGGGTCGGGGGTTCGAACCCCTCAGCACCCACCAGACTTTGGAGCGGTAGTTCAGTTGGTTAGAATACCGGCCTGTCACGCCGGTGGTCGCGGGTTCGAGTCCCGTCCGCTCCGCCAAATATAAAGCCCCGTACCGACAAGGTTCGGGGCTTTTTTTTTAACAGGATTTTTCTTGAGGGAGTGCTGAAATAATCAGTGCTTGCTTAGACAATATAGCTTCTTTAGGATTGAGCTTATGCTGACAACAATTAGAGAAAAGGCACAAGGTGCCTTCGCTTGGATAATCTTGATTGTAATATGTGTACCTTTCGCATTATGGGGTATTCAAAATTACGTCGATACAGGCAAGGAAGCGGCGGTTGCATCCGTTGGCGATAAAGATTTTTATCAGCGTGATGTCAACAAGGCTTATGAACAATACGCCCAGAATTTTCAGGGTATGACGGTTGATGAGCGGCTTTTGAAATCGCAAGCGCTGGATAAATTAATCAAAGATGAAGTTTTATTGCAGTATGCACACGCAGAAGGACTCGTCGCAACCGATTCCAGCACTCGTGCTTTCATCGAAACCTTACCGTATTTTCAAACGGATGGCAAATTTGATGACAAGCGCTATAAATCGCTGCTTACTTCACAAAAAATGTCATCGGCTGAGTTTGTGAATAAAATTAAAAGCGCTCTGATTATGGAGCAATTTCAGCATAGTATCGTCGACAGCAGTTTTGCGACCCAATACGCGATTGATAATTTCTTCAAAATTCAAAATCAACAACGCGATGTCGATTATGTAACCGTCGCAATGGAAAAGGTAACGGTGCAACCCAGTGACCAAGAAATTACCGCTTATTACCAACAGCATCAAGCGGATTACAAAATACCGGAACAGGTTTCTGTAGAATACGTAGAATTGTCATTGGAAGAAATCGCTAAAAAAATCCCCATTACAGACGATAAGCTCCGTACGTTTTATGAAGAACAAAAAGAGCAGTACAGCACACCGGAACGGCGAAAAATAAGCCATATCCTGTATGCTGTCAACGCAAAAACCGATGACAAGACGGCACTGGCAAAAGCCATAAAAGCGCAACAAGATTTGAAGAGTAAAGACTTTTCTGTGCTGGCTGGGGAAGCGTCCGACGATAAGCTTACCGCCAAAAAAGGCGGTGATTTAGGTTTGTTTGTCGTGGGCAGTATGGAAAAATCGTTTGAAGAGGCAGCAAGCACATTAAAAGCAGACGAGGTATCTAAACCCGTCAAGTCCTCATTTGGTTATCACTTGATTAAAGTGACTGAGCTAGTACCTGGCGTAGTTAAGTCTTTTGATGCGGTGAAAGATGAAGTTACCAAAGGATACCAAAAAGCGAAGGCAGAAAATGCCTTTTATGAAGCTGGCGAGAAACTGACAGAAATGAGCTATGAAAACCCTGACAGTTTACAAACCGTGTCGGAAGCACTTTCTCTAAGCGTTAAAAAGTCAGGGTTATTTGCCAAGGATAAAGGCGAAAGTATTGCCTCTGAGCAAAAAATTCGTGATGCTGCATTTTCTGAGGAAGTACTTCAAGGTAATAATAGTGCTCCGATTGAGTTAGGCGCGGATCGTTTGGTTGTGTTACGGCTGCTTGAACGCAAACCAGCCGCCGTACGTGAACTAAATAGCGTAAAACAGGATGTGGTTACTGCAATATCTAATGATAAGGCTAGCCAACAAGCAATTGAGAAGGCAAATAAAATCAAATTGCGTGTACAAGCAGGTGAGAGCATCCAAAAGGTAGCTGCTGACCTTAAGCTGGCTGTGAAAGAGTCAACCGGATTGACGCGTACTAAGAATAGCTTGCCTGAGCAACTTAACGATGCGATTTTTAAGGCGGCAAAGCCTGTTGCCGGTAAAGCAACTATGTTTGCCGTTGGATTATCTACCGGCGAACAAGTGGTGGTTAGTCTGAAAAAAGTAGCAATTGGTGTTATCAGTGATGAAGATAAGAAACAGATGGAATTAGCCAAGAAAAACCTGGCTAAAGCTTTTGGACAGTCAGAATTCAACGCAATGTTGGCTAGCTTACAAACAAAAGCGGATGTTTCGATAAAATCTCAGCCCAAACCGTAGTAAAACATAAAGGCACGTAGTCAAGCCGATAGATCAATTGTTTATCTATCGGCTTGCATTTATAATTATTAAAATCGCAAAAACAAATTAAACGACATATTGTGCGAGTTTGGTTTGTAAGAAATCCATAAGTCCAGCAAACGGAATATCTTCGTTTTGTTCGGAAGTCCTCGATTTATATTCAACAAGTCCGGTATCCAAGCCCTTGTCGCTAATGATGATGCAGTGCGGTATACCAATAAGCTCCATATCGGAAAACATAAAGCCCGCACGTACTTTGCGGTCATCAAACAAGACATCGATCCCTGCATTTAATAAATCCTTATATAGATTTTCAGCAGCAGTTTTTAAACGTTCTGATTTGTGCATGTTCATAGGGCAA
Source organism: Methyloglobulus sp. (assembly GCF_040079455.1). Classification (GTDB taxonomy): domain Bacteria; phylum Pseudomonadota; class Gammaproteobacteria; order Methylococcales; family Methylomonadaceae; genus Methyloglobulus. Next base: position 12,147 of record NZ_JBEBKJ010000003.1, on the reverse strand, counting down.
ATAGCCACTTGAAACGGCGCAAGGCTTGCAGGCCAAATAATACCCCGTGCATCATGGCTTTGCTCGATGCTAGAGGCGACGACGCGGGAGATACCGATCCCGTAACAGCCCATAATCATGGTTTGGTTTTTACCGTTTTCGTTGATAACGTCAGCTTTCATGGCGGCACTGTATTTAGTGCCAAGCTGGAAGATATGGCCGACTTCAATGCCCCGTGCGATGTGGATATTGCCTTTGCCATCAGGGCTAGGGTCGTCCTCGACTACGTTACGAATGTCAGCGATACTTTCCGAAAGACTTGAAATGGGCGATAACAGGAAGTCTCTTTCCCAGTTGCACCCACTCAGATGAAAGCCTGGCTCATTAGCGCCACACGTAAAATCACTCATATTGATGGCTGAATGATCGGCGATCCAATTAATAAACAGACCCGAATTCTTTAATGGCGGACCAATGTATCCAAAACGGCAACTTAGGTTATCATCAATTTCCTCAGGTGCCGCAAAACGGAATTCACCCAATATCTTGCGTGCTTTGATTTCGTTAAGTTCATGATCGCCCCGCAAATACAAGAGGCAGAATACTTCTACATCTTGGTTCTGAGCAGTCTTAACTTTTTTCATGATAGCAAGTGTCTTAAGGATTTTTTGTGGAGCAATACCCAAAAACTGACTGACCTCTATAATTGATGTTTGGTCGGGCGTGACGATTTTCTCTAATTCTTCACTAGGAGATGATCTTGGGGATTTAGGTGGTAAAGCCACCGCTTGTTCAACGTTTGCGGCATAATCACCCTCATCAGAAAATGCGATAGCATCTTCACCAGAATCGGCCAGGACATGAAACTCATGCGATACTGCACCTCCTATTGAGCCAGAGTCGGCGATAACTGCGCGAAACTTTAAACCAAAGCGCGTAAATATCGTGGTGTACACTTGGTGCATGACAGCATAAGTTTCGTCAAGCGACTCCTGGCTTAAATGGAAGGAATACGCATCTTTCATAATAAATTCACGGCAACGCATTACGCCAAAACGGGGACGGATTTCATCACGAAACTTGGTCTGAATTTGGTAGTAAGTGATGGGCAATTGCTTATAGCTTTTGATTTCGTTACGTGCCAAATCAGTAATAATTTCTTCATGCGTAGGTCCCAGACAAAAATCGCGGTCATGGCGATCCTTTAATCGAGCAAGTTCAGGGCCGTATTTTTCCCATCGTCCGGTTTCTTGCCAGAGTTCTGCTGGTTGCAGAGCTGGCATTAATACCTCCAGCGCCCCTGCTTTTTCCATCTCTTCCCTTGTGATTTTTTCTACTTTGCGTAACACCCGCAAACCCAATGGTAGCCAGCTATACAGTCCAGTGGCGAGTTTACGGATAAGTCCTGCGCGTATCATGAGTTGGTGGCTGGCTATTTCGGCATCAGCAGGAGTTTCTTTAACGGTATTAAGCGGAAATTGAGAGGTACGCATGTGCTTTCTTTGTGATAAAAAGTGTGCATTTTACAGGGTTAGCAGCCATTTCGTACCTTTCTTGTTGAAAGAGGCTCTAAAAATTCATCGCCCTGTGGTCGCAGGTATCTACAAAACTTATTGTTAGCTTATGAGTTGCAATTTTATCTTGTTCTCCCGCAGAAGGAGGATTTTGAATTTTAATAGCTTTCTTTAAATACAAATTGATAACCGCGTATGTCAAACTATTTTTAAAAATAATAAGCACTCCTGCAGGAAAGGGACAAATTAACTCCAGAACTGGCTATTTCATATATAATTAAGTCTCGTTTAAGGTTAACAATTAATTTCAGTGTACTCATTGACCGCTCAAAGAGCGGGGGTGATTTTTACTAATGCTATTTAACTCCTATACTTGCTTGACTTATTTGTTCGTATGGGAAGATCTGATGATATCGACGAATAAACTATTTAAACTTGGAGTCGTGAGCTTGTTCTCTAAGTAACTTGGCGGGATGAATATTGGGATTTAATTATGTCTATGGCTAACCTGCACAATAGTTGGCTGAAAAATTGGCAATATATTGTTTTAACCACGCTGTTATATTATATCGTCGGTCGGTTAATGTTTCCTTTGGCATGGTTTCAGAGCTATGCCTGCCCAGTTTGGCCACCTGCGGGGATAGGGCTAGGAGCCGTGCTAATATGGGGTTATGCGGTGCTGCCAGGCATCTATTTGGCTGATGTGCTGCTTCATTATGAAATGTTTAACGCAGCAGAGACACCACTCAAGCCGTTAATTATTATTCTTAGCCCCCTTAGCAGTGTCATTCGATCTTGGTTAGGTTGCTTTCTAGTCAAGCGATTCGCGGACTTTCCCAATGAGCTTGTTTCTTTACGGTCAATTGTACTGTTCTTTTTTTTAGCCGGGTTGGTGGCCACTTTTTTCCCAGCGGCTATTACGACAACAGGGCTGTTTTTAAGTGGAGTCATTACCAAGCCAGATCTCGTATTTACTATTTTGATCAGATGGTTGGGGGACTGTTCAGGGGTGGCTATTTTCACCCCGTTATTTTTTATAGTGTTTAACAAATCGCATCGAATATGGCGTCAGCGCTTATTCTCTCTGGGCGTGCCGTTAGCTATTGTATTTCTGGTAGTCGCGATGGGTTATTTATATTCCCAAAATAAGGAGTTGGAGAGATTATATAAACTTGTCGGTAATCAGACCGAATTGGTCAAAAACGGCTTGCAGGATGATTTTTTGACTAAATTATCTACCCTAGATCGTATTAAAAATATGATGACCCTGAGCAAGTCATCAAATGAGGCTGATTTTCGGATTAGTGTACAAACGGATCTAAAACAACATCCCGATATGGTTCATATCGAATGGATGAAGGCAGTAAAGGTTGATCAAGGTTACCATTTCGTCAGACAGTTTGTTGAGCCCAATGAAAGCAGCCATTCAGTCGATTTTAATTCCATTCCTGAGTTGGTTAATACGCTGAATATCAAACAGGATGTTGTGATCCGAGCAGTGGGTAAACAGTATTATCTGATTGCTGTGCCCAGTTATGAGATAGGTTCTAATACGTGTGAATGTATTAAGGGCGTAATGATCGGGGTTTTTGATATGAAAGAATCCCTGCAAAGTGCGATGCGTCGAGGCAATGATAAACATATCACTGTTAAATTGATTGATGATGTTGTTAAGCCTAAGTTCGAATCCATTTTTGGATTGAACGATAACGAAGAAATGGCTGATCCTCTCAGTCTTACGCAGATAAAAACGATAAACTTCGGAGATCAGCACTGGTTTTTACAAGCTACGCCCAATAAAAATTTCTTGCCTGAATATTACTCCTGGTCTTCCTGGCAGTTATTAGTCGGCGGTATATTTCTGACTGGCTTCATGAGCATTGGCTTGCTCGTGTTGACTGGGCATACTGAACTCGTTGTTACACAAGTTGATAAACGTACCTTGGAACTCAAGCGCAGTAATCTCAAATTGGCAGCGCGGGAGCGACAATTTAGGAAGTTGGTACAAACCCAATCGGCTATTGTTTGGCGTGCAGATCCTGTTACTTTCAAGTTTTTATTTGTCAGTGCCGAAGCCGTGAGTATTTTAGGATACCCTGTCAGGCAATGGTTAGAGGAATCTGATTTTTGGCAGAAACACATCTATGAAAGCGACAGAGAAACTGTCTTAAGTCGTTGTGCACAAGGCGTTACAGGTAAGAAAAACCACAGTTATGATATGGAATATCGAATGATTGCAGAAGATGGCCATATCGTCTGGTTACGCGATATAGCGACTTTAGTGGTTGAAGATGGTTTGGTCACCGAGTTGTACGGTTTTATGATTGATATCACCCGACAAAAGCATTCTGAAGAGCAATTACGCCTGGCAGCCAACACGTTTGAGACTCAACAAGGCATTATGATTACCGATAAAGATGCCAAAATCTTACGGGTCAACAACGCATTTACCCAAATCACCGGTTTTTCTGCGCAACAAGTTATTGGTGGGAATCCCAGGATCTTGAAATCTGGGCGGCATGAGCAGGCGTTTTTTGAAGATTATTGGGAACAATTATTAAGCAAAGATAAGTTTGAAGGTGAAATCTGGAATCGCCGTAAGAATGGCGATGTTTATCCTGAGTGGCAAACGGTTACGGCAGTCAGAAATGATTTAGGCGAAGTAAGTCATTATGTCTCCGTCTTTTCGGATATTACCGAAAAGAAAGATGCAGAAAATAAAATTCATAGTATGGCGTTTTATGATCCCTTGACCAACTTACCGAACCGACGTTTATTACTGGATCGGTTTGATCAAGAGTTAGCCATTGCCAGAAGACACAAGCAGTATGGTGCCGTGTTATATCTTGACTTGGATCATTTTAAAATATTGAATGACTCACAAGGCCATTTGGTAGGCGACGAGTTATTGATACAAGTTGCCCTTCGCTTGGCCTCAGTACTTAGAGAAGAAGACACCCCATCACGTTTAGGCGGAGACGAATTTGTGGTTTTATTGCACGCAAATTCGGAAACATTATCAGCCGCTGCCGATCAGGCTATGACAGTTGCTGAAAAAATTCGCGAACAAATCAATACCCCATTTAAATTGAACGAATATCAGCATCAAATTGGCACCAGTATTGGTATCGCGTTATTTCCTGAAAACCATGAAAATCCCGATGCGGTATTACAACAAGCGGATACTGCCATGTATCGATCCAAAGCCAGTGGCCGGAATAGTATAAGTTTTTTCCAGCCGAGCATGCAGGTTGCGGCCGATTTGCGTTTAAGCTTGGAGCAAGATCTAAGAGGAGCAATAGATCAGGGGCGGTTTATCCTTTGTTACCATCCGCAAATGGATGCAGCTGGCAACATGGTAGGTGCAGAAGCGTTAATACGGTGGGAGGACAAAATTAAAGGCAGGTTGTCCCCAGCTGATTTTATTCCCGTTGCTGAGGAAAGTAATCTGATACTGACCATCGGTAAGTGGGTGCTAATGGAGGCTTGCCGCCAGATTAAAATGTGGGATGACGCTGGCCTCAATACCTTGCCTTACGTGTCGATCAATGTAAGTTCGCGTCAGTTCAGGCAACAAGATTTCGTCAGTCAAGTTAAACATGCGATTGATAGTGCGGGCATAGCGCCTTATCGCTTGGGTATAGAGTTGACCGAAAGCGTCATGATTGTCGATATCGAAGATACCGTTGCTAAAATGAAAGCCTTGAAAGCTCTTGGTGTGTCAATTGCTGTGGATGATTTTGGCACGGGTTATTCTTCCTTGGTGTATCTAAAGCAGTTACCACTGGACGTGTTAAAAATCGACAGAGGCTTTGTTAGGGACATCATGAGCGATTCCAGTGATGCTGTCATCGTAGAAACCATTATCAGCATGGCAAAGCACTTGAACTTACAGGTCATCGCAGAGGGCGTTGAAACAGCGGAACAATTAGCCTTTTTAAAGCAGAAAGGTTGTTCTATTTTTCAAGGATATTATTTCGACCAGCCGTTAACCTCTGCTAATTTTGCAGAGATTTATTTGAAAAAAGCATAAGAGAATCTCTAATAAATTAAAGAACCCCTTCTCCTTCTGGGAAAAGGTTGGGATGAGAGATTTAAAATTAAGCATTTACAATCCTCACCCTAGTTTCTGTTGACATTTCATCTCATAGCAGCCAAATGAATGCCGAAACGAAGCGGATATATGACCGTGCTGCTGTTTTTATGGTGGCCGATCCGATTGATTGGACTCATCGATTACCTTTCTGGTAAGAATATAAATCCTGCTATTTTGTCTGTCCCGCTATTTTCGTTATCTTTAATATTGCTCCTGTATCTTCATCCAGCATAGAATGCAGGTTTTGATCTAATTAACGGAGTCTATATGTCGAATGATATTTTGTTTAGAACTGGTGAAGCCACAGTGTTTGCAAGCGATGGACAAGGTACGGATGCTATGCCAGAAATACTTATCGGCAGCGTTAAAGGGCTCGCAGGGAATGCATTTGCGACCTTGATGGGACAAACTGAAGGCCACACCCGTATGTTTGCCATTCGTGCGTGCAACCAGCAAGTGCGTCCTGCTACGATAATCGTCCCCAAAGTCACGATCAAATCTGCTGCTTATGTCAATTTATTTGGCGGCCCTGTGCAATCTGCCGTGGCGGATGCGGTTTTGGATAGCGTGATTGCCGGAGTCATTCCGAAAGATCAAGCCAACGACTTGTGCATTATCGCCATGCTATGGATTGCGCCGGAATGTGCCACAAATCCTGATTTAGACAGGAAAGACTTATACCGCACTAATTATGAGGCGATGAAGCTTGCCATAAGCCGGGCCATGAACAACTCGCCCAGCATTGATGAGCTTATCGCTAATCGACATAAAATCACCCATGAAATGTACGACCCCGAAACTGGCGAATCGCAGTGGTGAAAAAAGCAGGCGAAAGGCACAAGGCGAAAACCACCTTGTTTTTACTTTAGCCTTGCGCCTATATCGCTTATGTATGAAGCCTGCCCGGAATGCGATCTATTACTGAATCCCGCCGCACCTGAGCCTGGGGATAAAGCACATTGCCCACGCTGTGGTTATTTGTTGCAACGCCCGCGTAAGCAAAGCATCGAACGGACATTGGCGTTATCACTTGCCGGACTTATTTTAATCGTGCCAGCTAATCTGCTGCCAATGGTCGGCATCAAGATATTTGGGAACAGCCACGATGGCACTTTGTGGTCAGGCGTTTCAGCGTTATTGAAAGAAGATATGTGGGCAGTGGCATTATTGGTGTTGTTTTCCAGCGTTTTATTGCCTTTAGTAAATTTGGGCTTGGCATTTTTGATTAGCTTTCATCTCTTTATACAAAAAGCTAACAATCACCTTGTCCGTTGGATGCGCTGGCTACAACATCTTAATGAATGGGCGATGCTGGAAGTGTATGCTTTGGGAATTATCGTGGCTTGCGTTAAACTTGCCGGAATGGCAGAGCTTAGGTTTGGTTTGGGCTTGTATGCCTTTGTTGCCCTGCTGATCGTGAATGCACTGCTGACGATAGAATTAGATATTTACTTGTTTTGGCAACGGATTGGTCAATTAACTAAAAGATAATGCTTTTAAAACCGCTAAAAACCGCTTTAACGCAAGGCTTTATGCGCTGCCACGATTGCGGTTGTTTAATAAAATCGAAAACTGAAACCTTATGCCCTGTTTGCGGACATCCTGTTTCCGCACGTAAACCCCATAGCATTCAACGTACTGTCGCCTTAATTATCAGCGCCTTATGTCTTTATGTTCCAGCCAATATATTTCCTATCATGTCCGTGACCCAGCTTGGCATAGCTGAAACCCATACTATAGTCGGTGGAATTGCGACATTAATCCAAAGCGATATGATCCCGATTGCACTTTTGGTGCTGGTTGCTAGTATCCTAGTTCCCTTAATGAAATTGTTGGGGCTGACCATGTTATTGCTGTGCGTACATTACCGGTGGCAAGTCAATGCCCGATTATTTACCCAGTTGTACCGCATCATTGCGTTTGTGGGACGCTGGTCTATGCTGGATATTTTCATGATATCCATATTGGTTGCCTTGGTGGATTTAGGCGGTGTCGCGCAAGTTATTGCAGGTTCTGCTGCGACTGCATTTGCCGGTGTTGTTGTGTTAACGATGTTTGCGGCGAAAAGTTTCGACCCACGGTTGTTATGGGATCATCAGATAAGCAATGAATAATTCACCCGAAGAAGAAATTGAAGCGGCGGATATAACGCTAAGTAAAAAAGCGACATTGCCGCTAGTCTGGTTTCTGCCGCTTATCGCTTTGCTAGTCAGCGCGTGGTTGATATTTAAATCTGAGTCGGAAAAAGGAGTGGTTATCACTATCAACTTTCCTACCGCTGAAGGCCTGGAAGTCGATAAAACCAAGATTCGCTACTTAGATGTGGAAGTCGGCAAAGTCACTGCCATTTCCATCAATGAAGATTTAAAAACCATCCGTGTAACGGCACAAATGACCAGCACGGCGACTGAATTCCTAAAAAAAACCACCAGTTTTTGGGTGGTAAGGCCGCAAGTAGGATTGGGTGGGGTTTCTGGATTAGGTACACTGCTGTCTGGACCTTATATCGAGCTAAGGCCAGGGATGGGCGAAGACCAGCGCCATTTTGGTGGATTGAAAGCACCACCGGTGATGAAAAGCAACGTGGATGGCAAACAATTTATGCTTGAAACCAGCAACTTGGGTTCCATGCGACCTGGCACAGTGGTTAATTTCCATGGCATCCCGGTCGGCGAAGTACTTAGCCATAAGTTGTCGGATGACGCTAATTCGATACGCCTAAGCATTTTTATCAATTCACCTTACGACCAATTCGTCAGAAAAAACACGCGGTTCTGGATAGACAGTGGCGTAGATTTATCGGCCAGTGCCGATGGCTTTAAAGTCAGGACAGGGCCGTTAATTTCCTTGCTCAGTGGCGGTATCGCTTTTCGCGCTTCGCCAAAAGATACACCCGCCGAGGCGCAAGCTGAAAATACACTGTTTCAGTTATACGAGACTTATGACCAATCAACCCAAATCACTTACACCAACACCTTGAAATACGTGATGCACTTTAATGGCTCCGTACGCGGCTTGACTATCGGCGCTCCCGTGCAGCTTCGCGGCATACCTATCGGAAAAGTCACCGATATTAGTCTTGAACTTGACAAAAAAACGGCAGAAATACGTGTCCCCGTCATTGTAGAACTGGAACCTGATCGTATTGAGTCGGTTAATGATGATGCCAAAGTCAGCGACAAAGACGTGATGAAGCAGCTCATCAAAAAAGGGCTACGCGCTCAATTACAGACCGGCAGCTTAGTCACTGGGCAGCTGTTGATCGACCTGGATTTTCACCCTGGCAGCAAGATCGTCGCTAACGATGAACATGACCATCACAGTGATTATAATGAGTTCCCCACCATCGCCAGTTCTTTTGAGGAATTTTCCCGCTCTGCCCAAACGATTATGGATAAGGTCGCCAAATTGCCATTGGATAAGTTGACCATAGAAATGAACAAAACCTTGGCATCGCTACAAGATACGTCAAAAGCGGCAACAGGTATGCTTATAACCGCTAACGGAACGTTATCAACTGCAAAAGAAACGCTGGGCAATGCCAGCGGCACGATTAAATCCGCCCAAGGAGTGCTAGGTAACTTGGAACCTGGATCAACGGGCTATTATGAATTCCATAAGATGCTTCAGGAACTCACGCAAGCGGCGAGTTCAATGAAACAACTGACTGATTATCTGGAACAACATCCCGAATCCTTGATTCGTGGCAAAGATGAGGAGTGATAATGTCTAAGCTACTAATAACAGCACTGTTAGTGCTGCTAGTAACAGCGTGTGCCAATGCGCCCTCTGTCCAGTTCTACGTTTTAGAACCTTTAAGCCAAATCGCTCCAATAACCGTTTTGGATACCAGGCAGCATACCATCGGCATTGGCCCCATTTCTGTTCCCGCATTATTGGAGCGTAAACAAATTATCACCCGACATGCTGGCAATGCCGTGGAAATCGCGGAATTTCAGCAATGGGCATCGCCATTGCAAGATAACTTGCTACAAGCGTTAACGCGCAATATCTCTAGCTTGCAACCAAATGACATCGTTAGGGCTTACCCTTGGAGTGTGCATGGTACGGTAGATTTGCAAATCGTAGTGGACATCATTCGTTTTGATACCACACCCGGCAAATCAGCAAATCTCGAAGCCAACTGGACAATAAAAAATGAAAATACGCATGAAATTCTGAAAGCCGGGCATTCCGTTATCAACCATTCACTGTCTGATTCATCTTATTCGGGAGCTGTTCTCGCGCTCAGTAAAGTTCTGGGGGAATTTAGCCAAGAATTATCGCTGGCACTGTTAAATGTGGAAATGAGCAATTAAGGGAGTCTGTGAAAATACAAAAACTCCTTTGATTTCAATACGACGATAGCGGAAATATACAGGCTATTGTTATTTGGCAAATTAGTGAAGGCTAAAAGCTGGGGTTTAAAACCTCAGTTCGAAACCGATCAATTTACGGCTAAGTAGTCGCTATTGTTTTCATTAAAGGTTAGCATCACCAAAAAATACCTTTAATCAGTAACACATGACTTTGTATAGCATTGATTTGGCGGGTCGGACTGGAGTTTATTTCTTAAATCCCGAAAGCCAGAGGAATTCTCCAACAATTCACTACCTGCGCGGATTACCTTATCTACTGATTTTTTAGGCAACGAGAAACTGGTTGGCAAATTCAGCAATTCCTTTCTAATGGTTGGATCAGGATAAGTCTCGAAACTTAAGTCTATGAAAAGCGGTGCAATTTCTCGGCTTAGCTGATGAAAGGGTTTAACCGAAGGGCACTGTTTAATTTTGTCGTTGCACTGAGTCAAGGTGTCCTGGGTTTGTTTGCGTTGATTGAAAAGATCACGCATGGATTCAATGGTTTCGAAACTGTAGTTTTCTAATGAGATGGTCGCGGTTTTAAAACCGACTTCGGAAATTTCCGGCGGCACGTCGTTCTTGCTGATATTATCCTGATTATCGGTACGTGCGTTCGCCACAATAAAAATCAATTTTTTGATACCGCTCTTCTTGTTGCCGCTATTCATGCGTTGACGAATAAAACCGCTGCTGCGCCGGTAGACATTTTCGATAGACCGCATACCAATGTTGTCCGAAAGCCCACCATCCATCAGATGGACAAAAGGATGTTCTTGCTTATTCAGATATTCATTGGCGCGAAACGCCCAATGCCATAAACGTCGGTTAGAGTCATGACTTTTCAACCCATTCTCAACAGTCTCAGGCATTAAGAATTGCTTGGCATTTGGGTAATTCTTTAAAGTAATTGGGCTGAGCAGAAACGGAAAAGCGGAGGAAGCCGACACTGCGCGAGCAACCGATAATTTACCTAGGTCGGAGTCCAGAAAATCGAATTGCTCCTGAGTAAATTCAAACGATTGACCACTGGCGAGATCGGTTGCATTCAAAATAATAAACGGACGCTTGCCCCGCAAACTTAAATCGTCAAAGGTCTTATGATCGAAAATAGTTTCGTCATACAGTTCTGTCGCCAAGTCTATACGGTTGAATTTAGGTGAAGCCAAACGCAGCCAGTTCAAAGGATTAAGTACAAGCCCAAATAATTCGCCCTGGATATCGCGGTCTAAGAATCGTTTTCGGAAATCGTCGAAGATGCGCTTACCAAAAAGCCCATAATAAGCGGCGGTAAATGAACCGCCGGAAATGCCAGAGATGCAATCCACCTCATCGAGTAAGCTGCCGCTCTTGCCTTCCCAACGGATGGGCGTATTGCGTAACTTTTCCAAAACGCCATAAGCAAACGCTGCAGCTCGTGTGCCGCCGCCGGAAAACGCAAGGCAAACAAAAAGTGAATCAGAATTGACCGCCTCTTTAGTGTCAAATGAAGCTGGATCGGGAAAACGATATCCTGTTTTTGGATTGTATGTGGCCAGTGGCTGGTTTAACACATAAGAAGCACAGCCCGAAGCTAACAAACATAACGCTGAAATCAAAATAATACGCAGCATAACTATGTGAAAGCCACTTCAAAGGGCTTAACGACAGTGGAATTGATCAAAGTAACCTGCCATTCATGAGGCTTAAAGTCATACGGCGCAGCCAAGCTAACGCTGTGAACCCCTTCCTCCATCTCAATCACTTGATTGGTTGCCCCCAAAAAATGATCATCCACCACAACCTCACGATCTTCCCGAAAATTGACCAACAAGTATTGCATTTTAAACCTCTCTTAAAACGGTTATTTGATGTAGCATTTATTTTTCAGCATACCTAATTTCCAATCGCATTATTAATGCCATACCGAGTGAACAGCTACAAGGTAATATTACCAAGTTAATTTTCTTGGCTCTATGTGATTTATAGTGGGCAGAAAGCTTAAGGTTGCTAACAAATAGTGATATAAAAGTGAGTCCGTTCGTCCCGAGCTTGTCGAAGGATGGACGGTCTTACTTTGAGCCAAGCGCAACTTTATGGTTAGCCATTATCTAACAATATCTATTTGAGAGTGTTTACGTAAAGATACATATATATTTCCGTTGGTACTCTAGGAAGGTAGTTGAATTAGTCAGGGCTACCCACAGCTTGATGGAAGCAT
>NZ_JBEBKJ010000002.1:0-101652 GCF_040079455.1 Methyloglobulus sp. | reverse complement strand
TATTTCAGCCGAATACCGCCCATTAAGGTGAATGCCAATTCAAAAAAATCGGCTTTTGACCAGTCAGCCGGAGTTTCTGCTGTTTGTGCAAAGGTCTCACAATGAAATAGGGAATTTTGTTTTTCTAGTTATTTCATAAAGTAGATAAGGATTTGAAAGGATATCGATATCTTTTACTTCTTGATTAAATTGCTCCCTTTCTTCTTGAACATACAGAATTTTAGCTTGGTCAATACTAATATCAAATCGGCTAAGCAAGTGAAGTAAATCAATTCTGGTATAGTCAGTTTTGCATTTTAAATTAAGATAATTTTCTTTAATGCTTGGAGTAATTAATGCAGCCGTTTCAGTAGAAATAACTATTTCGCCATTTAGTATTTGCTCAAATAGTTCCCATGCATTTTGGTCATCCTTAACAACAGATGATATTTCAGCAGCAACGAAATGCCCCTTTTCAACACCAAAAGCACATAAAGCTGCCCCCATTCCAGGGTAGTCGCCTCTTAGCTTTTCAAGTCGAGCAACTTCATTATGTATCCAAATAAGAATCTTATCGTGATATTGACCAATACCTAATCCTTTCGCAATTTCAATGGATTTTACACACTGATATAAAATCCTAATGGCAGTATCAGTTGCAACATGTTCGGAAGCATATGAAAATTCTAATGCCTTATCTTCTGGCGTTTTTACAGCTAAAATCGATGGATCAAAATTGGGGAACTCTTGCTGATAAGCTAAGTCAGCATGATAAGGTATCAAAAAACCATCAACGCATTCTGAGCGTATAGAATGCAATATCATATGCTCCCAATATGAAGCAGAAAATTGGTTGTTTGATCCTTTGTATGGTTCAGATGGCAATATATCTTTTATACGTCCAACACCGACCAAAACTTTGCCTGATTCTTCAACAAAAGGTACTTGCTTAGCATAAAAAAATACTAGAGAAGAATTATTTTCAAAATGCTCATAAAATCCATTGAGCAAAGCTTTCTGATTATCACTTTGCTGAACCCATTTGCTTACATCTTTTTTTTCATTGTATTTATTTATTAATTCGGGCTCTCTACTTTCATCATATTTTAAGTCTAGGTTTTTAATAAATATTTCATTACTTTTTTTGGACATCCACCTGTATGGAACACTATTGGCAGAAAATGGTGGAAAACGCAGCGGCGTTTCTTTTAAATTCCCATGACTAATAGGATAAATATCAACATATGGGTGATATAGGGTTTTTGAAAATGAAAATGGAGCCATGAATGTGGCTCTTTCCCCAAAACAAACAGGAAAAGCATCTTGTGTTAAATCTTCAATTGATTTATTGGCATTGCTATCTTCGGCTTCATCACTTCGGTTTAATGCACAATTTTTTAAAGCCAAACACGCGTTATTTGAGGAAGGATGTTTACAGATTGTGCCATTCCAACCATTGTCATGCCAAGGCACACGAACACTTAAATGTTTAAGTTGATATTTAGGATTCTTCTTCATATTTAATTATTAATCTCGTTCAAAATATGGTTTTATTTCAGCCTATTCCCTGTATCGTATAAACCATTGGCATTGCTGGAAGTAGCGAACAACTTACAAAATAATATTACCTAGTCGTTTAAATTGATTGATGGTTTAGAAAATGTGCTGTAAGTGGTTTTCAGAAAATAAATTTTAATTCTGTGATTTATCATTAAGAATTGTTTTCAAATCGAACGAGTGTGTTCCAACAAAACGAAGAATTTGCTGCTTTTTTGCAAGGGTCGTTGGAATTTCTACCGACGATGCGTCATCAGGTGCATCATGTTCAACAAGAAGACGGCGGATTTCTGTTTCGTCAGTTTCACGAGCGTATTGGTACATAGCAGCGCAAGTGGGGCAAAGTGCCAAGCGATTTTCGATGTGGTGATTTTCAATTTTTTTAATGAACTGTACCGCTTCGAAATAATAATATTCTCCGATTTTAAAAGGCATTTCATGATGACAACACTGACAAACCATTTCGCCGTTTGTGTTGGTGTATTTTGCCCGGAGGTATGCTTTGGCTTCGGCAACAACATTAGCAATTCCGGGTTGGATAGACCGTTCGCGTGAAATGCTTTCTTTGGATGGCGTGTTTTCGCTGCGTTCTAAAACACCTTTGCGTCGGCGTTCAGGATTGGGAACGGATTCTTCCGGCAGTTCGGGGTGCTTTTGTTGTGCCAGCAATTCATCAGGTGAAATGCCAAGTTTATCTAATTCAGCCCATTTTGCTGCTCGTTCGGCTGATTCAAAACCGAATTCCTGTGCTTTATTGTTTATTGCTTGGTATTCTTCGCTACGTCTCCTGGCATTTTCGCCAAATCCAATAGCAGTCAATAAACCGTTGCCGTTGTTAAAAGGAAAATCATCTCGTAGTTCTTCTCTTGACATGTCTTGCGGCTTACAGAAATCCCCCTGTTTGTTGGGAATCCAGGCATAGTTTTTCAAATTGTAAACCAGTTGGGATTCAACCTCGCGTGTTGTGTGTTCTTGATTTGGTCGATATCTGGCTTTTGCATAGTTGAAATGGGCTTTAATTAGTGCATTCCAAATGAGGCGAGAGCATTGAATTGAATTTATATTTAAGTAACGGTCAAGATTATGGACAGTATAATCATCTCGAATGGCTGTATGAGTTTCTCTTGCGTTATACCTCCCTTCTAATAGCTTTTCATAATATAGGTGATTTTGATTGAGCGTTGCCTTCACAATCGTAAGCTCTTTCATTGCCGCTGAGGCTTTTAAAAACTCAACAAAATCATTGAATTCTTGCTTACTGATTTTTTTTTGATAGCCAGGCCAAACTGGTCGTTTTTGATGGATTGTAGCAATAGCTAATTCTGCTAGACCAGTTTCAATATAGGGGCTATCAATGCATAACTCGTCAAGTTTTGACCAATATAGTTTGTCTCCGCCTGAAATGCCAAGCAAGAAGGTTCGGTTTCTGAATATACTTTGTTCTAAAGGATTTTTCTTAAAATAAGAAATGAATAGCTTCAGGTCTTCATAATGGTTATCTTCAATTTGCTTAGGAGGATTTTCATAGTGTGCCAATCTCAACTGGACAGATGCCTTTAAGTCATAAGGGCGGACCCCGGCTGATTCGAGAAATGACTTCGCAAACTTTTTCTGAGATTCGGAACGTCCTACTGCGTACACAGCCAACTTTACAAAGTAAATATCTGGTTGCGATGGTTGTTTTGTGTCATCTTCGAGAGGAAAGTAAGCTTCCTTGGGTGATACATGTTTGTCGCCGCCGTCCGTATTTACCCTAACAATACGCAAATTACTTACATCAGCACAATCGTCGTGAGTATCACAGGCCTCGCCCAATAAAGCATAAAACCGCAGAAGCCAAGCATCATCTTTACCACTTATCCAGGTATTTATTCGATCTGCTTCTTCGTCATCCAGCCAGTTTAAGTTTTCAGTTAGCTCACTCCAACCCCAGTCTTCAATATTGAGGCTTTCAAGAAACCTGTCTTCCCGCTGATTTCGTTGCGGAGGGTTCGCAACCCACATAGGTATTTCATAATTGTCATTAAGCAAAAAGACAAGGTCGTCGTCATTGATGACATCCGATATGGTGACAGGTCCTTTAAAAATGTTTTCAGCCGCAGCATAATGACCTATCTGTTTCATAGGAGTGAGCGCTTCCACCTTGAACGCTTGAATAATAGCCTTGCGAATAGGCTCGTAGAACGGCGCATTGCCTGACAAATTGTCCGCAGGGTTAGGCAACACTGCCAGAAAACTTACCGTCAACATGCCTTGATCGCGGATGGCTGTAAGCGATTCTACGACCAGTTCAGCGATGCGGTCACGTAATTCATGATTAGCCTTGCTGTTTTCTTTACGTACACTGTTGCGCGCTACCGTGGAAGCAAACGGCGCATGAAGATGAAAGCGCAAGTTGGAGGTTTCTGATTCAGCCGGAAAATAAATAGACACTTGTCCATGAGGCAGCGGAACAATTTTCCATGTTGTACCTTCTGTTTTTTTATTCGACTCTTCGACCAAACTGTAAGCAATAGCAACATTGCAAGTTTTAGATTTTCCATCATCGTCGGTAACATCAATAGTTTTCTGGAAATGCAACCAGTGAGAAATCGTTTCATCGCCCCCCGGATGCTTGGTATGAATTTCAATACGTCCACCGTGATGGTCGATACGTTGCAATGAACCCGTCGAACCATCAGGTAACCTATATTCAATTTTTCGGATATGGCTTAAAAACAGGAGGGTGTTGTCACCGAGGTTACGTAATCCGGTTTCAATTTCATTAATCGCGGTATCAGGTGGCTTCTTTGGGTTGTCAAAAGGAAAAATAAAGTTGGTTTTTCGATCAACACTATTGGTATTGTTGACCCCATTGGTTTCAGGTACGACCAAATCATGAATACGAAAATGAAAATCGCCTGAGTGAATTTCCGGTGTATTGGAATAAGCAAACACCGCCTTAAAACCAACGCCAAATTTGCCGATGCTGGTGGGGTCATCACGTTTTGTGCTGTTACCGATGCTGGTTATTGATTCAACATCTTTGATGGTGAATAGGCGTTTGCCGTTGTGTTCAAATTTAACTGACGTATTTGATAAATTGAAAGTGACTTCCGTGGCTTGTGGGTCTTCGGCATTTTGTAATAGTTCGTAAATAAAATGGGCATTGTCGGGGTAAAGTTCGGTAAGTAGTCTTTTAATGCCATCTTCAAAACCTTTATTAGCTCGAATTCCTTCGATGTATTTTTGGCGTTGTTGTTTCAGTTCTTCCAAGTTTTTATTCAATGCGCTTTCTCCACAACCAGAACACCAAACGCCACAGCCTCCGCCAAAATGTCTGCTCGCTTAGTGGCTTGTTCTAACCGTTCAACTTGTTGGTGATAATCCCGGTTTGCCGAGGTCATTTGGGATGTCCTCATGCGTTTAATATTTTCGCTGGGGTTAAGGTCGCGCTGCTCTTCCAGGACGGCTATTCTGGCGGTGTGGGTGGTTTTTAATGAGTCAAGACGAGAACGTGTGTGTTGTTGGACTTGTTCAATATGGGCTGCGCGAGTATCTAACCAAATAGTATAATGAAACCTTTCCAGTGCTTGTTCGTTATCTTGGTTAAAACTTTTGCCCTGTTCTTCTAAGGGTTCGGCGGCTTCTAACAATGTCAACATTTGGCTAACCAGTTCAGGGCAAGCGCATATCGGCTGAAAGGTAAAATCTTCTTTTAAGCCCAATTTTTGCCAGCGGTAAATGGCGTAAGGATGTTGCCCAATGGGTAATGTTGTGCTGTATATTATGAAGTTACATTCCAGCGGTGTTGCTGGTTCAACTGAATGCGCCGCTTGTTGGGCGAGTGGGTGGGCCGGGGTAATGAAGGGCAAATCACGGCGTTCTTCTGCACTTTCCTGGTTAAAGGTTAGCTCAAGATAAGGGCTATCACCCTTCAACCAGCGTGACCAAGATTGTGCTGTTTCTCCTGTGAAATTATGTTTTTTAAAGTCTTCAAACACTTTATTGCGTATTTCTTGCCCCAACTGTAACGTAGTTGTATCTTTAGTACCGAATGATGCAGGAATATTCGTAACGCCTAAGGCTGTTAGGTAGCGTTTGATCAGGTTGGCAAGCATAGCGGAAGTTAGCCAAAAACTTTCAGCTTGTTTAACCATGTCTTCATCCCGTTTGGGTTGGCTAAGACCGAATAACTTTGCTTGGTCTTCTTCCAATTTGGCTTGCTCTTGGATAACCCTAATTTCGTTGTCGGCTATTTGCTGAAGTCGTTGTTCTCGTTCTTCAACGCTAAGCTCGAAGTTTTCAGCGATTTCTCTGATTTCGCTAGTTAATTTACCCAGTATTTCTTCACTGCCGCCCAAGGATTGTTGAAATACACCTATCCGTAACAAGCAGCGTTCGTAAATATCGGCCTCTATTGTGCCGGGCGTTATGAAGTTGTAGATCACAACGGTTTCACTTTTTTGTCCATAGCGGTCGATACGGCCTATGCGTTGCTCAACGCGCATCGGATTCCAAGGCAGATCGTAGTTCATCATGCCGTCGCAGAATTGGTAATCCAAACCTTCGCAGCCGACTTCCGATGATAACAATACGTCGATTGCTTTGGCGTCTTGTTTAGGTAAACTGAAGCGATTTCGTAAATCACGGCGTTCGTCGTCTGGTATGTCGCCGTGAACCAAGCCGAAGCGTGTTGGTTCGTCTTTAAGGTTTTTAATGAGATATGCAAGGGTATGACGAAAACTGCTGAACACGAGCAGCTTGTTGTTAGCGAGCTTCTGCTTATCCCGAATGATTTTGAGAAAAGCATCCAGTTTTGGGTCAGGGCCACTAATGGCTTGAGCCTGACGGATTAAGGAATCAACATCAGATCGGAATTCGGTAATTGTTGCACTGATTTCATCTGGGTTAATGTCTTCATCAAGCTCACTTGATTCCAATTGTGTTAAATGCCTATGCAGCATTGATTCCAAAAATGGAGCCAGGCCAAATACACAACTGGCAACTTGCCGTCTTAGCATAGAAAGCATAAACTTGAGGTTTTGATGACCATGCCTGTGCGCAAGCATTCGTGCAATTAATTCAATTAAGTTCGTATGTAAAGCCGCTTGTTCTGGGGTAAATTCAACCGTTACAGTTTCCGGTTTACGGATCGTAAAATTGCCGATGTCACGACGTCGGGTGCGGTTAATGAACGACGAGAAAGTATACAGTTCTTCCAGTTGACGGATAAGCTTAAGACGGGTTTCAGGGCTTTCATCGTCGCTGTTCAACACGTCATAAACACTCCAAAATTTGGGATCATTTGCCAATACGCCTAAACCCCAAGAACTTAAGCAAGCATCATCCAACGCATTTTTTGCAAGCTGTTTCCATTCGGGCTTTGCCCCACGAGCGGCTTCAATAGCTTTATTTATGTCTGGGTTGGGTTCTGCCATTTGATTAAAATCTTGGCGGCTCGTAATGACATCTGGGCGTAGTAAATGCAATAAGGTGTACAAGTCCTTACTGCCCAGTTGAATCGGTGTGGCCGATAGTAGCAATACGGCTTCGGCATTTTGGCAAAAATAGCTGACAACTCGGTGCGCCCAGGTATCTGTATTACGAACGGCATGGGCTTCATCGACAATGACGAGATCGAAAGCAGGTGGTGGATCAAGATCGAGTAGACCCAGTTGTTTCTTACGGCCTTGTTGCTTGCCCATTAACATTTCTTCGCCAAAAAGCGAATAAGGGATGATTGATCGGCCATATTTTTGTGGCCAAACACCGTCCAGCCGGGTTTCTTCAATACAATACTGTAAAGACTTGCTGTCTAACTGTTCAAACCGTTCATCAAAACGTTTCATCTCATTGAGCCATTTGCGTTCAGCGACTAAAGCCTTTGGGCAAATGATTAATACAGATTTAATCTCGCTCCTGGCTTGGAGTTCTTTTAATATCAGCCCGGCTTCAATGGTTTTACCTACCCCAACTTCATCGGCAATCAGCAATCTAGGGCGGTCAGACCGGATCAGCTTAAGTACCGGACGAAATTGGTAGGGCACAAAGTTAATCCGTGATGCCCGTAAGGAATATAAATGGGAGGTGCTGGGATGGCGAAGTTGCAGGGCAGTCATTGCAGCATGTAAATCGTCAGGCGATATCTGTTTTCTTTGCTCTGGGGCTTCTGCCAATTCCAACTGGGATTCGTAATAGGTTGCCGTGGAACCATCATGGAAAACGGTATAACGGTTTTCCGGTTTGTTAGGCGAAAACGAGATCACCGCACCTGTTTTGGCGGGTTGGGCTTTTAACCGGACAATGTCACCGGTTTTGAATAGGGTTCCTGAATCTACAATTTTTGGTTGAGCTTGAGGTATCGTGCTTTTGCCTTCATTCAGTTCATTGATAAGCGTTTTCTTGGCATCCCTCAAAGCATTCAAAGAGACTTGATTTGCACCGAACGCTTGCAACAATCGTTCAATGGTGTCCAAATCGCGGTATTGCGTTTCTTTATCCAGTCCACCTGCTGGGGCATGTGCCCAGCGGTTGCGAATAGTTTGGGCTTCTTTCAGCCAATTCCGGGCGGATTTATCAAGATTGAGGTGCTGGGAAAGTTCATACCAGTTTTGGTCTACCACGCGGAGTAATGCGGCAAGGTCGAGTTGATCGAGCGCAGTGAGATTTTTTTGCTTTGCGAGCGTCCGTTGCTGGAAGGTCAACTTATCAACGACCAATGTTTCCCACCCGTCAGTGGAAATATTTGGCAGCGAATCCTTTAAGGCATTGATAAGTTGGTTGGTCAGGGTGTTAAAAATTGCCGTATCCATAGCTTGCTCGATTGTAGAACAGGTTCAAATTAAGCACAGGCAACATACCTTGCATGAAAAATCATTCTGGAATAGTAGCTTAGTAGATAAATATATTCAATATGTTAGGTAGAGCGACGCGAAACGACTCCAAAAGTATTGGTGGCATGAGATCTCAGTTGCTTAAAGGTTTGTTAGAGAATGAATAATAGGCCGTTGACATTAGAATCGCCGTTATATAATCCATTAAAAATGGGGTTCTTTCCCTTTTTTGAAAACCAAATCCCAAAGCTATCAATATTAAATCTTAGTGCTGCCGATTTTTATGTAGCAAAGACTAAATATTTTTGGCATTGGATGATGGAATCTCAAATTCATCTGAAGGTCTGTTTATGACAATTTGAGGTTGAGCAATCGAATGATTCGAAGGACTGGAATTGGCCGAAAAGACTAATTCAATAAATATCCTAAATTTTGAAATCCAATGTCCGTTATGTGGAGGAGGCGCTCTAAACTACTTGGTTTGACTTTATGCCTTATTTTTGACTTTAAAACTAAGCAACTCCGAAGGGGAAACTGCCAACGCTTCGGCTAGGCGGCAGATATTGACCAAGGCAATGTTGCGTTGCCCACGCTCAACACCTCCCAAATAACTCCTCGCTACTCCGCTTTCCAGGGATAACCGTTCCTGCGACCAACCTTTGGCTTTGCGCAGTTCAATCAGTCGCTCACCAAAAAGGATACGTGGATCAGTAGTGGTTGAATGGGTGTCAGGCATCGTTCCATGCTACTGTCCTGATACCTATCAGACCACGCTCTATGAGTGACAAATGGCGAATATCAGCTTATAGTTATGGCTTGTATATAATGATTTGGCACATTTTTTCGTGATGAGTTCACGCTCCCGACTTTGATTGCCGATTAAACCCTATCTTCTCTGGACAGATACCCATGCCAAGGAGCAAAACTCTCTATTTCATCCGTCACGGCGAAAGCGTCTCGAATGCGGGTGGGAGGACGATGGTCCACAAAGCCATCCCGTTAACAGAACGGGGACATCGGCAAGCGAAATTCATTGCGGAACACCTGGATGTTAAACCGAATCTAGTGCTGGTCTCCGAGCACATCCGTACCCAAGAGACCGCCAAGCCTTTTTGCGACAGGAATCGGCATGATCCTGTGGTAGTACCCAAACTTAACGAATTCTCAGCCTTGTCACATGAATTGATTTTGGGGATGAATGGGAAGGAGCGGCGGCCAATGGCGAACGCCTATTGGAATGACGCCGACATTCACCGCCGAATGGGGGATTTTGCCGATACCTTTACGGAATTCAATCTACGTGTCATTGAATTCAAGGCCATCATGGATCAATTGACCGACCGCACCGTCATTTTCGGCCACGGCATCTGGTTCGGCCTACTGGTCTGGCAACTGTTGGGCTTTGAGGTATTCGACAGCCTGTCCATGAAGGCTTTCCGGCGCTTTCAAACCGGCCTACCATTAGCGAATGGCATCGTTTACCGCTTGACTAGCAAAGGTTCGAATAACTGGCGTGTGCAAGTCGATAAGAAATTGTTACAGGCTTATTTGCTCTCCGAGGAATGATGATCTTAGCTAATATAATTTTCTTTGTTACACCTTGTTTTAATTGTTGCAGCTACAAGCCATGAGACCAATCTATTTAGTGCTGTGTAGCTGCTTGCAATTGTTTCACTAAATTTGAGATATCCAGGTTTGGACTCTCGAAGCCCATTTAGTTATGGAATCAGGATCGAGCAATCCCTTATTTGCAGAGGATGTTCTTGGGTGCGGGATACCCTGATGCTTTTTGTCCAAAGAGATTTTGTTTAAATATCTGGATGGCCAGCGCAAAGACCGTTTAACAAGTTGCATTTCCAATTCTTCCAGTTGTAGTGGCCACATCCTTGGCTCTTTGACTACTATCAGTAAAGTCGATAATGATTTTGCGGCATCCGAAGTGTCCACTTCAAGCAAATGAACACTCTGGCTTTTATATTGAATATTAGCTGTCGCTATACACCGGGGGCTATCTTCAGTCTTCAATAGGTGCATGTTGCACCGAGGCAGTTTGGGTAATTTCCTGATTTGTGTGGAAACTATTATGCAGTCATGTTTGGTTTTCAAAAGCTCCAACATTTGCTGAAAGCAATCGAACTTGCTAGCATACAGGTGAATATCATCGGAGGAGTCGGCAGCCGTATCCCAGTCCGCTTGGGGTAACTCCCCAGTAATCGAGCTTTCTTCCGAGCTTACGTCTTTACTTGGTTGGTTGCCGGTTTCTTCATCCTTTCGGCCTCCGGGACTGTTTTGTTTTTTGTTGTAAACCCTGCTTGTTTTAAAGGGGTGTACAAATTCAAATTCGACATCAGGGGCGGCCAACACGATATGTTGGCTATCTAGGTTAGCCTCTTCACCATCGTGTAAGTCGTATTCGTCTGGTAGGTCGTCCGTTGCCACATAGCCGCCACCGCCCTGGCCACGAACGTATTCCTTGAACTTCGGGTGAAATATTTTCACTTCTTTCGGGAGGTTATGAGATAGGTTTTTGACAGCAACCACCTCAAAAACCAGAAGGCAGGCCGAAACTTTATCAAACTTGCCCCTGACGATGAAGTTGGCATTCTTCAGTTTTGGCGGATCAAATTGAAAGCTCCAATTGCGATAATCATTAAGTTCGATCGCATATTGTTTTTCATATTTGACGATAGATTCAAAAGAAGCACGGGCATCTGGATCAACCAAAATCCAACTCAATATATTTCTTGCTGCTATATTCTCGAACGATTTCAGGCGATAGCTAGAGCTAATTGAAACATTTACAGAAACAGCGTCATTAGCTTGATCGTGGACAATATCGAATTCGGTTTTAAGCACCTCCGAATCCATGGCCGTTCTTGCCATGTAGGCATCATGGAAAAATAAAGCCCTTGCCAACTCAAATTGCGGAAGGTAAATGCTATAACCATTGTCCGTTTTGAAATTAAAACAAAGTTCATTCGCTTCCGCCATCCTCCTTTGGTTTTCGCTTAATATAGGACAATCCGACAGCTTACAAACAACCCAATCCTGGGTGTTTTTGATACTGAAATTGACTTGATAACCTGCCGGTAAGACAGGAATAGTCTGATTCAGCACCCGCCTCCTAGCGAGGGTTGGTGCTTGGGAAATGGAAAGCGAATGTTTTCCTTGGGCAGGGTGGAATCTTAGGTTAAACACCCCATTGCGAACCATTTATTCGGCGAAATAAGTGACCAATCGCGATGATGGTGACGTTCTCGTCAAGACCTGCGATATTTGTGTCATGCAATACTCACCCCCATCTTGTTAATTAGGTAATCCCTGGCTTTTTCGGTGATCCGCTCTTCGCTTAAGCCAGCCTCACGAAAGACATGCCAGTGTTTGATATGCTGACCGCTTATTTGGGCATCGGCCATCACCCTGTTGATGCGACGAATTTGGTAATCGGCCAATTGTTCGCAATACCTTTCAAAAAATAGCTTAACTTGCGGCAAGCGGAACAAGTTTTTTTCTACACTGGAATGGTTGTTGAATTTCGACAAATACCAGTTGCGGGTCATTTGTGGATGGTGAAGTTGGTTTACATGATTCTTTCTAATCAGTATTAACTGACCAACTATATGCTTATCCCTCGCTTCCCAATTGACACGTAGTTTTTGAGGTTTTGGATTGAGTCCATGCTCATCATTAAAAGCCAGTAACCACGTGGTATCGTGCCGATATAACCAAGCGTAAATTGCTCCACCAGGCTTTCCTGACCTAGCTGATTTTATTCCGTGCTCGCCAACTAAACGCTCCCAATTATTCCGGTAATTTTCAAGCGGTTCTAGCGGAATTTTTGATTGCTCCGGCAGCCTGGTTTTAGTATTGGGCTTGATTTGCATATTATTCACTTCACCTAGCACTTCCGCTATCGTCCAACCATCCGGCATTAATGAATGTAACACAACGATATGTTGAAGGTAATTGTATGATTTCCTGTGTTTTCTAAACAACCCAACCCACCAATCATTTCCTTGGCCTGTGATATTAAGCCGCTGCTCCCTTAGCCAGCGGATTGGCCATTTAGCTATTGTTCTTTCCCTAATCGCCTCATAATCAACCCGCTTACCTTTCCTACAATCATTCAATACTGCAAGATGCCGGTAAAATGCACTCCATTGGGCAAAGGTGGCAGATTTATGTTGGGGACGGTTTAACAAACCTTCTACCTGTTTGACGATGATGGCTGTTTCATTTAATGGCTTATAGATTCGGTCTTGTGAAGTTTGAATTATTTCTGAATTAAAGCCATGCGCATCAATACATTCAATTGACTTGGCTTAAAACTTTAAAAGGCCGGAGCAATAGATTGGGGTTGTATCGGACAATAACTCGGCATAGCGGGAAAAAATTGATGCCTGTGCTGCGTTTTGTTCGGGACTTGCGCGGTTAACAACAAACCATGCAACGGGCAATGATCAATGCCTGCCACCTGCCAGATTCTTTTCCAATACGGTTCGCCATATATTGAAATCTGCTCCTGAATGCATATCGGACAATAACGCAAATGGTTTCTGACTTTGATCCTGGATGCTGCGATACCAAGCATTAGATGTATAGCCCCTTTCGAGCTTGCTTTCATCCAAGCCCGGCATTTTATTCGCCTGTCTTCCGGCACAAAAGGCGCAAATAACGGAAACAAGGTGTGCTCATATATCAGCGTATCAATATCAAACTTACTGCCGTTGTCACGTTTTGAATCTTGCAAATGGGCTGATATTAATGAAAACCGATTGGGCAAGTCGATAGTGGCTACCACTTTACGGTCGCCATATATGTCATCCAACAATTGCTTTGGGCTAGTGATACCGAAATGCACCCCATAACGGGCAATGGTGCTGTAGATTATTTCATCAGGATAAGGCACCGGAAAATTGATCATATTGTCTAACCTGCATGTTTCATCCAGTTATCTATATCAAATACGACATTGGTTTTTTTCAGCAGTTGGTAAACGCTAGTTTCCTGATCAGATTGTGAATATTGAAAACGGATGTCTTCGGTTTCTAATGTACACCAATCTTTTTGTTTGACCGATATAAGCTTGGGGCGACTAGATTTTACCGGCTTATCCGAAACCGAACTTCGCTCCAATACAAAAGACATCATTTCTAAGATGGTCTTCTCTGGATACTCGCTGATTACCTGCTCAACCAAAGGCCGGATTAAATCAGGGCTACACTCCAAGCCAACTAACATAATATGTAATTTCCGGGCTTGTTCATTTCCCCCATAGTAGTCATCTTGCTTTGGCTCGTTTAACAAAACCTGTTCTATGTCCCGTCTTAAAGCGAGGAGTTTTTGATCCATATCAGGGATGTATAGGTCAGAATATTCCATAATCCGCTCCACATCCCCCGACCTCAAAGCGGCCAGCATCGGATGGACTGGCTTCAGTTCATCATCGTAAACTTGTTTAAGCAGTTTTACCGTGATTCGTTCAGTCCGCGTGACTATGGCCCGTAATTGCGCCAGAACAAATAACTTTACGACAATATCAACCACGCCTTGTGACAGGTCGTACCAAGATTCACGAATTTCATCGTCCAAGTTTTCGTCACGTTTTTGCAGCCATTGGTATTTCCAAAGTTTGTCGGTGAACGCGACCCATTCAGACGGTATTAATTTGCCGGAATTTTTGTCAATTTTGGAAGCCTCATTCTTCATCGGCTCCCAGAGCAATGCCCCGAATCCCGCGCTGCGCCTCGCCGAGCGGAGGTCAATTTCAAATATCCTACGGGCTTTGGGCGTACCGACCAAAACAACGGGAATTCCGATCACGTTCACCAAGGTCACAAAAAAATTCAGCATCGACTCCACCCCGCCGGAGAACTGCTGGCTGAGATGTTGAATCTCATCAATGACTAATACCCCGATGGCATGGGCATTGGCTAACTGGCTCATTATGGCAAGCAGTATAGGTACGCTATGCCGCTTCATCCCATACTTTCTTTCGTAGTCGGTTTTAAGCAATTGGTCAATTGCCCGAAAAAAATACATGCATAGGCTTTTCAAGGAGCCATCGTTGGGGCAATCGACTTTCAGGTAAACGATCTGGGTTAGGTTTAATTTATCGTGATAAATCGCCTGGGGGTAGGTCGCCAATATCCGGGTAAGCGTAGTGCTTTTTCCGCACCCCGAACAGCCAATTAGCGATAGGCTAAGGGCGGTAGATTTTGCATGTTCATACCTAAAAACATCCAGGTCACCCGCCTGTACCCGCTCATATCCATTTTGCATGTGAAGGTTTAATGACCCATCGCTTGGATTCCGACCTACATAACCTTGGCGTATCATGATCGACAGCTTGGACTCCAATTGATAGTGGCTGGCAAAGGGTTGAAAAAAATCATAAAGTACCTGACAGATCAGGTGTGCCCGTATATTGCCATCCTCAAACAAATCCTTGGGGTTGAATTCAATTACACCTTCAAGGCCTTTCTTTAATTCTTTGAGCCCAATAATGGGTGGTAACGCTTCTATGAATGGATTGCCTTGGTATTTTTGAAGCCCTGGATCACGATATACTGCCTTTAAAAAGTTAGCTGGCAAAGTCATTTATGCTCCTTACTCATCAAACAATTCGTCGATAAAGCTGGGAAAAGCCAAATCATCTTCATTATCGGTTGCCCTTAACGGGACGACATTAGTTAAATTAAAGGAGTCCTTCATTATCTCTCCATCTTTATTCGATTTTTGCCGGCTAATACGTTCATCCTTCTTTGCTAGCTTGCGGTTCTGGCGAATGCCTTTTATCCGCTGAGTTTTAGGTATTTCCCGAATGTCGCCCGGCATTTCTCTCTTTGCGTTTTTAATGGTCTCCTGAATGTAACGGTCAAGCTCTCGATGCTTTGCATCAGACACCAGCTTATTTTCTGCAACAGCCCTTTTCTGTTCATCCGTAATTTGCCAAACATCCCAGAACGAACAGCCAATGAACTCCCGGCAGTGTGGAGTCAGCGCGCATAGCCAATATTCGGTGCTGTTTGCATTTGGGAATAGGTAAATACAATCAGCCGACCAGGGATCATAGGCGGCCTGTAAGTTTTGGGGACGTTTAATTTCCTTGGAACGATGCAGCCAGCCTTTTTTCACGATTTCCTGGCAGGTGAAATAGATGCCAAATATACATACGCCTAATTCCGAAAGTGAGGCTTTCGTCCTTGGCAATATTGCCACTTTTACCGCATCGTACGGTGCCGTCCGCAACTTGCCTGTCCGATTTTGGATACCCCAGTTCCACAGCGAAATCGGGGTCATTGGCAGGTCAGTCGGCATATCAGGTTCCCTGTCATATTTTTCCAGGGTATGGAATCGGTTACGGTAAAGGATTGCTGCGAGGATGATTCCGGTAAACTCCTTGATCGTCAGTTGGGCATCGAGCCGGTAATCTTTTCCACCGCGTTTTTTTGCCAGCGACCCAACCACTACACCGGGTGCAAAGGACTTAAACTTTGCCTGCACGGTACCAAAACCGCGTTCGACAACGCCTTTACAATCACCCCGGTGCGGCGGCGCAGTTTCAATACGGACCGAAAATGCGCGTTCGAGCGCTTCAATCTGGTGTCCGAACAACTCGCCACGGTCTGCCATAATGGCATCCGGTATGCCGACTATCGGCCAGTCCTCATAGTCGATCTCGAAACCATACTCTTTGCAATACGCAACCTTGTCGGTCAATGCATTTAACAACGCCAACATGGCCGTGGCATACGACGGATTTTCAAGGCCGACATACAATCCCGCGACCATCCGGCTGAACACGTCTACGACCACATAGACAACAGGCCGCCCGATGATATTACGTCGGTCATTGTCGGAAACCAGGTAAATATCGGCCAGGGTAGCGTCAATTTCAAAGCATGAGCCAGGCCCCAGAAGGTTGGCGTTTACGGTACTTGTCAAAGGCCGGACATCTTTTCGGTATTCGATGCGGGTCGTCTGCCTTTCCAAAATTTCTGGTTTGCCGTACTCACGCCGGTAAAAGTGGCCAAATTGCCAAATGGTCGGCATTTCTGCTTCTGCCACCTGCGGGTAGAAAGTTTCGTACATCCCCTTGAAATGGTTATGTGCGGATTTTAGGCCGTTTTCCTTGTCGGTTAGCAGGTGCTTTTCAATGGCAATACGAAACAACCGTCTTGTTGCTTCATCTACGATTGCGCCTTTGCCTGGCGTATGGACTCTTGGCCTGCCCAGCTTTTTGTCTCTTGCCTGCCGAGTTTTACCTCGCCCGCCAGAGTTTTTGTAGTCGGGCAGCAAGGCGTTGGCGGTTTGCCCCCGTTGCCAATAGCGCATTATCAAACGGTAAAGCGTCTGTTTGGTGGTTGAATGTTCCGCCATGACCTGGGCGATCCTGGCCGAACGGACTTTTGGCAAGAAACAATCGGCATCGCAGATGATAGGTTGGATCAACTGGAGATTTTTTTCGAGTTTTTGCTGCTGTACTGACCCTTTAAGCGGCATTTCATAAATCAGGTTGGCAAAGGGATCAGGCTTTCTGGCCAGCATCCCGTTTTCGACCGCGTTGACCAGAGTTTCAACGGGAATTAGCGATGGGAAGATGCCTGCTTTTGTGACCGGTATCCAGACCACTTCCTCCAGCAAGAGAGCCAGTATCCGATACAGTTCGTTCTCAAATTCAACGACTTCATTGATTTGAAACATGTCTCTTCTCGTTTAATAGCCTGGTATCGACAACTTCGATATCGCTCAGTTTGAGTTTCCTAAACGGAATTGTGATGTCGAATATCAGTATGCGTTGCGCCAGAAGCTGCCTTAATTCCGACAAGCACTGGCCTGGCTCTAGAGCATAAGCGGTATCGATTTTCTGAGAAAACTCCCGTAATGTTAAGTTGCCCTTTGTCAACAGGTGCGGGCTATAAATCGCCAACCGGTCAGCTACTTCGACTTCCGAAAGGACATCACGCCCAGCAGGATAGAGATGTTTGATATTGTCGAAAACATTTTTTGAGATTTCTTGTTCGGTCACGATGTACCAAGGTATGGACTTTTCCCGCCAATAGCGCCGTTCCAGTTCAAGCTTTTCGACGACACGGGGTTCTTGCAAGTCTTTTGCGTATTTGGCTTGGATGGCAAATTTAGGCTGTGATGCGGAATGGGTGTCAACCAGGAAGTCTGTGGTCATGATGTAATCATGGCCTTGTAAGGCGGGATGCTTGATCCCGGCTTCTTTTGCCAAAACTAAGGTATCTTCAAGTTTGAGGGGAAATTGTTCCCTGATGTCGGTGGTTACTTGGTTCCACTCCAAGACCAGGAAAATCGCCAACTCCAGGTCAGAGAGAAGATGGTGTGTCCGGCCTGATGTATGGCCGAATATTCGGTGAGACCTGCCTGTTGATGCGACATCACGGACAGTGAGCCACGGTCGGTAGTCATTTCCATGACCGGCACCCCGGCCTTCCTTGAGCCATTTGGTTTGCTTGAGGTCTAAGTTACCGTGTTTTTTTACCGACATAAAAAAACCACTCAGCTAGTCGCGTTAAAGCAGCTTAGCTCAAGTGGTATCAGTATGCAACTTTATTACTTGGTATGATACTTTATTACTCAGTATGAATCTTTATTACTTAGTATGATACTTTATTACTCTCCGACAACATGTACACTAACAAAAAAGCATCATACTTTTTAAAGTCTAAATAATTGTTTTTATTGTCTATAAAATTATATGTTTTTGCTTAAAGTATCATACTTTTATGACTAGTCTACTTTAATAAGCTAAAATATATTTACAACAAAGTTTCATACTTTATAACCTTCATAATTTATTACATAATAAATACAAATAGATATAAGGAGGAATTTTTAAAAACTAGCATTCTGACTCAACTCATTGTGCAGTGGGCATTCTGATCCAAAACCACCAAGCATTTGCATTTCAAATCGGTTACCTTATCTGAAAACCGTCACTAAAATGTCGGTTAATCTTGAAACGCATGGAGTTTCAACTGGAAATGTTTTCCATTCAGATAGATAAAGCTACTGATTTATCAAGAAGATGGCTGCTCTAATATTTTGATTTTGTTTTTTAACTCGGCCTTTATATATTCACTGATCTCTATAAAACCATCGAGTTTTTTGATCATCTCTTTGAACTGATTGATCTTGTCTGAATTGAGTTTCTTGATATTATCGTCCGTATTTGACGCTGACGCTTCCTCTGCTAACTGAAAAATTACTTTTAATTCCTGATCTTGCATTAATTCTTTAGCGTTGCTGAGCCACAAGCGAGTTTTTTCATCTAATGCGTGGCGGGTAGCTTGCTCTAATGCGAATTTGATCCAAATGCGTGCAGCGTTATCGAGTCCTACAGCAAGATCAGTCCAGTGTTTAACATCATCCGAAAGTTCCGAATCATCCAATTCTCTTTGATTCCAGAATCGATAAAACGAATTTCGGTTTTCCGGATCAAGTGCTTCTAAAGCCCTGAAAATAGGCTCAAAATTTTCAAAAGGACGGTGACCTTTTCTAAATGAAGATCGATTTTGCCATAACGTTAATATGGTTTCAAAACATCGCTGCTGTAATTGCCCTTTCCGCTCTTGCTCGGCATTTTCCAACTTGATTATCAACTCTGCAATGTAATGAGCTAACCATCTGGACAGAGTGTCATTGCCTAGTTCAATTTCTAATTCTTTAACCAGTGCCTTGCCCAATTCGATAACACGTTGTTGTGTCTCTAAGCTCTCCATTTGGTGTGAAGAGATAAACTTTGCAATATGGGGGTGGATATTTGATTTCGTCATCGGGTTCTGATTTGTATGATCCATATTGGTAGTGCCGTTCTATTTGGACTTTTATGATTAAATCTCGTTTTAGGCTGGCGCATAGGTTTTTTAAAAATGCAAAAGAACCTATAAGCCGAGTACCGTGTGGCATTTCTTTGTCTCTACCTTCAGGCGGTTTGTCTCCCCAAATCTCGCTGATCATAACTACTTGATCCGATTCAAGCAAACGCCATTCTCTCTGGTCAACATCAGATCCAAGCTTGAAATGCTCGATTATGGTTTCTCCAGGAATATGGGGTGGATAAGCAATATCCCCGGCAAAAGGATCATATTCATCTAAATATTTTCTGGGCTCACCTTTAAAAATCCAACCTTCCAATATGAATGGAAAATTTTTGATGTCCTCTTCATCAACTTTATATAGAGGAAGATAAAAATCACGCGGATTCGCGCAAGTTGATAAGGCATTTAATAGCGACAATGAGATATCAGGGTTAACTAAAGCACTGGAAACGGAAAAACTTTCCCTGCGACTATCATCAGTATCAGTCCAGTCGCCATAAACATTCAGCAACGGTTCGTTATTCCGTTCTGACAATAATCCATCTAAGAAATCGTCTTGATTGATTTCCCCACGCCAATTTTCAGATTTTGGTTCTCGTAACCAAGCACGTCTTTGTAATGGTGGAGGATCACGTCTATCCGCAAGCCAGCGTTTGTCTTTACGAGTCAAGTCGTGACGTTGTAACCATTCTATCCATTCGTTTTCATACCAATCATGCCGGTCAACTATGGGCATTGCTTTCAGTAATTTAGCCGCAACAGCTAACATAACATGATAGGATAAATAAAAACTATAGTCGTCGGTTTTTGGATAACTGTAATGACTGTACCAAGTTTCACGCTCAAACCGATAGTTCCATAGATTCTGCCTCGGATCACGAATATATTCATCACTAACATTGATTTTCCATTCTTTAAGGATAATTTCTTTCGCTAACTCCTCAACTTGTTGAGTAGAAATTCCAAATACCCTTGCTAGAGATTCAAACCAATAACGATCAAAGTCATAAGAAAAGTGCAGTTTCAACCCTTTGTCAATTTCGCCTCGTTCATGCCAAGGTGATAAAAAGTGTTTATTGTATTCTTCAACGTTTTCGATAGGGAAAGGACTTACACCTACTTGCCTTAACTGCAATATTATTTTTGAACTGTAGGTTGCTGGGAAAGCCCCCTCAATTAACAGCGCTATATCAGCGGCAATTTTTTGAATTAAAGCATGAGGCATACTTTTGAGCGCATAATCGGAAAAAACGTCATGGTGTTTAAGAAATATTTGAGGTGTATCCATTGCAGCACGAGCAATTGCAATCAACAAATACTGTCGGGCATGAAGGTTATAAAAAGGATATTTTTTACTTCCAAATGCTTTAACCTGATCACGCACCATCCAGTCAATCAACGCATCGATCTCATTTTCACAGCCAACTTCTGCCAATCTGCGCGCACAATGTGCAGCCCTCCAACGGATAACAGAACGTGGGGAACCCAAAGCTGACCAAATAAATCCAGTAAATGCTTCGGGGATGGAATCCGGAGGTATCAGCCAATCTGCCCAAACTCCATCTGCAAAATCGCTATCAATGTGATTTTCAAAACGCAGAAGGCCAAAATTTAAAACATCATGTGCTTCTTCCGGTGAAATATAATCAGCTGCAACATTACTAAACCCAAAAAGCGTGGTGGCGCTGGCTAAATCGCCAATACCACCCAAACCTTCCAATACACCTTGGCTTAGCCATTCCTTTGTATTATCTAATGAAGCAACAAACCTACAGAAATGATCAAATCTGTAAGGATTTGAGTACCAAAAGGGAAAACGTTGACCAATGGAATGAATAATTTTCGGCCAAACTTTTTGGACGCTTATTTTGTTATTCCAAGTTTCTGGAAAGTTTTTCAAGCCATATTCAACATCATAGGCATCGGCACTTTCTGTATGAACAATTGCCTCTAAAAATAATTTAGCGTCATTTTCATTAACTGTTGCAACAGCCTTTTCCCAAAAATTATCTATCCATCGGGGAGGAGGTAGTAATTTAAATTTTTCTAACGCCGTACTTAAATCTGTTGTTTTAGTAAGATCGAGACCGGAAAACAACGCATTCCAATCTATAAGAGGTTCGTTATGAGTGTCGTGTAGATGATTAGGCTTATGGTTATCTTCTGTCGTATCGTTGAATCCTGAGTGTTCTAAGCAATCAGCTATCTTTTGTATTTTGGAATTGTTCAGTGAAAACTTGTTTGCCAAGTTCAAAAGGTTTTTCCATTTACCTTCATCAGAGCCTTTTAATCGTAATTCTCTAACCGCTGTATCCAAGATATACTGCCGACGATTTGGTTCAGTTTCACATTCAATGCAAAGCTCAACAAACTCTTGATAACTATATTCCCAAGCAAATGCCGTTAAAGACCATCCGGCAGCGACAGAAACGAGCTTTGACTCGACTGCTTGCCTAGCTAATGTCGGTAGCTGTCGATTAAGCCATCCTACGTCGCGATCACGCCAACGGCTGAGTGCAGCAAAAGCCGACGGGGGATGAAGTTTAAAGCAGGTTTCTATTGCTACTTCCCTATCCCAGTATTTTTCACGATCTACGTTTTCACCGACCAATTCAGCGCAGCGGATAAAACGATAGGCTATTTCCGGTGTTCTGCAACCACCATCGCTACTACGCTTTGCCATAACGACAATGGCATTCCATCGCTCAATTATTTCATCGCCAAATTTAGAAACGACATCAATTGCTTGATCGAAATAAACTTTGGCATCTTCAGGACTTTCAGATAAAACAGCTCTTGCTAGACTGATGTACCAATCAGATAACGTTTCAGGGCCTTCATCAGAACTAGCCAAAATCATATCTCGACATGATTTTTCTAATTTAAACCTAATAGATTTTAGATGAAAATGTCGAAATGCCGCCCTAACAGCATTCAAACGATCATAAGCCAAAAATTTAAGATTTTGGCTAGATAGTTCATCCCCAAAATTAGTTAATGCTAGCTCACACACCTTCGGATTAAATAACAGCAGTTCAAAACGGGCATGAGTTAATTCAAAGGGTAAACGATCATGGCTTTGGTATCTTTGTGCAAGAGCATTTTTTGATTGTAGGTCGGCACTTTGGATCAGCTCCCCTACGTCTTCCTCGTAACCAGCCAGCAATCGAGCACGTACAATGTACCAAGGCAATAACCCACCTACGACTTGCTCAAACCGCTTAATATCTTGTTCTGTGTCATAATTTTTTGGACTCTCCGACCATTTATCCGGCATCAATGAATTAAGATTAACTTCCCAGCCTCCGGAAAGTGCTGCTTTAAGTGCAACAATCCGTATAAACCCGATACGTTCACGAGAATCAGCATGATCGCTATGAATTGAGTAGGTCGAACTGGTTGGAAAATAGTGATTTATAACTCGCTGGATTTTAGACTGACAAAGCTTTGAGGCTGCACAAGCTTCGGCAAACGAAATCATGGCAAAATCCAAGTCTCCGCTACGCCAGTGATTTTTTTCTCGTTTAATGCGTGTACGGCGATGCCCAAGCAATACTAAACTTGGAAATAAGACGGATGATGATGGAAATTTACCAATTTGGATTAGTTCATCAGCAATCGCCAACATTACATAAATATTGCGGCAAGCCAATTGGCTAAGCTCATCAACTGTCGAAAACCTACCTGAATCGATCAGACGAGTCACCAATAATTTTGTGATACGAAATGCCAATTCTGGAGGCCGCCAGCTATTAATAAATTTGACTAAGGCCTCAGTACCAAATAAGTTCAGGTTGGCAAAAGCCATTTCGGCAATTTCGTCATCGTGTAGACGTTCCTCATGAGAGTTTTCTTTATTGTTTTTCCGTTCCCCAAAATACAGTTTTAACCAGTTATCCGCCGACCTTAAGTACCCACGAGCCTCGCCTTTGAAATCTTCAACAGTGGATAGCAGCATGGCCGAATAAATATTTTCCGAACCATCCCATCCGCCACTCAATTGTTGTCGAAACGCCAATTCTTGGACTCGTTGAGATGACTGTAACGGCGCGATCAAGTCCGTATTCTTGCTAAGCAACTCTAGTTGGCGCTTGTCACCAGCCACCTCTTCGCCTGCTCTCAACGACAGCTTGGCTGCATCGGCGTATTTCTTTTGCTTTAATGCGGCTTTGAAAGAAAACTGTAAACGGTAGATACGAACATTACGTTTATCAATCGGGCTTTCTGGTAACAATTCATCGGATAGAGCCAACTTAATTAGTTCGACATACTTTTTGGCCCCTAATAAAAGAGGGGGAAGCACTTCGGCAACATAATTGTATTTAGTTGCCAAAGGTTTAAGTCTATCGATGTACGTTTCGATTTGTTCAGACGAAGCTGAAAATTGTTCTCGAAACCAAGTCTCTGTTGGTTCATCTCTAAATTGGACTGAATTTTCAGAAATCCAAAGTGGCCGCCCTAAATCAGCAACAAAACTCTTGATAGTTGTTTGTTCGACCTGAGCGGCTGAGGCAAGAATTTCCAGTGGGATTAACGGATGTAGGTTTGCAAGACCTAAGCATATTGCATCAATGTGAGTTTGAAATATTTTTGTGTGTTGTTCTTTGAGTTTTTCGATGGCTGTATGCAGTTGTTGAGCAATCTGCTCATCCACTGTTTGTCCTGGGCCTAGGCTTGTTAAAACTGCTGTTAAAGAATGTTTATTTAAATTAATTGCATTCGCCTGTACACGTGGGTTTCCGCCGGTTAGCCTATGAAACTCTAAAACATCATGTTCACTGGCATTAGGATAATAAGAGCGTAGATAATTTTGGGTTTCTGTTTTACTAAACGACAATAATGGAATCTGTATTACCGAATGTTTGGGATCAAGCAAATACAGACGCTCAGATCGGCATGATGCGATTATCCTGCAATTGGCAGGAAGTTCTTCTCGTAATAGATGTTTAACAAAGCAAGAATCACCAAATTCTTCTGCCGCCATTTCTGCGTTATCGGCAGCATCGATAAAAACGGCTATAAATCCATCGTTGCCATTTTGTTCTAACGCTTTGCCCGCCGCGTTCAACCTAAGTAAGAACGACCTGATCAGGGCATCGTCTAACTCTCCCGATCTTGGAATTAGCGCTTCACATAGCCCTAAAACGGCAAGTTCATTGACGATTTGTATTAGACCGTCTCGAAAGCGATGACGAGGTTGGCTCCTGTTGCGATATTTGCCTGCACCAAAACAATCATAAACGATACCTACCGAGCCACTTGGCAATGTGCTAACCAATTGACGACAAACTACTGATTTACCGACACCACCGCTGGCATGAATAATGATTGGTACTGTAGTATTGATGATATGGTCTAATAATTTTTGATATTGCTCCCTTTGTATAGGATTTTCCAATGGTTCAAATTCAGCAGGGGCAGGAAACAAGTCGCGTTGAGAGGTAACTCCAAAACGCAGAAGTATGTCCTCTGGAGTTATTTTCCCTGATGTACCAGGTAGAACTTGTTCTTGAATCAGAGCAATGATGTTATTGATTTCTTTACTATCAACTAAACCGGAAAAAAAAGCTGACATCTCAAAAGTCAGTTTATCTTTTTGTTCAGCAAAATTTCCCTCCTTATCGTCAAGCTGAAACGATGAGCAGAACCTTTTCAAAAATCCACCGGATAGCTGGGTGTATTTTTCTAAAGTGTTTAAAAATTTCTTTTCAGATTGTTTACCTAGGGCAATCGCGAGAATTCCTTTTTTGAATGCATCATCTATTTTTCGATTAGTGATAACTGAAAATGTGATTATCCCGATCTGCTCAGATTTTTTCTCTTCATGCTCAATGAAGCGTTTGGCAAATCCTTCTATCGTATTTTTTAAGTCGCTTAATTGAAAAGGTTGATCGACTCTTTTGGTTGAATGTTTCAACTGAAAATAAGCTATATCCTCTCTATTTCCATCCGCAGATTCTGAATATTCGGTGACATCCATGACATATTCACCAGCGAGCGAAGGGTCGCCTGAGCCTTCAATCACGAGATACTTGATCTTGGAATTTGGATTAATCATTTTCAAGCAACGTCGTGTCGCCCAACGATAATGAAACACATCTCCGGCTCTTGATGTCCGGACTAAATCAACTTCCATCAGTTGAATTCGCCCTTTTCAGAATGGAACAATTGTGAATACTCCACCGGCTAAAGCCGGTGGCTTCGGGTTACGGCTTAAAGCCGGATTTTATCGACCCAATGGGTCGATTACAGCACCGTCACGGTTGATTGACCCAGCATAGATCGTCATTTCTTGGCTGCGCGCTATCTCCCGCAACAGTTTACGGCAACACAGGCCAATGTCCCCAACCAACACGGCATAACGGTATTTCGCCACCCATACCAAGTGGTGTTTGCAGTCCCAAATCGTATGGCTCCTGCGCTTGTAATCTTTCATGCCTCCATTTTAGACCTACCACCTTATCCCTGTCGCCTAAAGGCGAGGGATTTGCTGATCCCCTATCGGGGACTTTAAATTAGCCACAAATTTTATTCGGCTTTGAATATCCGATTTCAGTTTAATTTTTAAAGTTATGGGAAAGGCTTTGAACTATTACACGTTGGTGGCGAAGTGGTAAACAAAAAATTGCTCATCTTTTTGCCAACCTTGTGATTCGTACAAGGCCTGAGCGGGCTCATTAGCAATTGCCGTTGATAGCGTTAGGCGAATAGCTCCACGTTGTTTGGCATATTCAACCGCTTTTTGAAGCAATGTGCTGGCTAATCCCAGCCGTCTTGCCGATGGCGTTACGAATAAATCATTCAATATGAACGTCCTTGCCATAGAAACTGACGAAAAACTGGGGTACAGCTGAGCAAATCCTGCTGGCTTTTGCTCCATCAGCGCAACAAACACAGTAGATTCGCCATTATTGAACCGATCCAGCAAAAATTGACGTGCAGTTGGTACATCACTGGTACGACCATAGAACTGCCTGTAGCCGTCAAAAAGACAGGTTAGGGCATCAAGATCAGAAACAGTGGCTTGGCGAATAGCTATCGTGTTCATGCTAAATCACAAATATTTTTGATGAAAGCCTCCCACGTTTCATTGGGATTCCAAATTTCACGCATTGGCAAGGATGCCTCTTCCTCGCTCTCGGAAAGAATGAGCTTGCGATACAGATAGATAAAAGCAGACACCCGCATGTTTTTGGCACAGTGCACCCAAATGTTATGCCCCTCGAAAGCCTTAAGCGTTCCGACGAATTGGGTAAATTGTTCAGGCTTAGGGTTTTCCCATTCTACCGGAATTTGTATATAGACCAGACCTTGCTGAGTGACCAACTCAGCTTCTCCCGGTAAGGAAGGGGATGAGGTAGGCAAGGCAAGATTGATTACCACGTCAATACCCAACGCCGGTAAGCCGAGAATGTCTCGCTCCGATAATTGCCCAGAAGTCCAAAGCCAATCAAATACTTGATAAGTGTTTTCAGCATCTATAGATTCTAAATTTTTCAATTGAAATTCCCTATTTGTGAGTAATCGACACTCAAATTGAACTTGAAGGTTTTACCCCTGCTTTAACCAATTCAGCCATTGTTAACCCGTCACTTTGTCCACTTTCACTCAGCCCTTGTATCACGCTAGCCTGGTTTTTATCCGGTTGGTTTTGGCTGACCTTCCACTTGCCATCGAGTCGCGTAATCACAATTTCAACACCGACTATCGCTTCGATCAGCTTTTCGGTAAAGTCATGCGGCGCATCTGAAACTGCCCACGGCTCAGGAAAAGCCGCTTCGTTATGGTTGGTGAGCGCTTCAAGTTGGTGACGAACCCAAGCGGCATCATCAATGATGCGAAGGGAGCCGTAAGCATGGACAACCGTGTAATTCCAGGTCGGCACAACCTTTCCCGCCTCCTGCTTGGTCGCATACCAAGACGGGCTGATGTAAGCATCTGGGCCGTGGAATATCGCCAACACCTCGCTTTCAGAGTTCAAGTCGTTCAAGATTGGGTTGGCGCGGGCGACATGGCCTTGTAACGTACCGAACGGCGCGGGTTGCGCTGAAAGATGCAATGGAATATGGTTTGAGTTAATGCCCGTTGACGACAGCGTAACCAAAGTAGCCAACGGACGACTACGAATCAGTTCGTGCAGGGCTTCTATATTCGGCTGTTCAAAATGGGTCGGAGTATACATAGATGCATTTCATTGTTAAGAGATCGTTAACCAACAATCCCTGGATAAGGTTGAAGTCTTGTCATGGAGAGCACGGTTACGTTTTATCCTTCACTTCAAGACCAGGAACAACATAATCCCACGGTTGACGGCTTGCATACCAAAAAACTTTCTGGGGCTTAAACAAACTGGGGTTTTCCAATGTTGCGGCATGAAAAAACAACAACCCTGGATAACCGGATGACTTTTTCAAAATGGGATTTCCGCAAGTAGGGCAAAAACCGCTGCTGACGGTATTACCATTATCTGAAACCATTTCGTAAAACTTAAGCTCACCAGATATGTTGGCCTTTTGACTCGGCATAACAAACTCAGCCGAATGGCCTGTGCCGGTAATTCTTTGGCATTGCCTGCATTGGCATATAAATGATAGCTGCGGATCGCTTGTTAATTCGTAGTTAATTGCACCACAGTGGCAATTGCCTTTAATCGGATTCATCACTATTTCCCCATTTAGACGGAAATTTCCGCCTCCATAAACGTAACCGCACAGCCTGAAAGCAGCACACGGTTGTCTTTAATTTCACAAGTAATACTGCCGCCCCGTTTGGAAAGTTGTTTGGCGGTCAGGATGTCCTTACCCAATTTTTTCGCCCAATAAGGCGCAAGCATGCAATGGGCAGAGCCAGTAACAGGGTCTTCAGGGATGCCGTACTTAGGGGCAAAGAAACGGCTGACAAAATCAACCTCCAATCCGGGTGCAGTGATGATAACACCCCGCAAATCCAATTGACTTAGCAGTGTTTGGTTAGGCGTGATAGCACGAATTATTTCTTCATTGCCGAATACTGCCATGTAATCGTCTGCGGCAAACACTTCAATAGGTTGGTGGCCAAGGGCTTGAATCAGGTTTTCCGGTATCTGGCAAGGTGAAGGCGGACAGGCCGGAAAATCCATTTCCAATAATCGCCCCTTTTTTTCTACCATTAAATCGCCGCTACGTGATTCAAAAGTAATGACGTGTTTCGGGTAACCCAGAATCTCGAAGATCACATGAGCCGTAGCTAGGGTTGCGTGACCACAAAGGTCAACTTCTTTTATTGGCGTAAACCAGCGTAGCTTGAAACCTGTTTCCGAGGGCACAAAAAAAGCAGTCTCAGATAAATTATTTTCCTCTGCGATGGCTTGCAGCAAATCATCATCCAGCCAGTTTTTCAGGGGACATACCGCCGCCGGGTTTCCCTCGAACACGCGGTTTGCAAAGGCATCTATTTGGTACTGTCTGATTTTCATATTGATTCCGTTAGTACGCGAACGAAACCGACCAAATCATTTTTACTATTCATCAAGCCAATACAAATCTGAGAAACCGCTACGCATTGCTTGGTTTCTGACGAAGTACGGTCTTTCGTCCACCACTCTTGCTGATAGAACGGATGATGTTGCTTTTTGTGCTTTTCAATTAAGTGATATATGACATCCATGCAGCGTCCGACACTGGAAGTGCGAAGTAGTTTGTTAAGTTTGATCTTGATGGGTCCGATTTTTTTCAATTTCCCGCCATTCAGCCTTTAATTGTTCTATCGGCTTAGGAACTATTTCTGCCAATATTTCAAATGATTCAATTCTATCGGTTCGAAAATGCCTAAAGGCATTTCGGCGTTCGCACCAAGCCGCCACTACGCGAACCGTTTCAAAATAACCAATAATAAAAGGCCAAATCACCCGTTCGCTACGATTTCCACCAACACTATAGACAATGGCGATCTTTTTCTGATCCCGCATTGCAGTGCGAAAATCTGACATGTTGATGGTATCCGCCACGGCTTCTGTTGTCGTGGGAATCACCACCGGAGATTTTAGCAAAACATACCGCATATGTTCGGGTATGACTGCATTGATCTTATCAATTAATGTGCTTGCACTTTTGGCAAGCGATTTATCCCCGCTACGGGCGACCCATTGCGTACCCAATAAAGCCGCTTCCAATTCTTCAGGCGTTAACATAAGTGGCGGCATTTCAAAACCGTCCTTTAGCAGGTAACCTATTCCGACTTCGCCCAAAATAGGCACATTCTGCATTTGTAGTTCTGCAATGTCCCTATAGATGGTTCTGACCGACACTTCTAGTTTTTCTGACAGCTCTTTAGCTTTTACAGGTTTTTTTGCAGCGCGTAAAACCTGAATAATACTAAACAGCCTATTCATTGAAAGCGCCTGTTATTTTTACGATTGCGGAAGTGATTTTTGGAACCCTTTTAACGCCGCTATATTTTCATACCATCGCACGATATTCGGTGTTGTGGGCATTTCGTTTGCCAAGCCTAATTGGAACATATTGGATGCGAGGGCTAAATCGGCAATGGTTGGTTTGTCACCTGCCAAGAATTGTAGGCCCTCAAGATGATTTTCCATAATAGAAAGTTGCGCCTGTATTTTTCCGGCAGCCTCATCAGCAGCGTTTAAGTCGCCGTTTTTTCCCATAAAAACCCTATTGAGAACGATTAATCTCACCAGCGGAAAAAGCTGGCATTGCGCCCAGTCTAACCACTGCTCAACCTTGGCCAAAGCATCTAAGCTTCTAGGATACCAGTCGAATAATTCATGTTTGATACACAAGTATCTAAGTATGGCATTAGATTCATGAATTTTTACATTACCATCAATCAGTGTTGGCACTTGGTGATTCGGATTGATACCCAGGTAACTTTCTGACATATGTTCGCCCTTTAGCAAATCAATGATATGGCTTTCATACTCAATGCCGACTTCTTCCAGCAATGAAATCACGCGGCGGCTATGTTGCGAATAGGGATGGCTATAAATTTGATACATTGAAAATCTCCCAATCTGGTTTAAAAGTGGCCAAGTACAATAACAACTCGACTCTTCATGTAGATTAACAGCCCCATCCTGACAACCTTTGTCAGCAGTATTTAATTTCAATACATATATAAAAAAAGCATAACACCGCTTTCAACGACTTGCACGATGCAATGCTTTGTTAGCCATTGGCCTATAAATAAGCCTTGGATAATCCAAAATACTGACATCCGGTTTTTCAAGTTCGCTAATGGCATTTTTAGCAATCCATTTTGCTGACTTGCTATCGTTGGCTAGGATACGCTTGGCAACGACTATAGCCAGTTTATTCAGATCGACATTTCTTTTGCCGATATTGCGAAGCGCCCAATTTATGGCTTTTTTAACATAAGTTCGCTCGTCGTTAACTTCCCGCTCAATGACCGGAAAGAATGACTCAAACGCTTCGTTGCTCGCTGTTTTGTCGGCAAAACCATAAGCCGCCATGATGACAAAACCAGCCCGTTTGATGAATTCATGTTCATTCCCTGACCATTCAAAGGCTTTGGCCAAGCCATGTTTGCTTTTGGCGAAAAATCCCATGCAGAAAGAATCACAGATTTCCCAGTTCTCAAAGGTCATCGCCCATTGATTCATTTGTTCTTCGGTAATGCACTTTGGATCGTAGATTTTGCTACACAATATTCTTGCTTCATAGATACCGGTATCAAATAGCTCAATGGCGAGCCTGTTATCACAGCCAATTTCCTTAGCAAGTACCTTAAGGTCTTTGTGGTAAATGCCTATTGAGTTCCGGGCTTTTATACCAAACTTTCGTTCCTTGGTTGCTATTTTCTCCGAGTCGGCTAAAGTTTCTAATCGTGTTACCACTTGCTGTAAATTCATGGCTTTTCGGCACTACCGAGTATTGAGGATCATATAATGCTCACCGAATTGGAAATGATGCATTCGTTGATGTTTTGTACAAACTGGCCGCTTGGCAAAGCGCAACAAGCGCTTCCTGAATGGGCGTTGCAACAGATGGGGAAGATACCATGCTGTCTTCATCAAGCTTAGCCCCGAGAAGCGGAATTTTGATAGACGCTGGTTCTACTATCTCAGCAGCCATCGTTTTTAAGGTTTCACGTAAAGCGGCATCGGAATGATAGGCACGCGGTGACGTATTGATTACAGCAACCGGTTTATTGGCAAATGATTCAAAACTCACGAGCCAATCCAAGGCATTCTTGATTGTTCCCGTGATGCCGTGAGCGTATTCAGGGCTAGCGATAATCAACGCATCCGCCTCCGCCACTTCGGAGCGAAAATTTGTGACGATGCTCGGTGGGTTGGTTTCGTAATCTGGATTGAACAAAGGCAAATCACCTAACCTAAGAAATACTGTTATCGACACTTCCGGCGGCGCAAGCCTTGCTGACGCACGAAGTAACGCGGAGTTGATAGATGCGGCACGCAGGCTACCGGATAGCGCAAGTATTTTAGTCATAGCCGATTTAGTGAATAAAAAATAATCGAGTTTGCTAGAACACGGAGTTAAACGCTTTGAGTATAGTGGGCATAGGCTTTAGTAACCTTGCCTTCTTGGTTGAAATGAAAAACCTCTCCCGAAAGGCCACGCACACCTTGGTAATACAAGGTTATGCTGTTTACCCCAATCAGCGTAGTCACCAATTCAAAATGCAGTTCTGGCACCAATTGCAAGGCTTTAGCCCAGTAGGCTCTTATATTTTCTTTACCCTTTAATGTACCTGACGGTTCTCCTGCCACTTTTATAATGACAGGGGATGTCATTTCAAAATCGTCGGTATAGTGCGACAAAATGCGACCAAGGTCATGGCTGTTCCAAGACGCAATCCAATCAGCGGCAAAATGGTCAGCGAAAGCTTTATCAAGCATGAATATGCCTCTCAGGTATCCGTGTGGAAAGAGTTGTTAGGATTTATTACTTCTGATGGTAATTGGTCTCTGGCCAATTTTCATTGATTTCATCGGCTTGGTGCTGGGCGGCAAATCTTTCCCAAACAATACCATTTACATCAACCTCTTTCGAGAACTCAGTTGCAGAGGAGTCTTCCCAACCCAAATGCCGAAGCGAGCCTGGGGCACATGAGGCATCTTGTCGAATAGATACATTGAGGGATTTTGTGCGCCACAGCGCATACTCTCCGATTGCATAAGCGCATGGCTCCATAGCAAACCGAAGGCCGTAATCTTTAATGGTTTCCTCAATTTTATTGGTAGAAATTGCCAAATGGAGTTTTTTCAAGAAATCACCATTTTGAGTTCAAATGTAATGCTAAACGGGCACAACATGGACAGCATAGATATAAAACCTAATCACTCTTCTCTGGTTGAGCGAAATTTTAACCATCTATTTTTGCTAGGGATTAAATAGTTCTCATCATAATAATAAAACCCTAACGAAAAAGCCAATGAGTAAAATAAAG
Organism: Methyloglobulus sp.; assembly: GCF_040079455.1. GTDB lineage: Bacteria > Pseudomonadota > Gammaproteobacteria > Methylococcales > Methylomonadaceae > Methyloglobulus. Next base: position 69,020 of record NZ_JBEBKJ010000002.1, on the reverse strand, counting down.
AAACCGCCTATTTCTGCAACTGCCAAAGCTCCCATGATCATTTTGTCAGCAGCGGGATTTTCAGAATCACGCAGTTGGTTGTTCGTCGTATTTTTGATGCCCAGCTTGATGTAATTGAAAATGGCAATAGCAAAGAATAGTAACGGTGCAATCGTTGCCGAAATATTTACCCATTCTGCAAAGATGCTGAAATAGGCAAACATAGCAATCAACATGGCCGCATAGGAATACAGCAATGCTGACCGGTGGGCAATGTCCACATAGTAAGGGGCTACAAATTCTTTGCTCTTCATCATACAAGAAAATTTCCATACGCCCGTCAATAATCCCGTCATAAAAAATACACCTGCGCATGAAATAGCGATTATGGGCGCTGTTTGGTTTAATATTACATCCATCGTTGTTCTCCAAAGCAAGTAAGTTAAAGACTTTCAATTCATTCCATCGCTATTTTAACCATGTCGAATAACAATAAATTGTACAAACCGGCTATCCCTGAATTGCAATATCGTTTCCGACCTAATCTTTTTATGTGGACGAACCGCACCTTGTTTTTGGGACCGCTACAACAATTGGATTTCCATGCCATGGGATCGGTAGCTATCAATGTGGGACTCTACCAACCATTTTTAATGAAGGCGATGAACGAGCCTTATAAAGCCTATCGTTGTGCCGTTATCCCGGCAGGATGCAAACATGAATTAAACGCAAACGGGAATATTGTGGCTTGTTTGGTGATCGAGAAAAACTCAACTGACTTTATTAATTTCAGGAAACGCGTTCCCTTTCCAACATCGACTATTACGAACATAATTGATACGGAGTGGGTTGGATGTTTTCAAAAAATTTACGAAGAAAAGCCATCAAAAACAGAAATTAACCAGATGATCAATCAGTTACTGAATGCCGGTGGAGCCGCTGAAAGCGAAGTCGATCCGCGCATTGCCAGCATCATGCACACTATTCAGCTTGACCCAGGAAATGATTTTAGCCAGGAATATTTGGCATCTTCCGTAGGCCTTTCTGCTTCCAGGTTCAGGCATTTGTTTATAGAACACTCGGATATCCCCTTCCGCCGATATCGGATGTGGCGGCGAATAGTGTCGGCGATGGACACGCTTCATAAAGTAGACAATCTGACCTATGCCGCTATGGAGGGTGGATTTACAGATTCTGCCCATTTTAACCGCTGTTTCCGCGATACTTTTGGCGTGAACCCGTCACTGGTTTTCAGGAACATCGACAGGTTCGAGGTTTAAAGGCCTAATGCAGGGTTAACTGGTGACTGGCTTTGGTGCACCCTTTTAGGCTTCTTGGTTTTCTCGGCCACCTGCATGGATTCATTGGCCCATTGCCGCAGGTGTTCCGAATCGGTAAGCACCTCTTCGGGAACTTCAAAATACCGGTTCACTTGGACACGGCCTTTCTTGGTCAGATACGAAAACGGCTGCATCCCAGCTAGTTCGTATTTCTTCCGCGAATCGTCATCGACCACAAAATACAAGCTATTTCCCATCACCATGGCAAACTGGACGAAACCGTTGGAAATTCCCACTCCGCCAAAGAACCGACTTGTCTGTACCGGTGCGATGGATTGCAAATGCTCTAAAACATAGTCTACGTATTCGGCGCTGGAAGTCGTCAAAGCGTTCAGTCCGCGTTAGGTAGTTCAAAGAATCCGGTCATTTGCAGTAAACGTCCACCAGTTCCGTACAAACCATAGCTTGCGCCTTGGGAGAGTACGTTGCCATTACCATCAACCATATTCCAATGAGTAAGGCTGCGGTCATGGTGGCTTTTGAAATCAGTGGTTATAAATTTTACGCCCGGCACGTTCTTGTGAAGCTCCGCCATGTACCCGGACAATTGGTCGTATCCTGTCGTCTGGATGAGCGGGTCGGTGTACACGCAATCAGGATTCAAGCATTGCCCGAATATTTGCAGCCGCTTCGATACGTCTGCCTCAGACCACGATTGTGTGTAGGTTTCCCAAATAGCTTGATGTGAATTGTTTTCCATTGCCATTTTCCTTATATAAATTTTACTGAGAGATACTCAATGTGGATGAGACAGGCAGACTAAGCTGTAACTTCAATTACAGGATTATCCCCTTTCCAGTTTTTGGGTTACCGCTTTTCGGGTGGTATTAACCTAATTTCAGCCGTAAACCGCGCATGATCTTCCTGGTCAACGGGTCTGTGCTTGATCTGGGTACTCGCCGGGTCTTTGCCAAGATAGTTATCGCTTTTCCAGTTCTTGGACGGCCTGATGGGCCTAGGTACAAAGCCACCAGCGCAGTTCGGGCAAACGTTACCCAGGATAGTGTCGACACAGGCGGCACAGAACGTACATTCATAGCTACAGATACGTGCTTCAAGTGAATCGGGCGGCAACGGCTTGTTGCAATGCTCACAGGCTGGCCTGAGTTCAAGCATGGCTTCTCTCTTCTATGATGGCTAAGATAAAGCTAACCGGGCATAGAAAGCTGAAAAATAGAACCGTATAGCCCGTGCACTGGTTAAACTTCATTTATTTTCCACAAGGTAAGTAACGGCCAAAGGTTACGTTGCTTACTTGCCCAATAACACCAAGATGGGTAATTTTGAATCCTTCTGGGTATTTCAGGCCGTAACCGTACAGCCGATCAACACCAATGTGAATGAACCAAATAAGTGACAATGCCAAGGCTAAGGTGTCACCTTCTGCGACCGAGACCAAAGCCAGAGCGCAAGGCAACAATTTTGAGTGGGTGATATTGTAAGTGACTGCGCCAACCCGGGCATTAACAAGGTACCCAAGAAGCGCTAAATCCGGTAGCAAAACGGTTGACCAAAATAGCGTCCAGTCAAACGACTGCTGCCAATAGACGGTAAGTGCCAGAAGAAAAATGCCTAAGCCTTCTAATCTTAATAGAGCATTTGGTTTTTCAAATAGTGAAAGCATGTAAGTATCCCTCTAAAAAATAAAACTGCATTGTAACCACGTTCGGTTGAGTGTTTTGTTAACTTTTTTTAATGTCAATATGGTTTTCTTGGCTCTCAACCCGTTTAAACCATGCCTGTATACTACTGTATCCTGACAAATCAAACTTGCCTTCTTCTGCAACATGGGTATAAGCATACAAGGCAATATCCGCAACACTGTACTGGTTAGCCACAAAATAAGTGTTGATTGCCAAATGCTGTTCCATGACATCCAATGCAGCATAGCCGAGCTTCATTTTTGCTGTCAGCTGTTCCCTGTATTCTTCTTCGGCCTTCAGTATTGACACCCAATATCGTGGGGTTGCGATATTAGGCTCATGACTATATTGCTCAAAGAACATCCACTGCAAAACCAGGGCTTGCTCGTATTTGCCTTTAGGTAAAAAGTGGGTATCTGAAGCCAGATACCCTAAAATCGCATTGGACTCAGCAAGATACTTCCCGTCATGATACAGAACAGGCGTGCGGCCATTAGGGTTAATTTTTAGGAACTCCGGCGTACGCGATTCTTTATTTAAAATATCAACATTGACCCGCTCATAGTCAATGCCTAATTGATTAAGCAAAAGGCGAATTTTGTAGCAATTTCCTGAAGGTAAAAAGTCATAAAGTTTGTACATGTTCGTTCTCGATTTCCTTGAAATGCTACCGAAAAGGTAAGAGCATTGATTGTATTTTAAGCCTTGCCCAATTGCCTGCATATTTTTGGCACGGCTTCATACAGACATGAGTAATGCGACAAACCTTCCATTATTTCGATATGTGAGCAACCCGGAATCGCTGATTTCAAGTAGCCAGCCATCGGCGTTGGCGACCAGTTATCCTCCGCCCCATGCCAGATGTGCGTATTGACGGAAATGTCAGAAAGTGTGGTTTCCCAAGGTTGTACATACGCTTTTATGTCACGCACATAGCCTTGGATGTGGCCAATAAAACACGACCGCAATACGTTGGTGATACTGGCTTGGAACTCACGGTCGTTGACCAATGCTTTGTCAGCAACAGCGGCACTGGCAAACAACAAATTAAATAGTGTCTTGGCGGAAAATAGAGCCAGCAAGCTTTGCCAGTATGACAACAAAACGAACAATCCTGGAAATGCCTTGGCTAGTTTAAAAACCTGTTTACCTGCCATCGCGTTTATAAAATCTCCCGCTTCCAACGGCGCAGCCGCAGAAATCAAATGCATGTTCCTGACACCATCAGCCATATAACGGCTAGTCTGAAAGGCGATGAACGCACCGATGGAGAAACCAATAAAATCTACCGATTTACCGTCGGCCAATGTTGAAATCTCCCTGGCCAGGAACTGATAATACGCTTCTCCACTTATTGAGCAATCAATAGAAAACCGCTCTAAACAAATAATCGTCAAACCCTTATCTTTTGCATAAGAATCAAAAATGGCACATTCTTCCGGCGCTCCAGGCGCACCGTGGAAGTAGATCACTATCTGCCCCTTATCGGCACCGAACTGGCTATATTTCACTGGCTTAATGGGCGTCATCATCTTCAACAATCACGCGGGGACAGACAACGAACAGAATTCAATAGTTCCAATACATTGCTTACCAACAGGTCAGGCTGGTCATACATAATGAAATGCCCACTTCTATCCGCTATAACATGCTTGCTGTTTGATGAAAGGGCCGCCAATTCTTCCTGCGACGTGCTTTCAATACGTGCAACTGCCACGGCATTTTCTACCGAACTATTCGATGCTATGGCTTCACGTTCAGCCAACCCAATATCTATTCCTTTGCCTGCAGTCAATACAACCAGCGGCAGCTTGCCCAGCGAAGATGGCGGCGGGGTCGCTGCATCCAAGCTTTTCCGCATCACGGCTATTTCGTTGACGACGGCGAGGGTTGTATCGGTACGGTTTTGAACGGCTGTTTTCGCTGCCAAAATATCGGCAGGCAAAGGTGATGGCTGTCGGTCAGCGTTTGCCCAACCCATCAAGCGAATAACCCCAATACGGGACAGCAAAGGCGCAATGGCAATCTGGATTCTTTGTTTAAAATAGTCTGCTTGCGCATAAGGATACTCCCGAAAAGCGCCTTGTTCGTGCGTGGAATCAACAAGAACCAAGCCTTTCACTTCACTGGGGAACTGGCGATAAAACTGGCGGCAAAATATTCCGCCGCGTGAATGGCAAACCAACACAAAGGGTGACATAATCGATGCATTGCGAAGCAGCGTATGCAAGTTTGTTGCAACTTGCTCTAGCGACATCGGGCCGTCCGCCGGGTCACTCCATCCAAGTCCGGCGCGATCGTATGCGCAAACTTGTGTTGTTTGGGCGAGTTTAGCTTGAACCGGATACCAGCTCAAGGCACTTTCCCCCAAACCGGCTTCCAAAATACTCGTTGGCGAACCTGTGCCTGTGCCTGTGCAGTTCAGGTGATAGTTCAGCCCATTGACGTTAACCATACGTCCCGGTACAGGATGCGCTTTTAAATCGGCGGCGCTTGCCTGCATTTGATAAACGCTGCCCACTATCGCAGCCAGACCACATATCCCAAAGAAAACCAATAGGGCTCGTACCAGGAGACTACTCAGTATCATTTTTAGAATACCTTAAGCGTGCCAAATGACGGTGTTCCATTGGATGCCATGTTAGAGAGGCACACGGTACTCACGGGTAATCTCTGCCACTTGCACAGTATAAGACTCATACCAGCGCTCCCTGCCCAGTTGTTGCGCCAAGACATGCTCCGAATGTGACTTCCAAGCCAGAATGCTTTCTTCGTTTGGCCAATAGGAAAGCGCTATTTCATTTTCCCCCTCGGTGACGGCCTGAAAGTCGAGGCAGCCAAACTGGCCTAATGCCAATTCACGCAGCCTCGCAGCAACCGCCGAATACTCGCTGTCAACACTACGTACTTTTGCCCGGAATATTACGACAAACAATGAAAATACCTCTGGATGGATGACTATGGCTTGAATGCACTTTTGAGCCTATTAAACTGTATTGCATCTGTAATTTCTTGTGAGAATTTTTCGGAACTTAGCTTTGCCAACAATATGAATGCCGCTTGATAACTAACGGGGCCGCCATTTGAGGTGATAACCTTATTGTCAATAACCACATTTTGGTCAGACTGAACTTTTATATTGGGGTAGGCTTTTGAGAGGCCTTTTTCTCCCCCCGCCCAAGTCGTTGCATTTTTCCCATCAAGAACGCCAGCCTCGCCGAGTAAAAATGCACCGGAGCAGTTGCTTGCCATCCAGGATGCCGATTGATTTTGTTTTTTAATAAACTGGATAAGTTCCTTGTTTTTCAAAAAACCATCCATTTCGTAAGCGCTCGGAACTAACAACACATCAAGCTTGAGATCATCGTAAATGGTTTTATCAGCGATTATTTTCAGCCCTTCTTCTGAACGAACCTCCTTATTTGTTGTTGCAGAAATGACGACGACCTCGTAAGAGGAGAACCACGCCTTCTTTGTTGCTGCACCAAATACTTCGATAGGTGCGGTGACATCACTCGTCAAAAAGCCATCAAACACTAAAATTCCAATTTTATGGGATGCTGCGTTGGCAGAATTAACAACAAAAACGGCATTAAATAGTGCTAGCAGTACCAAATGTCTTAGTTTACTCATGTGACTTCCTATTGCAATTAATGCCCATCAATGTACAAAAACCGTTGGATTTTTACGTCTAACCCATTTTTTGCTCTGAATATTGCACCATATTGTCGGCTGCTTTCAGTAAGGTCTCAATGGATGAATGATCCGTGCGAAAAGCTACGGCGATGCGATTCCAGACGTTCGCCATTGCCACAGCGAGCGTTAACGAGGCCAATTCTTCCTCATTCAGAAATTGGCGAGTTTGCTCATACAGCGCATCAGGAACATGTCGGTGATCCGACAGCTGCGTGATCGTTTCCGCCCATTGCAGCACGGCTTGTTCTCGTTCGCTGTAACAGGGGGCTTCACGCCAAGCGATGATAAGGTCAATGCGCTCTTCCGTTTCACCCAGCATTCGCAGGCGCTGCGAATGGTATCGCACGCAGAAACCGCAACCATTGATCTGTGACGCACGCAGCCGAACCATTTCCAGGAGGCGTAAATCCAACGGCCCGTGGTTGAGTTGGTCTTCGATCTGGGTCAACAGCGTGGCCTCTGGGCCAATTAGCTTCCAGTAGTTGATTCGTTCAGTCATCTGATGTTCTCCTAGTGTTGTCTAACGTTAACAATAATCCTAATTTAGAACCAAGGGGACGGCCGTGATAGCAACCGTCCCGCTTGGGCGGCATCAACATAACATGTATATCTCTGCTGTACTGCGGATGCTAAAAGTTATTGCGCCATTGTTTAATGATGTGTTTTTTCGCCCAAAACAAAGTCCACTAAGCCTTGAAAATTATTGGCTGTCCCGTCTGCCTGAATACCTAATTTTTCCGTTGGTAAGTTGAAGCGATTGACCCAATAAGTCGGGTAGCCAAAACTTTTTGCACCGTAGGCATCCCAACCGCCAAAAGCCGCGAAGACAACATCCTCTTTCTTCAACCCAAGGTGTTGTAGTCCTAATGCGTACGCCTCTGGGTCTGGTTTGTATGTGCCGTTGATTTCAGTACTTATTAGCTCATCAAAAAGATCGGCAATTCCAGCACTATCTGCATTGGACTTAAGCATCATCTTGCTAAAATTGGAGATAGTGATGATTTTTATGCCAGCAGCTTTCAGCTTTTTCAAGCCTTCAATTGAATCAGGCCAGGGCTTTAGCGATAGATAGGCAATAAGAAGTTGCTTTTTCTGGGCTTGGGTCGCTTCAAGTTTCATATTCTCAATGGTGTAAAGCAAGGCATCTTCTGTAACTTTAAAAAAGTCCTCGTGATTTTTTGTGATGGAGCGCAGGAAGCCATATTCAAATTGTTTGGCACGCCACGCTTTGGTGAAATCCATGCCTTTGCCAGGAAAAACTTTTTCAACTTCGCCAACGACTGAGTTGGGGTCAAAGATGACGAAATAATCGAAAGCTACCGCCTTGTAGGGAAGTTCCGATGTTTGTGCCTGTCGCGGAAGAATAAAGATCGCTATCAAGAAAATTGAAGCGACCATCTTATTGAAATGTATATGGCTCATGTGTTTACCCGAGTGGTTAAAATTATGGTGACTAAGCTAAGGGGCGCGCCTGTCACGGAAGGTTGGCGAAGCCGCCGAAGCCGGAAAAACACAAGCCTTCAAAACCGCCACGAAAAGGCGCGTCCCGCTTGAGCGTAATGTTAGCCATTGGTTTCACGATTACTCTTAGTTGCATTTTGTCTTTCCTGAATGCGTTTAGTGGCTTCGGATAGAGGCTCAAGCCCCACTTCTTGGCGCAGCAAATCAACTTTTCCTGGCTCTTTCATAGGCAAAGGAAAGGCAATACCATTTTCGTCAGTGTCGTGTTGAGTTCCATATATTTGCGGCTTACCAGACATAGTAAGCACTCTATCTTGCAAATAGGCGAAGCACCATCCTTCTGCTTCGCCTTGATGGACGGCTTCCTGTAACAAAGTTAAACATTCATTCATAAATTTTGTATCTAATACCGCGTGCTGAACAATCAGCCACGCGGCTTCCGAACCTTCCTTGCCAACGGAACTTATTCCAGGCCATCCGTGGCGACTTATGATTTCTTTGATGCGTACATTGTTCTTTTCGTGGATTGCCTTAATTCTTGGGTGATACTCAACAGTGCCGAGCTCTCCACTGTCAATCAACTCTTGCAGGATGCGTTGATCTTCTTCTTGCATTGATAGCAGTTCAGCTTGTAATTGCCGGTTCAACCCATGCATCCTTTGTAATAGCTAACGTAAAGAAGGGCGCGCTTGTTACGGAAGATTGGCGAAGCCACCGAAGCCGAAAAATAACAACCCTTCAAATCCACCAAATAAGGCGCGTCCCACTTGAACGTAATGCTTCAAATTATACATTTAAAGGCATTAAATCTTAATTTATAGCATTTGCATAGCTGTCAATTTTGACAGGTATCCGTTTGCAACTCTGTATAATTTATTTTGTGCCCGAATTATTCCGCAGTTAAACGTTATGTTTTTGTAGCACCCTAATTCTTGATTAGCTTGTTTGTTTAAGGCATAGGTCTTTTAATATGAATATACAGAAATGGTTGGAAGAACACCTGGAACTACTTTTGTTCGCCGACAACCAGAAGGATTTCTTCGAGCATTTAGCCACAACAGCTAGCGTTTTGGGTTTCGATTATTGCGCGTTTGGTTTACGTGCGCCCTATCCGGTGATGAACCCAAAAACCATTTGGTTATCCAACTATTCATCAGACTGGCAAATCCGTTATGTAAAAAATAACTATTTTGCCGTTGACCCTGTCGTTCAGCATGGCAGTCGCTCAACCTTCCCCTTAATCTGGTCTAGCAGCTTACTTGGGTCTGCCCCCGATTTTTGGGAAGATGCCAAAGAATTTGGCATAGATCACGGCTGGTCGCAATCTTACTGCAATGCTGACGGATTTTTGGGTATGTTAACGTTAGCCCGATCAGGTGAGGCTTTGCAGGCGAATGAATTGGCGGATAAGCAAATGCTCTTTTCTTGGCTTACCCAATTAGCCCATCAGGGGTTATATAAGTTAGCTGCCCAGGATTTTGCTATCGCTAGCGAAAATCCCTTAACCCAACGCGAGGTTGAGGTGCTGCGTTGGTCTGCGGAAGGTAAATCTGCACATGAAATTGCTACGCAAATGGGAATTACCGAACGAACGGTAAATTTTCATATCAATAATGTGCTGCAAAAAACAGGCACTCACAATAAAACAGCGGCGGTGGTTAAGGCGGTATTATTGCGGTGGATTTAATGAAATCGCCATCCAGCAGTTTAACGACAGGTCCTAATCTGGATTGGGCGGTGAAACGGTCTCCGCTCCTGCTGTTGAGATTATCAAAGCCAGTTTCAGTTCTGATAATTGCCTAAGGATGATCCAAAAACTTGAATCCGCCATGAAGCGACCTTCTTCTGTCAAATCATACCTAAAACAGATATAAGTACTAGAGGGTAACAATTTTCTGGCTAGCTCGCGCAACCCAGGATGTCAGTGCATCATCTTCACTTTTTATTTTTCTGTCTGGATGGTCTAAGTAATGCCGGGCAGTAGTTTGCTCAGCAATAATTCCTCTATCCCATTTGATTGAATTTCGCATCAACCCATCAAGAATCAACTCTAGGGAATCTTCTACCGCGTTGGAGCGAAAGAGTAACGTTGATAGGCTTTCATCCTGTTTTAGTTCGATTTCAAGGATGTGTACCATAGTATCAGAATCTCGCTGAAGCATTACATGGCTATATTGGCGCTTTCGTCCGTCGATTAGGTGAGCTGTTCGACAGTTACATTGTGGCACTGTTCCTAATTTAACCTGATAATCCCATTCGTTGAATTCCTTCAGCCCTTCAAGCATTCGGCTAAAAAACTTCATTTTTTCTGGTGCTTCGATGAGTTCTCTTTCTTTAAGCAAATCAATATCGGCACGCGGTAGAGTTCCTGCGATTTTGCCTTCCGTAATTCCCACAGTTTCTTCAACATCCATTGAATCCAACGCTGTTTCTTCGTCTTTTGGATAAATCTGTACCCGCCTTGAACTGCGTTTTAGCTCAATATCTGTATCAAAATGCAACCCGGCACGATTAATTTCTAATAAATATCGTTTTTGACTTGCTATGGAAGCTTGTACTGGATCGATTTGTTTTGGTTGAACAACCTTTTTACCAGATTTTTCTTTGTTGTTCCCAACCCCCTCTTCATTTAAGACTAATACATCGTCAGGATGACTAAACCATACCCTGTTGACTGGAGGCGAAGGTAATGCAGCAATTGCAAGAATTTCACGAATGTAATAGTGATTTTGCTCACTGTCAGTGCCTGTATAACCTACCCATGAAATTTCACAACCGGCCATCGCAGGCGGAGAAAAGTTAAAGCTCCACCTCTCAACCTGATTGTCAAAGCGACTTTCTCTATTTAAATGTTTAAAAATGGAACAAAAACTATTTTGAGCTTCTTGGTCAAATAACAACCAAGCGAAATACTTGCGGTATTCCTGACTATTCATATAAGACAGTGGAATATTTGATGTAAAATCAACCCGTCCCACCCAGCTTTCAAGCGTTGCTCGTGCTAACGATAAAGTGTTTGCTTGAAGAAACGCGGTACGCACTAGCTCAGCTGAGTGAAAATGCAATCGACGGGCGAGTTCTAAAGTAGGTAACCAAAAAACCTTATCAGCAACACTTATGCGATATATATTTTGGTTTTTCAATTGTCCTTCATATTCATTCAGCCGCTGCAAGCTTTTTGGTAGATCGTGATATTGCAATTGATCCCATTGATAACCATTAGGGATCACAAACCTACCTCTATAACCATGAGCCGCATTCACATCGGTAGCTCTGGGATAAATTGAACCAACACTGAGGGCAGGTAGCAGGTCAACTGGCATTGCTTTTCGAAAAGGCTTGTTTCGGTTGGCTAAAAAATAACATGTCACACGCCAATCTTCACCTGGTGTTCGAAAAAAATCTCCCATAAGAATTAGTTTTGATCCCTTGGGTATATTTGTGAAAGTAATTTGACTCATCTAAGCTTCTTTTCAGACACTAAACTATCAATGATTGAATAAATTCGGGGAGGTATTTTTTGCGGTTTTAATCCAGCAGCCCGTATGAGTTTCCACGCCTGCAATTCTATTCCTGACTTTCGCATTTCCAATGCAACTTTGCTCAGGCGATAAATCTGAAAATCTTCGATTGACTCTGATTCTTTTTCGAGCCACTCTCGCGTTATCGGAAGCCTTTTCAAATATTTTTCAATACTGCTATATCTTGCCAATTGACGGAGCAAGAATGTTCGTGACAGTCTAGGACGGTCATTCAATGTATGGAAACCTGACTTTATGGTAACAAGTTCATTTAGAACATCTGAATCTAGTTTTTCGTAATCAGTTTTATTCTTTGGCGGGTTAACGGATTTTCTTGGCTTATTTTGTATTAACCAATTGTAATCGTGACGATACAACCATGTATACAGAGCACTTCCGCTTTCCAGGATACGAAGTCGCTTTACACCGCAGTCAGGATTCTTAATGGTAAGATTACGCCATAAAACTCGTTTTATTGAAACCTCCTGATCTGAAGCAGGTAATGAAGTAAATTGTTTTCTCCGTTCTGGTTGGACTGGATAATTAGCCACCTGGGATAATATTTCGGTGGTTGATAAATCAGGAGCTAAAGCCACCCAAACCATAGCGTGTCTAATGGGATAAAACGATTTTCTATGCTTTCTAAAGATATTCGCAAGCCATAAATTTTCCGGCTGTTCAAATGGAATCAGCGCAAAAACAGGAGACGAATGCCAACAATCCTTAATCAGTAAGTTAATTGCTGAATGATCAGCCCTTATGCCATTCAATAACCCATGATGCTTTGCCAAATTGCGATAAAATAATGTCCATTGCCAATGAGTCAGCCGGATATTAATTGGATTGTTTAACAAAATTTCAACGTGCTTGTTCAATTGCAGCTCCTTTGAAGAACCCACTAAACATTCGACTACCTGTGTTAAATTGACCAATGCCGCAGGAACAAACAAATGCTTAGATTTCGGGTGAAATTCAACGTCTGAGTTGATCAATTTAGTCATGTGCGCTGAACAAAACCCCAAGCCTGTTACTTGGTTTTGTCTCTTCCAATAGGGCTCGCCGTAAACCTTTATTTGTTCTTCAACACACTTTGGGCAATAACGAAAGTAAATGGGGCGCTTGATAGTTGAAGCTGCAATGCCAGCCCTGGTATGAATATCACCACCTTGCGCAGATCGCATTGAGTTAACCACGGAATCTGCTTTCTCGGGTGCCAGAAACGGGAGGTAAAACGGTGCAAGCGTGTTTTGACTAATTATGTGTTCTGGGCTAGTTCGCCATATAGCTTTAGTTGCTGATATGAGGCGGTCAATGTGGCTCGGCATATCGGGTACTGCCGCGGCAGAGTTTGAACCAAAAATATCCCTAATTACTGCTTTTTGGTTATCTTGCCCTGTGTGCACAGCATATCGGGCAACTACGCTATAAAGAAGCTCATCTGGGTAAGGTTGTGGAAAGTAAGCAAGCATAACTAGCCTGCTAATAAATTTTCCACGGGATAGATGAAGCCAGACTCCACTAATGATTCATACATAGTTGCTGTTTTAACGAATTGTACTTTTCGCAGGTCATCTCCATTTAGCTGCCCCCAATTAGAAGATTTTACCAATGCCATTTTTGGTCGATTATTTTTTGGTTTTTGCTCTTGTTCTGTGATTGTCATTAAACTGGTAACTGCATGCACCACTTGAATGAGCGTTAAATTTGGATTGTTTTGGATTGATTCGGCAATCAATGGCAAGGCAATATCTTGATTAATGCCCATTGCGGTTAATGCTTTTAATGCACTTGTCGCAAAACCAGACTCTTCCGCATCCCCAGTTTCGACAATTATGGGTTTTGTTACCGTTTGCTTTTTTAAGTGGTCGAAGGTATTTAGCAGTTTTCCTTCGATATCAGGCAAAACTAGGTCAGCGCACTCTCGGAGCTTTCGTTCATTATTTTCTCTCAAAGCCTCCAACATTGGACCCACGGTTGAAAACTCCTCCTCGAATACGTCTTCCAAAAGCTCAACGGAAATGAATTCATCGTCCGCGGACTGAGCAAGCAAAATTGAGCGTGCTTGCGCCAAACAGAACAACTTTACGACTATATCGGCAATACCCTGTGATAGTTCATAGAGCTTATTTCTAATCGCTTCATTTAGTGGCTGCATATTTCTCAACCACTGAAATGACCACATTTCATCGATAAAATCATCCCAACTTTCATCATACGGCATTCGGTTCCAAACGATACTGCCTTCGCCCGATGCCCTTCTTGCTTGACGAAATTCACCGGCAAAAATAGGCAAAGCCTTTGGTGTGCCGACCAATATCACTGACACCCCTATGGTATTTACCAAGGTAACCAAAAAGTTGATCATCTTTTTTTCGCCGCCACTTTTAGCAAGGTTCATATGTTGAAACTCATCAATCACCAACAAACCTACTGCATGAATAAGGCATAGGTTGGCAAGTTCGGCAATCAACTTACCAATGCTAGGACGTCCGGAACCAATCTTTTGTCGGTAATTTGTATTAAGCCGACGATCTAAAGCCATAAAAAATCTATAGCAAAACTCAGTCAGCGTCCCATCGTGCGGACAATCCACTTTTATCCAGGGTATTTGGATCAAATTATAATCAGGGTGATAAATTACTTTCGGATAGGTTTTTAAAATTATGTTAAAAGTCGTCGATTTACCCGTACCAGAAATACCTACAACAGACATTGAAGACGCAGTTGAATCTACATCGTCATGAACGTATACTTCCAAATCCTGCTTTATGATCTTTTGATAGCAGTTATTGAGATGTTTTTTAAAGTCGGGATATTTTGGGTTTCTACCCAGATAACCCTGTCGAATCAGTAATGAGAGTTTTCGCTCCAGATGAAGATGCGTTGTGAGCGGTTGAAAGAAATTCTTGGTTAGCCGACTAATTACATGTACTCGAATGTGGCCCGGTAAATATTTTTCTACTTCGCTGATACTGGGCCGTTGAGTCAGTAGCTTCACGACACTATACTCATCCATAATTGGTGGTAAAGCTGCGATACATGGATTTTCAGCATATTCAGGTAATCCAGGATCGATATAGTTCGCTTCCGGAAATCTAGTCTGAGTTTCATTATTCATCCTGAGAGTCCTCCTTTAGCAAGTCTTTCAACCTTGTTGGTAGTTTAAAACTCACTCGACGAGATTCTTCCTCCCGAATGGGAATCACGTTATCATGTAAGGCAGTTTTTGCCGCTTCACCGTTAATTGCTTTTTTAGTACGCTCATATTGGCGTTCAGCTTTTTTATTGTCCTTTATCCCTCTTACCCTCTCTAGCTTGGTTTTCTTCTTCACAGCTGGCTGATTGTCCCTTGATTGCTTAGCTATTGCTTCGAGTTCAGTGACCAAATTTACTGATCCGGCTCGTTTCGTAAGTTTGGATACAGCAGCTGTCTCCGCTTTAACATCATTTCGATTCCAAACCTCCCAAATTGTTAAATCTCGATATTCCCGACTACGTTCGGTCAATTCGGCTTCGATGTACTCGGAGAATGAATCGTTAGACCGGATGTAAATTTTGTTAATAGAGTAAAAATCGTAAGCAACAATGACGATTTTCGATCCTTTGTAATTTCCTTCGAACCACCCAAATTCAATTGCTGCTTTACAGCTGAAATAACAACCAAAGAGCCGTAGACCGTGCTCAGTGATAGTGGCTTTTGAATGCGGAAAAAGATTAACGCGAACTAAGTCTTCCGCTGGTCGTCGTAATCGCCCAGTTCGATATTCAATTCCCCAATTCCAAAGGGTTAAGGGATGGTGCGGTAAAGTTGGCGGCACATCCTGGTCAGGGTCATAAGTCGAAACAATGTGCTCATTGTTATAAAAGAGGACTATGCGAATGATCATTTGGATAAACTCTTTCAGGGTATGAATACCATCCTGACGATAGTCTTTTCCATGCCGCTTTTTACCTATAGGGTTCTTCGTTACATAGCCTTCTACAAATGGTTTCATCTTCGTTTGCGAAGTCCGAAAGAACCGCTCAACTATTCCTTTCCAATCGGCTCTATAGGGCGGTGTATTTTCAATGTTGATGTTGAACGCCTTGCTCATGACTTCAACATGGCGGCCTAACATTTCACCACGATCACCTATTAACGCCTCTGACAAACCTACTGTAGGCCACAAGTCGTCTGTAATGTCTATCCCAAAACTTTTACAATACGCCACCTTATCGCAGGCAGCATTAATCAATGCTTCCATCGCACTGACCCAAGATGGGTTTTCAAGGCCGACATATAATCCAACAATTGCACGGCTAAAAACATCAACGACAAAGTAAACCGTTGGCCGACCGACAATTTCTTCGCGATCTCTTTCAGAAACTAAATAGACATCAGCAATCGTAGCATCAATCTGGTATCGACTTCCTGGCCCTGCTACTTCGGCGGTAGAAGTGCCCAAAACTGGGCGAAAATCTTTCAGGTAGTTTATTTCCCCCTCTCGTTTTCGAGTGACTTCAATAGGCGAATATTCCTTCTCATAAAAATATCGGAACTGGCGCTCGGTGGGCACTTCAAGAATATCTTCCGGCTTGCAGGGTTTTGGCACACCATAGGCTATTAGCACCTGATTGTAAGCATAATCAAATTCGTACTTACCCTCATGCAGCAAACATTTTTCAATCGCCACCCTAAATATCAATCGAATTTGTTCATCGACATTAATGCCTGTGCCAGGCGAACGAGTTCTTGGTGCGCCTCTTTTTTTATCACCCGCACCTTTGGTTTTCCCAGCACCCCCACAGTTTTCAAAACGACCGCGCAACGCATTCCTACAAAGCCCAAATTGCCAGTACCGGCGCAACCAACGATAAAGAGTTTGCTTTGTAGCCCCACTAGCTTCGAGTACCTTATTAAACAAAGGGCCTCTTGTTTTACGGTAGTATATTTCTGGCTCTCGGATCACAATCTCTTTGATCGCATTCCAAGCTTTAGCTTGGACTTGCTCGGCCAATGATCCTGGTGGAGGCGAATTAAGGGCCAGAGATATATGCGGATCATCAATCGCTTTCAGAGAACCTTTTGCCATCAAGTGTTCTAACTCACTTTTTGGAGCTAATTTAGGCAGTGCTTTGTCATCGTCAATATCGATCCAAAATACGATTTGCATATTTGACCAAAGCACTCTAATCCGCTGACTTTCAAGCGAATAAACATCATTTGGCATAAACATATTCATGTTCCCCTGAAAGCCAGTGTTCGGATACCATAAGGTTGCTCGTCTTGAGCGATTTATGATTAATGCTGTTCATATCCCAGTAAAATGCTCGTTGTGCGAGTAAATGTCTCAGGTATGAAAGGTGTGATCCAATAGGCTTATTTTGATTCTCATCGAGCAATTTCATTACATTTGCAATTTTATCTCCAGGATATGTCTCGATTGCATACTGTACTTGCTCAAAAATCAGCATTTGATCAGATTTTTGTAAATCGAAGCTATGAATATGTGGAATTAACCATTTTATGTTTTGAATTAAAGTATGCGGTACCTCGTTTTCGGTAAATATGAACCACTGAATCTGTTCTCCCTCCCAAAACCGCTTTTCAATTTCTTGTTTTTCTATAACTCGAGGGTCTTCAAGGTCATCTCGATATTTAACTGAAATGGCTTGAGTTGAAAGTTTCCCATCCATTTTCAAATCAATCAGCAGGTCAGTAGTCATTACTTGATTAACACCTTTGGCTGCAGGGTGTTTTATACCTGTTCGATTCGCGATATTGATAGTTTTTTCAGGATTTAGTGGGAATTGCTCGCGAATATCAACGACAGATTCATGCCAGTCGAAAAGCACAAACGCCGCTAACTCTAAATCTGAGAGTAGATGAACTACCCGACCGTGGGTAATTGAAGGTCTTCGGTGAACACGCCCTTTGCTAGGCACATCACGAACTGTCAAAAAAGGCTTATAGTGTTTGCCGTATCCTTGACCGCGACCTTCTTTGAATCGCTTAATGATTGATGCGTCTAGTAAGTCGGCGACTGTCTTAGGAAATGGGTTAAGAAACGAAGCCATGGTAGGTGTCCTAAGCTATTCCGATAGACTTAGTTTAACTTAGTACACCTTAAGGATGATACTTTTTTGTTTAGTATGACTCTTTATTGTAAGTATGATACTTTAATGTCAATTTACACAACAAACGACGGTTTAGCCACCGCCTATTCAACCGTCACCGATTTCGCTAGATTTCTGGGCTGATCGACATCGGTACCCTTTAAAACGGCAACATGGTAGGACAGAAGTTGTAACGGAACGGTGTACACAATTGGCGATATTTCATTGTCCACTTGCGGAATCTTTAATATCTGGATATTGCTGTCGGCAACCGCAGACAAAGTCTCATCCATGAACACAATCAATTGACCGCCGCGTGCGCTAACTTCTTGTATATTGGATTTTAATTTTTCCAATAGGCTGTTGTTCGGTGCCACGGTGATAACGGGCATGTCCGCGTCAATCAGTGCCAACGGGCCATGTTTCAATTCACCAGCGGGATAAGCTTCCGCATGAATGTAGGAAATTTCCTTGAGCTTTAAGGCGCCTTCCATCGCTATCGGATAATGCGTTCCTCTGCCGAGAAATAAGGCATTTTGTTTTTCTGCGAATTGCTCCGATAAGGCTTTAATTTGGTCGTCAAGTCGCAAGACTTTTTCAATTTTCCCTGGCAAGGTGAACAGTTCCGAGGTCAATTTTTTTTCCATGGCTTCACCCAGTTGAAACCGTCTCCCCACTGCAATCACCAGTAACATCAGGGTGACTAGCTGGGTTGTGAAGGCTTTAGTTGATGCGACACCAATCTCAGGGCCGGCACGGGTCATCATGACCAGATCAGATTCCCGTACGAGTGAGCTTTCTGGTACATTGCAGATGGCTAGTGAATGTTTGGCGCCCAATTTTTTGGCTTCCAGCAATGCCGCCAATGTGTCTGCTGTCTCACCGGACTGGGAAATAGTGACAATTAAGGTATCTGGAGCTAATACTGGATTTCTGTAACGGAATTCGCTGGCGACTTCTATATTACAAGGAACTCTTGCCAGCTCTTCAAGCCAGTATCGGGCAACTAAGCCAGCATGGTAACTAGTGCCACAAGCCAGTATTAAAATCGCTTTGGTGCTGTCAAAAATGGCTGCGGCATTATGGCCAAATGAGTTTTCCTGCAAACGGTTATTGATGAAACGGCCTTCTAATGTTTGCGAAATAGCAAATGGCTGTTCATAAATTTCTTTCAGCATGTAATGACGGTATTCGCCTTTTTCCGCCGCTTCCGCCGTAAGTTGGCTTTCTTTGACAGGCCGACTCACGATGTTGTCATCTTTATCGTAGATAACTACTTCATTAATACTTATGACAGCAACATCGCCATCCTCCAGGAACATAAACCGTTGGGTAACAGGCAACAATGCCGCCACATCCGAGGCAATGAAGTGTTCGCCGATACCCACGCCAATTACTAAAGGGCTACCTTTTCTACAAGCTATCAAGGTATCAGGATGATCTGTACACATGATGCCTAAGGCATAGGCACCTTCTAATTTTGTTAAGGACTGTTTGACGGCCTCGACAAAATTACCTGATGTCTCAATTGCGTCAAATATTTGGTGAACAATAACTTCGGTATCCGTTTGCGAGGTGAATAAATGGCCATCTTCAGTTTGTTGGCTTCTTAGTTCTTCGTGATTTTCAATGATGCCATTGTGTACAACGGTCACTTTATTCCGGCAAATATGGGGATGTGCATTCGCGGTGCTGGGTTTTCCGTGCGTCGCCCAACGGGTATGCGCGATACCGATATGCCCTGATATGGGATCGGCTTGCAACAAAGCCTCTAAACCCTTGACCTTACCTAATTCCCGTTTCCGGTAAATCTCGTTGTTATGGATAACAGCCAAACCTGCTGAATCATAACCTCGGTATTCGAGCCGCTTAAGGCCCTCCAACAAGATAGGAACAACGTTTCTTTGCGCTATGCCGCCGACAATTCCACACATATTATTTTTCCTGTTAGCTTTGTTTCTTTTCTGGACGTTGCCAGCCTGAAATTGAAACCTGTTTTACCCGGCTCAATGTTAATTGATTTTCTGGACTATCTTTTGTGATGGTTGAACCAGCACCTATGGTGGCATTTTTACCTACCGTAACTGGAGCAACCAATTGCGTATCTGAACCGATAAATGCGCCGTCTTCAATAATTGTCCTGAATTTATTGACTCCATCATAGTTGCAGGTAATCGTCCCTGCACCAATATTGACGTTGCTGCCCACAGTGGTATCGCCAATATAACTTAAGTGATTGATTTTGCTTTTCTCAGCAACGTCTGACTTTTTTATTTCGACAAAGTTGCCAATATGGACGTTATTTGCCAAAACCGTGTCTGGTCGCAATCTGGCGAATGGCCCAATTCTGCTACCCGCGCCTATGACCGCATTTTCTATGATGCAATTATCAAGAATTTCTACATGGTCGCCTATAATGGAATTTATAATCCGGGTGTTCGCACCTATGGTGACGTTGCTCCCTATTCTATTGTTTCCTTCTAAGATGACATTGATATCAATGTCGATATCTTGCCCTAACGATTCGACGCAACCCCTTAAATCAAATCGTAATGGATCACGCAAGGTAACCCCTTGTTCCATTAAACTATCGGCTTGCTCTTTTTGGAAAATTCGTTCTAAATGGCTGAGCTGCATTCGGTTATTAACACCCATTACCTCATCTTCGGTACTCGGCTGATTAGTTATTACTTTTATTTTTTCGCCTACGGCCATTTCGATAATGTCCGTCAAATAGTACTCGCCTTGAGCATTGTTATTAGTAAGCCTGATCAACCATGATTTTAATTTACCGCCTTTCACCGCCATGATGCCAGTATTGACTTCCTTGATTAATTTTTCGTCATTGGAAGCATCTTTTTCTTCGACAATTTTTTGTACCTGTCCAGAGGAATCCCTTACTATCCTGCCGTAACCTTTAGGATTGGTAAGGTTAACCGTAAGCAAGCCTAAGGACTTTTCATTTACATTTGCCAATAAGGTTTGCACTGTCGTCAATTTCAGTAAAGGCACGTCTCCATACAGTATCAACACGGTATCAGCATCGCCGATCTGGTCAGCGGCCTGTTGCACTGCGTGACCTGTCCCTAGCTGTTGCTTTTGCTCAATCCAACGGGATTCCAAGTGTTTTAAACTGTCTCTAACTAAGTCTGCGCCATGCCCATAAACTATCGTTATCTTGTTATTAGCTAACTGTTTGCTCATGTCGTAAACATGCTGCAATAACGGTCTATCGGCAATTTTGTGCATGATTTTGGGAATTTCTGAGCGCATCCGTGTGCCTTTACCGGCTGCCAAAATAATCGTCATAATATTCATTTAACCTCCTAAACAAAAAAGCCCGACAACGAATCTACTCCGCTATCGGGCTTGTACAGAAATTTCTGGAACGCCATTTCAGATAGCGCAATCAACTACCGCGCTTTCTGAGCCGATCCAAGGTTCTTAGCTGCATAATCGCTTCCGCCAACTTTGCTTGGGCGGTTACGTAATCTATTTTACCGGACTTATCTGCCAAGGCTTCCTCAGCTCTTATTTTCGCTTCGATGGCGGCGGCTTCATCTATGTCTTTCGCCCTAATTGCAGTATCCGCCAACACGGTAACCAAATGCGGCTGCACTTCCAGCATTCCACCGGAAACGTAGAAAGGGTAGCTTTCTGTTTCACTGACTTTAACGCGCACTTCGCCCGGCTTTAAGCGGGTAATGAACGGCGCGTGACGAGGCGAAATACCTACCTCGCCCAGTTCAGCAGGTGCAAATACCATTTCCGCCAAGCCAGAAAATATTTCCTTTTCTGCACTAACGATGTCTACATGTACGGTCATGACCATAATTTTCTCTGCGGTACGTCAGCTTATTTCATGTTTTTCGCTTTTTCCAGCACTTCTTCTATCGTGCCGACCATGTAAAACGCCTGCTCTGGAATAGCATCATATTCCCCGTCAATAATACCTTTGAAACCTGCTATTGTATCTTTAAGGGAAACATATTTTCCTGGTGATCCGGTAAAGACTTCGGCAACAAAGAACGGTTGCGACAAGAAGCGTTGCATTTTACGCGCCCTGGATACCGTCAATTTGTCTTCTTCGGAAAGCTCGTCCATACCCAAAATGGCGATAATATCGCGCAACTCTTTATAACGTTGCAAGATGCCTTGCACTTTTCGGGCAACATCATAATGCTCTTGTCCGATCACTAATGGATCAAGCTGGCGGCTGGTTGAATCTAAAGGATCAATCGCCGGGTAAATACCTAACTCAGCGATTTGTCGGGACAATACCACGGTCGCATCCAAATGCGCGAATGTTGTTGCTGGCGAAGGATCGGTCAAGTCGTCCGCTGGTACGTAAACCGCTTGGATTGAGGTGATAGATCCTGTCTTGGTTGAAGTGATACGTTCTTGCAACACACCCATTTCTTCCGCAAGTGTCGGTTGATAACCTACCGCAGAAGGCATACGGCCTAATAACGCAGATACTTCCGTTCCTGCCAGTGTATAACGGTAAATATTGTCCACGAAGAACAATACATCACGGCCTTCATCGCGGAAGTATTCCGCCATTGTCAAGCCGGTCAATGCGACGCGCAGCCTGTTTCCAGGTGGCTCGTTCATCTGTCCGTAAACCAGCGACACCTTGTCGATAACATTGGAGTCGGTCATTTCGTGGTAGAAGTCATTCCCTTCACGAGTACGTTCACCGACACCCGCAAACACTGAATAACCGCTGTGTTCGATAGCGATATTACGGATAAGCTCCATCATGTTGACGGTCTTGCCTACACCAGCACCACCGAACAAGCCGACTTTACCGCCCTTGGTGAAAGGGCAAACTAAGTCGATAACCTTAATGCCGGTTTCCAATAATTCATTGGCTGCTGCTTGGTCTGCATAACTGGGTGCTTCGCGGTGAATCCCCCATTTGACTTTTTCGCCAATCGGACCTTTTTCGTCTATCGGTTGACCCAGCACGTTCATGATACGGCCTAAGGTTTCTTTACCCACTGGCACGGCAATCGGTGCTTTGGTATTGCTTACGGACAAACCACGACTTAAACCGTCAGTACTACCCATAGCGATAGTCCTTACCACGCCATCGCCTAATTGTTGCTGGACTTCCAGCACCAAGTCTTTACCTTCTACGTTTAACGCATCATAAACCTTAGGCATATCTTCGCGTGAAAATTCCACGTCAACAACCGCACCTATGATCTGAACGACTTTACCCAAACTCATTGAGTTATCCTCTTAAATAATAATTCGCTTTGCTATGCTTAAACCGCTGCCGCACCGGCTACGATTTCTGAAATTTCCTGAGTGATCGCGGCCTGTCTGGCCTTGTTATAAATCAGTTGCAATTCTTTGATAAGATTTCCGGCATTATCGGATGCACTCTTCATCGCCACCATACGAGCAGCTTGCTCACAGGCATTGTTTTCTACTAAGCCTTGGTAGACGATGGATTCTATATATCGGGTAAGCAAATGATCGAGGACTTCCTTGGCATCCGGCTCATAGATATAGTCCCAATGTCCGCTTAAAGTTTCCTCGATATCATCTGCAACAACAGGCAACATCCTATTAACAGTTGGATGTTGTGTCATGGTATTGACAAATTCGTTGTTGACTACATACAACTCGTCGATACGACCTTCGACATAAGCATCTAACATGATCTTGATAATACCGACAATATCATTCAAGTGCGGTGCATCACCCAGCTTTACGACTTGTCCAACCAAATGGGTTTTCAAGTTGCCAAAGAAACCGGAAGCTTTTGTGCCTATCGTGCAAACATCGACTTCGACCCCAGCTTTTTCCCACTCTATTAGGTAGGTCAGGGTTTTTCTGAAGAGGTTTGCATTCAGTCCGCCGCACAATCCCCTATCCGAGCTAACTACGATAATTCCCACACGCTTGACTTCACGTTGAACGAGAAAACCGTGCTTATATTCAGGATTGGCATGCGCCAAGTGCTTGATAATCTGCCCAATTCTTTTTGAATAAGGCCGCGTTGCTTGCATCCTGTCCTTGGTTTTACGCATTTTACTGGCCGCAACCATTTCCATTGCACGCGTGATCTTTTGCGTATTTTTAATACTGGCGATCTTACTTCGTATTTCTTTACCAACAGCCATTAGAAACCCTTGTTACCAACTGTGCGTTTTAACGAAAGATTCAATAGCGGTCTTCATGCCTTGCTTAATATCATCTGAAAAATCGCCCGTCGTATTGATGGTGTCCATCAAGGCGGCATGTTCCGATTTCATGTAAGACAATAATGATGCTTCAAAGGCTAGGACTTTGTTGACTTCCACGGCATCCAAAAAGCCTTCATTGGCGGCAAATAGTGATACTGCCATTTGGGCAACCGACATAGGCGAATACTGATTTTGCTTCATCAATTCGGTAACACGTTGACCGCGTTCTATCTGCTTGCGTGTGCTTTCATCCAAGTCCGAAGCAAATTGGGCGAAGGCTGCTAACTCGCGGTATTGCGCTAAATCTAAGCGAGTTCCACCGCCCAGTTTTTTGATAATTTTGGTTTGTGCAGCGCCACCAACCCGTGATACCGATAATCCGGCGTTAACAGCAGGACGAATGCCTGAGTTAAACAGGTTGCTTTCTAAAAAGATCTGTCCGTCCGTAATCGAAATTACGTTGGTAGGTACGAAAGCCGACACGTCACCACCTTGAGTTTCGATGATTGGTAATGCGGTGAGCGATCCGGTTTTGCCTTTCACTTTTCCGCCCGTCAGTTTTTCAACTTCGGCGGCGTTAATGCGGGAAGCCCGCTCCAACAAGCGTGAATGCAAATAAAACACGTCGCCTGGATACGCTTCACGGCCTGGTGGACGACGGAGTAGCAATGATACTTGACGATAAGCCCAGGCTTGTTTAGTCAAATCATCATAAATAATAAGTGCGTCTTCGCCGCAATCCCTGAAGTATTCACCCATTGAGCAACCTGTGTAAGGCGCAATGAACTGCAATGCAGCAGATTCTGAAGCAGAGGCTACGACAACAATGGTGTGATCCATTGCGCCATGTTCTTCTAGCTTGCGTACCACGTTAGCAATGGATGAACGTTTTTGCCCTATTGCCACATAAATACATTTAATGCCTGTGCCTTTTTGGTTAATGATGGCATCAATGGCAATAGCTGTTTTTCCAGTTTGGCGGTCACCGATAATCAATTCGCGCTGGCCTCTACCGATTGGAATCATCGCATCAATAGATTTCAACCCTGTCTGCACTGGCTGGTCTACCGATTGCCGCGCAATTACACCTGGGGCAATTTTTTCGATAGGTGCGGTTTCAGTGGTCGCGATAGCGCCTTTACCGTCAATGGGGTTGCCCAAAGCATCAACAACGCGCCCTAATAATGCCCGTCCGATAGGGACTTCCAGAATTTTTCCGGTACATTTGACGGTGTCGCCTTCTGAAATGTGCTGATAAGCACCCAGGACAACCGCACCGACGGAATCCCTTTCCAGGTTGAGCGCCATACCAAAAGCATTGCCTGGGAATTCCAGCATTTCGCCCTGCATGGCTTGGGACAGGCCATGAATCCGCACGATACCATCGGTCACACTGACAACAGTGCCTTCCGTGTGGGATTCTGCGCTAAGATCAAAGTTTTCGATCTTCTTTTTTATCAGATCACTGATTTCAGATGGATTTAATTGCATGTTCTATTTCTCACTCTTACAGTAGAGCCTTTTGCAAATTTTGGAGTTGACCTCTAACGGAACCATCAATAACACGGTCGCCGGCTCGTACCAGGACACCGCCTATTAATGATTTATCCAAGGTCACATTCATGTGAACTCTTTTGCTTAATGTTTTTTCCAAGGTTGCAGCAAACTTTTGTTGCGACTCTTTGGTAAAATCGAAAGCGGTTAATACTTCGACGGCAATATAACCTTCATCTTCGGCCTTTTGCTCTTCAAAAAGCCTAGCGATGTCGGGCAATAAGGCCAATCTATTATTTTGTAGTAACAATTGCAGGAAATTGACACCTTCGTTGTCGATTTGTCCTTTGCTAACATCAAGCAACAGCTCGGTAAGCTTGTCCTTCTTGACTTTCGGATTGTCGACCAACACCGATATTTCTTTGCTGCCAATAACTGCCGACATAAAAGCCAAGTTTTCCGACCACTTTGCAGCGGAGGCGGTTTCTTTGGCTCGCTTAAACACCGCAGAAGCATAAGGTCTCGCTAAGGTTGCCAATTCGCTCATTATCTGACCTATAACCTCTTCGAGATTTTATTGACGATCTCTTGATGCTTGGTCTTGTCGATTTCCGCAACCAAAATTTGTTCTGCTGCGGCGACGGCCAAGGCTGCAACTTCTTTACGCAAGGTTTCCTTACTGTGCTGTACTTCTTGATCTATCTGCGCTTTTGCTGCAAGAATCAAGCGGTCGCCTTCTTTTTTCGCTGTGTTTTTGGATTCTTCAACGATCTCGTTAGCTTGCCTTTGTGCCAAACTTACAATGTCAGATGATTGGTCTTTAGCGGTTTTTAAAAGACCCTTGGCTTTTTTCTCAGCCAACAGCATGTCTTCATGGCCTTTTTCAGCCGCCGCCAAACCTTCGGCAATTTTCTTTTTACGCTCTTCTAAAGCGGCAAATAATACCGGCCAGACATACTCCATCACAAACCAAACAAGGAGTGCAAATGTAATTATTTGACCAATCAGAGTAATATTGATACTCATGAACCGTTCCTCGCGTGACTGTTATTAAAAAACCTTAGCCCGCAGCCGCTGCCTGTACCGCTGACAAGAATGGGTTCGCAAAAGTAAAGAACAGCGCCAAACCAACACCGATCATAGTCACAGCATCCAGCAAACCAGCAACAATGAACATTTTGACCTGTAACATCGGCACCATTTCTGGTTGACGTGCTGCGCCTTCCAGGAATTTTCCACCCAATAGACCAAAGCCGATAGCGGTTCCCAATGCGCCCATACCCAAAACCAGACCGACAGCAATCGCGGTCATACCTTGTACATCGGCGATTAATTTAGCAATTTCCATGACAACTCCAAACGTAGTGTAATTAAAAGTAAGTTATAAATAGTTAATGGGCTTCTTCGTGCGCCATGCTTAGGTAGACGATAGTCAACACCATAAAAATAAAGGCTTGCAACGTGATAATTAATATATGAAATATTGCCCAAGGTAAGCTCAATACAGGCTGGAGATACGCAGGCAATAAAGCAATCAACATAAATATCAATTCACCTGCATACAGGTTACCAAATAACCGAAGTGCAAGTGAAATCGGCTTCGCCAGATATTCGACAAAGTTAAGCAGTAGGTTAAACGGGATCAACAACCAATGATTAAATGGGTGAAACAACAATTCCTTGGAAAAATTCCACAAACCTTTAATTTTTAGGTTGTAAAAAATAATCAGGCAGAACACTGAGATGGATAAGGCGAAAGTTGCGTTTAAATCGGTGCTGGGCACTACCCGTAAATAAGGTATACCCATGACTGAACCAATGGCCGGCAACAGGTCTATAGGGAACAAATCCATGAAGTTGAACAGGAAAACCCAGCAAAAAATGGTCAGGGCGAGTGGTGCAATCAGTTTGCTATGCCCATGAAAGCTGTCTTTTACTTGGGTATCGACGAATTCGACCATCATTTCGACGAAATTTTGCACAAGGCCAGGAACTTCTGTCGTAGCATTTTCTGCCGCTTTCTTAAAGAACCAGACAAACAAGCCACCCAATACAGCCGAAAAAAACAGGGTGTCCAGATGTAATGTCCAAAATCCCTCACCCACGCTTAGTGGGGTCAAGTGATGGATGATATAACCGGTTGCACCTTCTGCGGCGTGAGCTTCGGTAGCCATTGTTCCTCTCAAAAAATATTCAGCGCAGCTTGATTAAATTCACTGCATCTTAATTAAACTCAACGCAGCCCTTTAAATTCACTGCATTAAGAGCGCAAACCAAAAAACCGATAAGGCAGCGATATAACCCGCCATCAACGGTAAAATTTCAATATTTGGGATTTGAAAAATTAACATGAACAGTGCCACTGTCAGCAACAGCTTCACTGATTCACCCACGTAGAAAGACCGTAAGACCTTTCTCGCATCTTGCTCCGCCGATCCAGCTACGCGGAGCGCAAAATACAGATTTGGAATGAAAGCTGCGAACCCGCCTATGGTTGCTGAGAAGGCTTTTTGCCACCCTCCAACACCAAAACCCAAGCTAACAACCGTGATTATCAATACTTGATAACCCAGAATTTTAGCGACAGTAGATGATCCTCTAGCTGCCACAAAACCTCCAAATACATTAGTCGGAGAATTATATCTGTCAGGACGCACTAAATCAAGACAGATAAATAATGACCAGCACCGAAGTGACTTTTGAGGTCTTTTGCTAAAGACCTACCTTCTTAAGAGGTTAAGACTTTAACTCCTGACTTCAATACAGTTTATAAGCCAAGCTCTTCTTCTGGTTATTTAGGTGCATTAGTGTGAATATCAATCTGCATGCCCTTAATCATCATCATGAGCTCGTTTCTTTGCCGTTTTAGCGGCTCAATTTCTGCTTCAAGAGAGGCAATATTTTCCGCTACCGTACCCTTAGACTCGTTCATCTTTTTAAGCATGTGCAACCGATTCTCGATCTGCTTCTTATGGTCTTTAATTTGATGCATCAAAGGCGTCAACACCCCATTACTCCAAGCTGCCGCATCAGCATGTGCCTGTCGGAGAATATTTCTCGCTTTTGCAATCAACGTACTATAAAGCCTGTTAATCACGACACTCTGCTCCGTCATCGTGGTCTTGCTGCTAAGCCGGAAGGCTTCACCTTCCGCGAAGACCTGCTCCAGCTCAAACTGGTACTGTTTAATTGAGAAAAGCTGCGGCTCTATCTCTTTAAAGCCATATTCGTCATGGAATTTTTTGTGTATGGCTTTAACCAGACGGCGGGTTTCGTTGGTAATATCAACCGAATCCTGGAGCAAATCACGCAAATCATCAAACAATTTACGGATATTTTGCTTCATGCCATAAGTTGTCAGGCTTTTGGACATATCATGCTTGGTGTTCCTGATGATGGCATCGATTCTTTCCTTGGAAAAGGAATCAATCAGCATCCTAGCTTGAACATTAAACACTCTGCGACTGGCCTGAAAGTTTTCAATGTTTGACATGTACAGATTTTGTCTGTCACGGGTTTCCGCCATCAACTTGCCGGTCATATCCTGGTTTTGGAAATCAATTTTCTTGAATTCTTCAAGTTGAGAGATTCCGTTTGCTAAAGACGACTCGGTCAAACTCAGCGACTCGTTAACCAAAAACCCAATATCCCTTGTTACTGTTTCCATCAGGATATTACGACGCTGTTTAACGATATCTTCAGCCAGATAATTCTCTAATCCCGCAAGCCTGCTTCTTTCAAGGAGCGCTTTGTCTCCTTTAACCTTGGCAAGCAAGGCTTGCTTGGCAGAAACAGGAAAAATAGCTGCCTCGTCAATTTTTAAGGTTGTCGCCGACGTTTTAACTTGTGATTTTATGGCATCGTGGTAACCCGTATCGCCCGCGAGGTCATCCCACATGGCATCTATTTTATTCATCACCACAGCCAAACCACGCTTGCTGCCGCCACGGGCGTTGCAGACATGATTACGCCACATATCCATATCGCTCTTGGTGACGCCCGTGTCAGCTGCAATAACGAACACGATGGCTTGTGCACTGGGCAACATGCTTAAAGTCAGCTCAGGCTCAGCTCCCAGGGCATTCAATCCAGGAGTATCGAGAATGGTCAAGCCTTCTTTTAACAGAGGATGGGGGAAACTGATTATCGCGTGCCGCCAACAAGGAACCTCCACTTTTTCTGGATTAATAATGCCTTGTTCTGCCGCTTCGCGCTCATTCCATAAACCCAGCTTGTCAGCAAGTTCGCGATCTACCTGCTTAGTGGCAATCAACGCTTTGAATGCTTCTTGCATCTGGGCTGGAGAGTTGCAATCGAGATCAATTTGTTTCCATCTCTCTGGGGTATTTTTGAACTCAGCCATGGAAATATCTTCAAGCCTGCTTTCAATTTCTAACAACCGGATGTAGTCTCCACCCGTTGCATCATGAAAGAGCTCAGTAGGCGACATGGTCGTACGTCCGGGCGAAGATGGCAGCAACCTGAGACCTGTTTCAGCAAAAAACAGGGCGTTGATCAGCTCACTCTTACCTCGTGAAAACTCAGCAACAAAAGCTAGGGTGATGCGATCCGCTTGCAATCCGTTGAGGACATTCAAGATCGTGTTATTACTGTGGGGATCATTCACGTCATAGCGGATACGCCACTGGTGATACATTTCGATACCCTGTATCAATTTTGCCCGCCATAGCGAGTATTCGTGCATTTGTTCTTTAAATTCCATATTACTCATGGCAAGCCCTTGGTTACCGACATGTTTTTGTAAGTAAGGATAGTCAAAATATTAGACGTATTATTTTTGGGTAATTGTAGACTATATCCGTGGAACTGTTAGCTTTAGTGTTCTTATTTTTTGAATTAGTTAGCATTAAGCTCCATACAAC
Source organism: Methyloglobulus sp. (assembly GCF_040079455.1). Classification (GTDB taxonomy): domain Bacteria; phylum Pseudomonadota; class Gammaproteobacteria; order Methylococcales; family Methylomonadaceae; genus Methyloglobulus. The sequence continues at coordinate 38,707 of NZ_JBEBKJ010000002.1, read as the reverse complement.
TGCCTATACCTAACTATCGCATCCAATTCGCCGAGTGCATTGGCTTCAATATAGCCGATAATATTTCCCAGATTAATAATCGATATAACTGGGATTCTAAAGCATTCTATAACCTCTTGAATAGCAGAAAGCCCACTTTGTGCCGTTTCCTGCCTGTCTAATGCAACTAACACACCGACTGGCACAGCACCCGCTCGCAAAATAATATTGACTGACTCTCTAACTGAGATGCCGGCGGTTATAACATCATCAACAATCAATACCTTGCCTGTTAGGCTGGATCCAACTAATTCGCCGCCTTCACCATGGTCTTTGGCTTCTTTGCGATTAAAGGCAAAAGGCATGTCGACGGATGTCAATTGCGCGTAAGCAATTGATGTTGCGCTAACCAAAGGTATTCCTTTATAAGCGGGACCATACAAAATATCCGGTTTTATATCAGATTGTATAATCGCTTGGGCATAAAACCCCCCCAGCTTACTTAATTTTGCACCGGTATTAAATAGACCCGTATTGAAAAAATAGGGACTGGTGCGACCCGACTTTAATAGAAATTCACCAAATTTCAGCACGCCACAATCCAGCGAATAGGCAATAAATTCTTTTTGATAATCAAGCATGCAGGTTAACGTTCATCAAATATCCAACGTTAATTATAACGTAACTTTCATGATTGTCTTTCAGGCCGTAATAATTTGTTCATGTTATTATCCAGTCATGTAAGTGCCATACGGTCAAAGTCAGTTAAGATCAGGTCTTGCAAATCTTCAATTGCTTTCATAACTTACTAAATCTGGCATAGACATCACCCCTAACCAAACGTCAAACAACATACAAACTCGTCAATATGAAATGAAGCTGTACAAACATCAGCCTGAGCCTAACAAAAAAAACCTACCTTCAGGTATCCCTTATATTGTAGCCAATGAAGCGGCGGAACGGTTCAGCTATTATGGGATGAGGGCCATCCTGGTAGTGTTCATGACGCAATACCTGACGGACAGCGCGGGTGCATTGGCGGTCATGTCCGAACAAGAAGCGCAAGGATATTTCCACTTGTTCGTGTCGGCTGTTTATTTTATGCCTTTGCTGGGCGCTTTAGTATCAGACGTTGTTTGGGGCAAATACCGAACCATCATTTTATTGTCTTTGGTCTACTGCCTAGGCCATTTAGCTTTGACTATCGATAGTACACTTATGGGCTTACTGCTCGGACAAGGCCTGATTGCTTTGGGTGCTGGCGGGATAAAACCCTGCGTTTCTGCGCATGTGGGCGACCAGTTTGGAGCAGCCAATCGACATCTGATTGGCAAAGTATTTAGCTGGTTCTATTTTTCCGTTAACCTAGGTGCTTTTGCAGCCATGTTGATTATTCCTTGGCTGCTGCAACAGTATGGCCCATCTGTAGCATTTGCGATTCCAGGCGCATTAATGTTAGTTGCCACCGTAATTTTCTGGTCTGGACGTTATCAATTCGTCCATATAAAGCCTGCGGGGATGGGCTTTATAAAGGAAATGTTCAGCCAACATGGAATGGAGACTTTAGCAAAATTAGCGTCTGTTTACCTATTCATCGCCGTTTTTTGGGCTCTTTTTGAGCAAATAGGCTCATCATGGATTTTACAGGCACAAAAAATGGATCGCGTCATCTTTGGGGTTGAGCTGCTGCCATCACAGATTCAAGCCGCAAATCCATTGCTCATCATGCTACTAACACCACTGTTTACATACCTCATCTACCCATTTTTAAATAATTTGTTTGACCTTACAGCCATAAGAAAAATGGCCATCGGACTATTCCTCACCGTTATTGCCTTCGCTATCGCCGGTATAATACAAATGCAATTAGATCGGGGTAGTGTGCCGCACATTGGCTGGCAACTAATTGCCTATGTTGTACTCACCTCAGCGGAAGTCATGATCTCGATCACCTGCCTTGAATTCTCCTATCGTCAAGCACCTAAAACCATGAAATCGTTTATCATGGCTTTCTATTTTTTATCAGTAGCCGTTGGCAACCTCTTTACCAGCGCGGTTAATTTCTTCATTCAAAATGCCGACGGCTCGAGCAAGCTTGCGGGCGCGAACTACTTCTGGTTTTTTACGCTTTTAATGCTAATTACCACTGCGTTATTCCTATGGACAAGCTCTAATCTACAGAAAAAGAAAAAATTCTGCGGTGACCATTACTAATATTTCTTCTATACTCTGATGCACGAAATATGAATTACTGAAATGGGTCAAACGATGAAAATTACACTGCTAACCTTGGGGCTGCTTGTTTCCATGCAATTATCAGCCGGTGTTTATAAATGCACGGATGCAAATGGCAACAAAACCTACCGCTCACAACCTTGCACAGAGGGACAAAGCAAAGTTGAGCTAAATGTGAAAACAGGAGGCTCCACCGACCTTAACCAAGAAGAAAACAAAAAGGCCTTGTCACAGCAAGAACAGGAAGCTAAAGAAGCACAACAAAAAACTCAAGAACAGGAGTTATTACAAAAACAGCTACAACTAAAACAAAATGCCACCGATGAAAGTGCTAAAAATCAGTTCTTGATAAAAAACAATCCACGAAAATTTTCACCTTTTGCCATTCCACCTTATAACCTTGACGACTTACCACCCTTAGTTAAAACCTACCAGAATAGACTGCCTGATATTGAACGGTTTAGGAGGCAAGCAGCGGAAAGGTCACTAGCCACAGGTCAGTGTGGCCGAGTTGAGTCGGTGGAACTAAACCAAAAAAGCACCAAAGATGCCCTGGTAATACTCGTTGATTGCAGTTCAGCGAAAAAATTCTATGTGACAGAGCAGGAATTGGGTAGCAATTAACCACCATGACACCCGTCAAAACCGTACTAATTACTGGCTGCTCCAGCGGAATTGGCTATGCCACAGCTATTGAATTAAAAAACCGCGGTCATAAAGTCATCGCCAGCGCGAGAAAAGAAGAAGATGTCGTTCGCTTACAGCAAGAAGGCTTTATCGCCGTTCAACTCGATTTAGCTGACAGTAAAAATATCCAGGCAGCCGTTAAAAAAGCGCTGAAACTCGCCGATAATAAAATTGACGTATTGTTCAACAATGCGGCATTCGGTCAACCCGGAGCCGCCGAAGATTTAAGCCGCGAAGTCCTAAGATTTCAATTTGAAACTAATGTATTCGGTACTCATGAGTTAACTAACCTGCTAATCCCTGTGATGCGTAAACAAGGTCATGGCCGGATTATCTACAACAGCTCAATTTTAGGGTTGGTCGCCATGACTTACCGTGGCGCTTATAACGCCAGCAAATTTGCGCTGGAAGGCTTGGCAGATACCTTACGTTTGGAACTGCATGGCAGCAATATCTCTGTTTCGCTTATAGAACCGGGGCCAATATTAACCAAATTCCGGGAAAACTCTTTTGTCTTGTACAAAAAAAACATAGTAGTTGAGGGCAGTTTTCATAAGGATACCTATAAAGCGATGGAGGAACGCCTACAAAAAGAAGGGGCTGCCGTGCCATTTACCTTGCCTGCCAAAGCGGTCGCCGATAAAGTTGTCCATGCCGTAGAATCAGATTACCCAAAAGTACGCTATTACGTCACCTTTCCCACTTACCTGTTCGCATTCCTCAAACGTGTATTGCCTGCATCCTGGCTAGATAATCTCCTCAGAAGAGTTTGAGGGATGTCGTATCAACGTGAAACTCTTATCCAATGCCCCTATTGTGGCGAAACGCTGGATGTTCTAGTGGATGATTCATCCGGATCGCAAACCTATTATGAAGACTGTTCGGTTTGTTGTTCGCCCATTCTATTTTTATTGACTGAAGATGAGTTTGGAGAAATTCAAGTTGAAATTAAAAGGGATGACGAATAAACAAACTCAATGAGTTCTATTCAGGTTTCATTAACACAAGGTTTGTTAGTATTTCCCACACTATATTTTCATTTCCTTTGAGGTAATTAATTTTTTATCAAAACATGATAGAATCAGACGCGGTACAAAAAAAATTGATCGAAACAACGCTATACAACACACAAGAGGATAACCCCATATATGAAAACCTTAAAAACAATCGTACTTTCTTCCCTGATCGCAATGGCTATGGGTGCTTTTTCATCTGCCGCACTGGCAGAAGCCGGTGAAGGCAGAGTTTCATATTCACCAGCCGATGCTATTGATATGGTTCTGGGTGAAATCAAGAAAGCCCAAGCTGCTGTCGCTGCGGGTGCTAGTGGTGATGAAGTTTACAAAATTATCAAACAAGGCATGGATTACAGCAAAGAAGTTAACGCAAACGATGTGGTTGATAGAGAACGCGCACGCGCTAACGAAACATTGAAAAAAGCCAGAACAATGGCAAAAAACAACTCTATGAAAGGCATTGAAGAACACCTGACAAATGCAGCTAAAGCGTTCGCCGATTTAAAACCGTTGATTTAATCTAGCTCCCAGACCATACCTGTGTTCTTTTGAGAGCCTGGTATGGTTGTTTATAGCTTTTCTTCTCCTGATTATCCACACGCTTAATTTACTGAAAATCATTCTTGCCGTTTGAATCCAGCTATAGCTGCAACAAACTAACATTTTCCCTCGTTATTGTTAGCCCAGAAAACGCTGTCATTCAATTTAGCAGCAAATTTAGTGGATAATATTATTTGGCGCTAAAAGCAATCGAACCGAAACCTAACCTCAAAGCTAGTTAAGCTCCCCGCCCTTATCCCTTAAGTCTTCGATAATTGGAAAAACTTCAATCGGCTTACAAAATGAAATCAGGGATGCAATCTTTACCACTCCAAGTAGCCCAACTTATAGGGATTGGTATTACCTCACCGTTTTGGCCTTAAGTTGGCGCGTATGGGTATGTTGCCCCGTCCGAACAGTTTCAAAGTGGTTCAAAAACAATACCCCCGTCACTCGTGGATATTAATAAGGCTTATTGCGCCAATTTAACTTAAGTTGCCGTCAATTGCTTTACTTGCACATACCTAAAACAATCCACCGTATGGTCATTCACCATCCCCGTTGCTTGCATATGGGCATAGCAAATAACGCTGCCGACGAACTTAAACCCGCGTTTTTTTAAATCTCGGCTCATCAGGTCGGATAAGTTAGTGGAAGCAGGGAGTTCATGGTGATGTTGCCAGCTATTTTGGATGGGTTTACCGTCCACAAAACGCCAGATGTAATCATCAAAGCTACCAAACTCTTCCTGAACATTGATAAAAGCTTGGGCATTGGTAATGGCGGCTGTGATTTTCAGTTTGTTTCGGATAATTTCGGGATTAACCAATAATTGGTTTATCTTGTTTTCGTCATAACGCGCTACGACTTCTACATCAAAATTATCGAATGCTTTCCGGTAGCCTTCGCGTTTATTGAGGACAGTTGACCAGCTTAAGCCTGCTTGTGCGCCTTCTAGCACCAGAAATTCAAACAGCAAACGATCATCATGTACGGGAACGCCCCACTCGTGGTCATGGTAATGTTCTTCATTCGGGCTGTGCAGCGCCCACTTACATTTATTCATTGGCATATCTATTGCAATAAAGTACAAAAAGCTTCTAAGAAAACGGCTAAAAACCTTAATGCTTTCTTAATCGTGAATATACTACACTTGCCCAGATTGGTGTAATACGCTTTAATTGCTTATGTAAGGCACTTTTGCTAGTTCACTTTGCTCATAATCAGTGGGTTTACAATAGAATTGAATACAGTATGTTAAGAGTTAAAAAAATATTTTTATTCAGTGGCTTATCCGCGATGGTCATTCTCCTAAGTGGCTGCCAAACTTTGTCCGGCTACTTCCCTTATCGTACCCGCTCGGTTGCCGACACGCCTAACGTCCAGCTACAATCTGACATTGATAAACATGAGTTTCAGCTATCCGGCGATCAGGCCCTGATTGGTGAGATTGCGGCAGTCGAATCTCGTGAAAATGATACCTTGCCCGATATAGCACGGAATTATGGCTTGGGTTATAACGATATTACCGCCGCTAATGCCGGAGTTCCAGCCTGGACACCAAGGGCAAACAGCCGTGTTCTACTGCCGTTACAATTCATTCTGCCCGATGCGCCGCATAAAGGTATTGTGTTGAATGTTGCGAATATGCGGATGTTTTACTATCCCCGAAAGGAGCGCGATAAAGTCTTCACTTATCCCGTTGGGATAGGCCGTGACGGTTGGAATACCCCGATGGGTATGACCAGTGTTGCGGTCAAAACGCCGAATCCCGATTGGCATGTGCCGCCTTCCATCCATCGTGAACATGCAGAAAAAGGCCATTATTTACCTAGCGTGGTGCGTTCTGGCCCGGATAATCCCTTAGGGCTTTATGCCATGCGTTTAGCTATTGGCAGTTATCTAATCCACGGCACCAACAAGCCTTTTGGTATTGGAATGCAGATTAGCCACGGCTGTGTGCAGATGTATCCTGAGGATATTGAAGTTTTATTTAAAAAAACCTCAGTTGGAACACCCGTGCGGATTATTCACGATCCCTATTTAACTGCATGGCATGAAGACATGTTATACCTTGAAGCCAATGAACCCTTGGAAAAATGGAACTCAAATAAGCCCCAGTTGAAAAAGCAGGTCTCAAAAGAGTTACGTAGAATCGCCAAACAACACAATGCCACAGTAGATTGGGATAAGGTTGATCGGGTAATTCAACGAGCAGACGGCATACCAACGCCAGTATTGGCGAATAGCCCTGATGTAGCAGAGCTTTCCAAAAAAGCGGTGCAGTTAGCCCATCCGGGTAGACTTTACGGCCAACCCGTGGCAGAAACGCTGAGCAATAGCGATTGGGCAATGTTGGTCGCAACGTTTAACAACGAGAATGAAGCGCAGCAATTGGCTGCTATGCTCAACCACCAAGGGCCGCCGATACCCGCCCGTAAAGTTCAGGCGGATAAAGCTTATCAAGTCGTGGCAGGGCCATTCAAAAGCAAGAAAGCCGCTAAGGAAGCCGCCAGCCGGATACGCTTTGATTTTGAAATCGAAAGTAAGTTGTTAAAGCCACTAAGCGTCAAAGAAACCTCGAAACTCAGCCGATATGACGGCTAAAGTTTACTGAACTCAATCAGAACGGAATATCGTCATCATAAGGCGCGTCAAAGTTGTCGTGGCTGCTGCCTTGTGGTGTCGATGCCTGTTTTTCTGATGCTTGGTAAGCTTGCTGGGGTTGGCTGGCTTCATTTCTTTTGCCGAGCAAATCAATAATATTGGCGTTAAGTTCCAAGCTGGATTTCATGCTGCCGTCATTGGCCTTGTATTCATTTTGGGTCAGCTCGCCGGATACAAACACCTGTTGGCCTTTTTTCAGGTAGTTTTGTAAATTACCTTCGGCGCGTTTACCGAACAACGCCACGCGTATCCATAAGGTTTGCTGCTTGTCGCCAAAACCGATATTGTTGGCGACCGTCACGCTTAATACCGCCAATCCTGATGGTGTATACCTAACCTCCGCATCGCGGCCGACCGTCCCAGTAAAACTGAATACATTACTCATTTGTTTCTCGATAGTATGTTGATAATCTTGTTTTAATCGTGCAGACCTTGCTCATCTGACCAAAAGATGCCCATAAACCCTTGGTCGGAATCACAATTGTTTTAGTTCCGCAGGGAAATTTCTACAACTTTTACTTGTTAGCCGCAGCTTACTCCGCCTGCCGACCGAGTAAATAATGACATTAGCAGTCATTATATAGCAAGCGAGTGAAGCAGGGCTCGGCATCTTGCGAAAAATCATCTTCTGCTATAGTGTTTGAAACGGGGTCATATTACTGTATTCCTGTGTCATTACGTAACTGGCTCATAGTCTCTGAGAACTTGACAATTACTTTGTCCGATTCTTGATTATATCCCCCACCACCGACGGATCAGCCAGCGTTGAGGTATCGCCCAGATTATCCAACTCATTCGCCGCAACCTTACGTAAAATACGCCGCATGATCTTACCGGAACGGGTTTTGGGTAAACTCGGTGCCCATTGGATGACATCGGGTGTGGCTATCGGGCCGATTTCTTTTCTGACCAGCTTGATAAGTTCCGACCTAAGTTGTTCTGTTGCCGGTATCCCAGCATTCAAGGTGACGTAAGCGTAGATGCCCTGACCTTTTATGTCGTGCGGATAGCCCACTACAGCAGCCTCGGCAACATTTTCGTGCAAAACCAATGCGCTTTCTACTTCTGCCGTGCCCAGCCTATGGCCGGAAACATTGATGACATCATCCACCCGTCCGGTAATCCAATAATAACCGTCTTCATCACGCCGTGCGCCGTCGCCAGCAAAATAATAACCAGGATATGCCTTAAAGTAGGTATCGACAAAACGTTGGTGATCGCCATAAATCGTTCGTGCCTGACCCGGCCAGGGTTTGCTTATAACCAAAATTCCAGTTGCCTCGCCTGTCATGATCTTACCCTCGCCATTCACAATATCTGGCTGGACTCCAAAAAAAGGCAACGTGGCGGAACCCGGTTTCAACGGGGTAACGCCGGGTAATGGCGTAATCAAAATACCGCCAGTTTCGGTCTGCCACCAAGTGTCCATAATCGGGCATCTGCTGTCGCCAACGACGTGATAGTACCATTCCCAAGCTTCAGGATTGATTGGCTCGCCGACACTACCGAGGATTCTCAGACTACTACGGTTAGTGCGCGTAACAAAATCATCGCCTTGCGCCATCAATGCACGAATCGCAGTGGGCGCGGTATAGAAAATATTGACTTGATGTTTGTCAATTACTTGCCAAAATCGGTCTGCTTCTGGATAGGTGGGAACACCCTCAAACAACAAAGTAGTTGCGCCATTACATAATGGCCCATAGATCATGTAGGTATGCCCGGTAACCCAGCCTATATCGGCGGTACACCAGTAAATATCGCCGTCATGGTAGTCGAATACGTATTTATGCGTGATTGCCGCAAACAAAAGATAACCGCCCGTGGTGTGCAAAACGCCTTTGGGTTGGCCTGTTGAGCCGGAAGTGTAAAGGATGAACAAGGGATCTTCGGCATCCATTTCTTCAGGTGGGCAAACTTCGGAGGCCGTTGCCATCGCTTCGTGATACCAAACATTTCGGCTTTCATCCCAAGCCACAGGATTCGCCGTATTTTTAATGACAATAACCTTGTTTACACCTGGGCAATGCGCTATTGCCTGATCGACATTAGCTTTGATGGGGACGACTTTACCACCGCGATAACCCTCATCGGCACACACCACCACTTTGCAATCGGCATCCAGGATGCGATCTTTCAATGCTTCGGCAGAAAACCCCCCAAATACCACGGAATGCACAGCGCCTATGCGGGTACAAGCGAGCATGACGGTTGCCGCTTCCGCAATCATGGGCAGGTAAATACAAACGCGGTCGCCTTTTTTTACGCCTTGGTTTTTCAGTACGTTAGCAAACTTACAGACCTGCTGATGTAATTGCTTATAAGTGATTTTCTTGTCATGTTCAGGGTTATCTCCTTCCCAAATAATCGCAACCTGGTCGCCACGTTGGGCAAGATGCCGATCCAGGCAATTGACACTAACATTCAGCTTACCCCCCTCAAACCAGCGGATATATCCTTTGGGATAATCAAAATCCATAACCTTATGCCAAGGTTGGCTCCAGTCCAGAAACTTCTCAGCCTGTTCTGCCCAGAATTGTTCCGGCTCTTCTATCGAGCGGCGATAAAGGGCTTGATATTCAGCCTGATTGATGTGGGCGGTTGCTGCAATTTCTGGTTTGACGGGGTATATTTTGATTTCTGACATGGTGTTGCCCAGTTTTGATTTTAAGGATTATTATCCCAGAAGACCCTGTAATCTGGAAACCAAGTCCATCCGGTCATGTAACACGGCAAGGATGCAAGGCCGTTCGCCTTCATCATGCACATAAAAGATATAGTGATGTTCGCAATGCGTCACGCGGATTTGCGGGTAAAGATTTGAGAATGATTTCGATATTGCCGTTCTATCGGCAATTTCTTGAAACCGCTTTTCCAGCAAATTGGCATAGTGTAGCGATTGCTTTTTGCCCCACTGGTTTAACGTATAGCGGACAATGTCTTTAAGGTCATTTGCCGCTAACTGCGTTAAAATATAAGGTCGCACGATTAGCGAGCTTCTTCTTGGTACGTTTCCTCAAAGATTTCAAGCACAGATTTGTCAGTCAATTCACCTTGCTTTGCCGCATCAATACGCGGATGCAAAAAGGCTTCCAATTGGCGTAGGGCTGCTTCGGTGTCTTTGGCATTTGTGTCCGGCAAAGGTTGAAAAACCCGCTCCAACACATAATCTTTGATGCTTTGCCCACGCAAAGCAGAAACGGCTTTTAGACGTTGATGTTGTTCCTGGGTGACATCTATAGATAAGCGCATGGCGGTTTTTAACTTAAAACAGTTGATGAATACAGCTTACAGCGATAGCAACAAAAACACAAATGTACATTTGTTAAAATGATATTTGCGTAAGTCAAATTGGCACGCCAGCACACGGACTTTACACCTTGTTTGTGTTCTGGACGCGGCGTAATTCACCGAATGCGGTGTGTACACTACCATGCGGCGGATTACGGCGCACACAAGCCCCTTCTTGTCCTTAATGTTAAACTTTTTGTGCGCCTAATCCGCCCTACAGGCCTGACTGCTAAAACACGATCCCATACCGCAAAATCTCCTCCCAGTTTGTATTTCAATTTCTAGCCGTTTAACTAACAAGCTTATGCCGGAGAAATTTCCGGTTTAATTTTAAGTTGAACGCCTTTCTTTGACAAAGCCCCAATCACAGTTAAGTTGTTTTGTGAGAAATTGTTTTTAATCAACAATGATCTGGAGAACACTTGATCAGCTTAACCGCCAAAAATACAATTAAAATGTAATCGCTACCGAACTTGAAAAGATTTGCAAAGACTATTTCCAATACAAAATCTCTTGGTGTCCTAATTCTGGATAAACGAAATGGAAAAAAGCTAACTTGGAAAGCTTATGTAAGGGTACGAAAACCGCTGAGGAACTGGGCGAATGCTTCCATAAAGTCATGTCAAATGGGGGGGTCAGTGACAAGTGGGAATGGAAAATTGCTATCGCCCTCTCTGTCCAGGAACAAATGATGCGGATGAAAGGCCATGCTGTTTAATAATGACGAGAAATCGAGGTTGACTTATTATGGTGCTGTTTCTTCAGAGTTCTAAGGAACTGTGTTGACAGCACTAGAATTAAATCGATTTTAAATATTGTTTTAGAAGAAACATTTAAAACCTAATGAGTAACCTAAAGTCAATTTCTATATTGTTGTGTTCAAATCCTATTACATTTTGAAATGTTGATGACGAATTGAACAAAACAACCAATGTAAATTAAATTTATTTTATAAGCTGCCATTGGCAATTCCCGCTACCAGGATTTTAAGATTCAGAGTGAATACCTCAAAAGAATTTAACTGCCGGTTACTGATAAACGTAGGCAATTCACTGACAATATTAGGTTGCGTAGCGTTAATCTGTGGATCCATTGGGTTAATTTCCTTAGAATCATTTGCATTAGGACTCTCATCGGGTATACGAATCATTGCGATTGTAGCGATTACAGGTTGTCTATTTAGTGCCATTGGTTATGGCCTTAGGGACTATTTTGATTATTAGAACAATAAGGAGAATTAGCATGTTCAAGAAATCAGATTACTTTATTCTTTTAGCTGTGATGATATCGTTTTTTGTTTCCGCCTATCTTTGGTTTGTCGTCAAAGATCCCGAGCAAGCGATATTTACGGCAATCTGGATTCCATCGATTTTCTGCTTTGGCATCTACTTTAAGCTGTGTGCGTTAATGGGGAGGAAATAGCCATGGGCCTTATCCTCATTACCGGCATTGTCGCTTTCGTGCTTCTACTGATCGGATTATTCTTGACTTACAAGGAATTCAATAAGCTTGATTGAATACTTTATTAGCCATGATGGAAGAAAATCCATGGAAATCAAATAGCCTTATCTGTTGACCATGGTTTTATAGGTGTGATGGGTAACGCTTTTATCCGATCAAAAAAGGAATAGTCGCGGTCGGATTGAGTGATGGTCAAACTCCAATGAGAGACGCATCAGTCGTGTAGGGTGAATTCCATGCACCAAGGCCGTAAGGCGCAATAACCATCGGGCATTGCGCCGTATTGCTGTTCGTGCCGCATTATTCAAATTCATATAAGTCTCCTTCACAACCACCCCAATCGAGGAGATAAACGCCTTGCCCGACCCAACGAGGGAAAGTCGAGTAAGGCCAGTCTTTTACTTGCTTCGCCCATCCATGCTTGACCGAGTTATAGTGGATACAATCCAGGTGCGCCCGGTAATCGGCTTCATCCCGGATCAAATGTTCCCAGTATCGGCGTTGCCAGATGCCGCGTTCACCGCGCTTACCCTAACCGCAGACCTCCGCTCGGTTTTGGGCAAGGCTTTGGAAAACCCCATTTTTATCAACATTAAACGAGTGGCGTAGTCGGCATCGTCAGACGGAAGTTCGAGGACACAATGAAAATGCTCCGGCAACACCACCCAGCCATGTATCTCAAACGGGTGTCGTGCCTTGACCACTTTGACCGACTCCCGCAAAGGCTGGATGTGCCGCACCAATAAATCATTGCCTTTTCGTTGCAAAAGGTTGACGGTAAAAAAATAGGTGCCGCCTTGATGCCAAACACGTCGGTAATCCATTTTTCTATCGTTACTTCTCTGCTTGTTAAATACGGCGCAATGCCCGATGGTTATTGCGCCTTACGGCCTTGCCCACCCTACCTGACTGACTGTTCGTTTAGTAATGTTTAATCAAAATTCAATCAGTATTTTATAAGCAACAATTAAAATTAAAGATATAAAAGCACAACTCAAAATGAGAGAAAAAAACAGTACGCTAGGTTTAGCGATTTTTGTTGCCCTTTCTTTAATGCGAAAAAACTGGGGTATTTTTTGACATACAAAAGTAATAAAAATGGCGATGAACATTATTACGTTAGCAATTATCAGTGTCTCGTCATTTTTATAGTGTAAATCCAGTGAAAAATACAGAATTGTCATTGGCACTATAAAAAGGAACATCACAACACTTTCCATCCCTTTATTTGAGTGGTTTTGTGCGTTAGCAGGCCCTAGAGCTGTTGTTAATATCAATGTAGTTGTCAAGGGTATTGAAAGCCACTGACATAAGAGGTGTTCACAATCATAGTCTTTACCTAAAATAAAAATAATTAAGACTTGAAGGAAGCATAGGACGGCTACTGCAAACAACCAAACTTGTCGATGATTATTATATATAACATCATCCTTAAAACTTTTTTTAAAGTATTTAGTGAATGTTGCTAGCATTCCTATGGCAAATACCACAAACCAAATAAGAAGGATGGCGTATGCCATACCTGAGTTTGGATTCATCCACCATCCCATTACGCTCTCACCTGATATTGAATTAATTGGCTATACACTTTGTTATTTAGTAGCGAGCTTAGCAATTTAAAAGCTAAGCTCGCCAAAGTGGATTTATGGTTTTTTATTGCTGCGTGATTGGGTATAGGGCGTTGTAATTGCCGTAATTACTTGTTGCAGCCCATTTGTCAGTCGTCCCTGGGATAGCCTTAAACCCCCAGTGCCCTAAATAAGCAACCTTGCCGAAAGGATAGGGATAAAGGGGGCTACTGACTGTTCTTTTAGCCATCGCTATGTTTATCACCCCATTGACAACCGTGACCGGATAACTGGAAATATTAACATTGCCTGGGATGGGCGTTTTCACCAACGTAAACACATTGTCGTAAATGCCGTCACGGTTAGCATCCGTTGATGCGGATAAAGTGGCATTGTAATAGGTAGCACCAATCTTCAAACTGGGAATGCGAATAGTTCGGATACCTTTACCCACATGGTTGTTGAACCCTAACGGAGTATTCCAACTCGGCATGTTGCCATAGTAGATTCGGGCTGCTAACACATCAATAGAGCTTAATGCGGTAGTACCTGGATGATCACGGTTGCAATAGTTCATAATTGACATTTGATCATATTTCCCTATTTTTATATTACCGATTGCAGTAGTACCAAATTGACGTGGCAATACTAGAGGGTCTCTTAATTTAGCAAAATTGCAGCTATTAATCCCTGGTATAGCGTCATTTCTGTTTTGTTCGTGGGATATTCCGATAACGTGTCCAAATTCATGGATAACTGAAGCTTTAAAACAAACTTCTGGGGATAAAACTCCTTTTAAAATACAGCCTAGATAAGGTACGCTTAATCCAATATCGAAATCTAAAACTATTCCATTAGGTCGATCCTTTAATTTACTTCCTAACGCTGTAACATATGGCGGAAACAAAGTGATATTCTTAGCTGGAATATATATGCCTCTATTTGAATCAACTAAAACTCTTGCCCCGTTATAACCAGTTGATACACGCGGACACTGTTTTCGTGCGTATTCAACAAATTTAAGTTTTGTCGCTTTCCCCCAAGAATCATTAAGATAAGTAATGGTGTTTTTTCTGCGCTTATCCCAAGAAGAATTAGCAATTATATCTGCATAATTCTCCCAGCATATTGGTATAGTCGTGGTAGGCCAGATTTGAGTGTCCAACATAAACGCCTTCGCTGTTGGGGTTGAACTGATTGCCGGATCAGCGGCTGCGTAAACTACAGTGGTGGCAAGAAAGAAAGAAAGAAAGAAAGAAAGAAAGAAAGAAAGAAAGAAAATTTTCGCTTGAATTTTGGATACATATACCTTACTCCAGATAGTTGATTAAGGGTGCATTTTAATTACCTGCAAAATACGACTCTAGTTTTTACGTTAATTCATTACCTTTGTCAACCGCTGAAAACCTTTTTTCAGAGCATTGTTTAGTTTTTTATATTTGCAACGGACAGCAGGGCTACTCAGCCTGACTGCGACTGGGTTGCAAAACCCCGTGGCGCGGAGGCAGTCCTTGTGCAGATAACTATCTATACCCCGATGCTTGGTACTTTAGCTTTACTTTAAAACGCAACGTTTATCTCTGGCTAAAGTCTATAAAAATCCCAGCAAAAACTGCCAGTCCAAACCAATTGTTGTTTAGAAAAGCTTGAAAACACAGCTTTTTGTCCCTTTGAAAAATCAACCGCTGTTGATATAGCGACAATCCGGCAGCAACTGTTAGGCCTAGATAATAAGGCCAACCTAACTGCTGCATAAGCCCTAGCGTCACCAATAAGCCAATTATAATTAACTGCAAAAATGCCATAATATGACGGTCATAATCACCAAACAGGATGGCGGTGGATTTTATGCCTATCTTTAAATCGTCATCCTTGTCGACCATCGCATACATAGTGTCGTAAACCAGCGCCCATAAAACGACTGCCAAGTACATCACCCAGCCTACAGATGGAATGTTGTTTTGTTGTGCGGCAAAAGCCATGGGTACCGCCCAGCCAAAGGCTATGCCGAGATAAGCCTGGGGCAACTGCGTGTATCGTTTCATAAAAGGATAACTGGCGGCTAAAAACGCTGCGACGAACGACAACAGTATCGTGTAGATATTCAACAGCAGCACTAGACCAAAAGCAGCTAAGCACAGCACTACAAATACTATTAAAGCTTCTTTAGGTGCGACTTTACCCGCCGCGATAGGTCGTAATTTAGTGCGTTCGACATGGGGGTCAAAATCGCGGTCGGCATAATCATTAATGATGCAGCCCGCTGATCGCATCAATACTACACCTAAGCAAAAAACAGTTAATATCAACAGGTCGGGCTTGCCGTCACTTGCCACCCACAATGCCCACAGTGCAGGCCAAAGCAAGATGAGGATGCCTATAGGGCGGTCTAGCCGTGCCAGTAAGCTGTACTGTTTGGCGCGATCAAGTAGCAGTTCTTTGGTCAGTATTGTTGCCATTTATAAATCTGAATTTAGTAGGGATGCTATTATAATCGCTTAGGATTCAAGATTGTTTGATATTAGTTTTTAAATAGGTGAACCGTTATGGCTGTAAAAATTTACCACAACCCACGCTGCACTAAATCTCGGCAAACCTTACAACTGCTAAAAGACCGTGGCATTGAACCGGAAGTGATTGAGTACCTGAAAACACCGCCCAATGCCGATGAGTTGGCTGATATTCTGGATAAACTAGGCATCGAACCACGCGCTTTAATGCGTAAGCAAGAAGCCGAATATAAGGCTAATGGTCTGGACGATAGTACATTGGATAAACTATCGCTAATCAACGGCATAGTCAAGCATCCTATCTTGATCGAACGTCCGATTGTGCTCGCCAATGGCAAGGCAGCGATAGGCCGTCCACCGGAAAACGTACTGGGCATTTTGTAACCTTCAAACCTTATCCCGTTAAACATGGCAAACATCTTAATTCTTTATTACTCACGCGACGGCTCTACCGCCGAGATGGCTAACTTAATTGCTCGTGGCGTTGAATCGGTAAAAGGAGCAGAAGCATTACTTAGGACAGTCCCAGATGTTTCTATCGTCTGCGAAAAAACTGCGAGTACGATACCTACCGAAGGTGCAATTTACGCTACACTCGAAGACTTGAAAACCTGTGATGGCCTGGCACTGGGCAGCCCTACCCGCTTTGGCAATATGGCTTCGCCGTTGAAACACTTTCTCGATAGTACGACTGAACTCTGGTTTTCTGGCGCCCTTTCAGGCAAACCCGCCGGAGTATTTACCTCCACAGGCAGTATGCACGGCGGGCAGGAAACCACATTAATATCCATGATGTTGCCGCTGCTGCATCACGGCATGATGATATTAGGCTTACCTTATTCAGAACATGCCTTGCGTGAAACAACATCTGGAGGCACACCTTACGGCCCTAGCCGCGTAACATCTGAAGACACACCTATAACTGAACATGAAAAAACGCTGTGCATTGCATTAGGTTCACGCTTAGCGAAAACCGCACTGTTGCTAAAACCAAGCGCATGAAAATTGCGCCCCATTTCCTTTATTGGATCGCCGTAGTCGGCTTTTTCGGATTATTCGCTTTACTGATGCTGTGGAATACCGTTCTTACGCCGCCATCTAAGTTTCCTGTTGCATTGATGATTTTAATTACGGTCACGCCCTTGTTATTACCTATGCGAGGTTTCTTGGATAGGCAGCTAAAAAGTTGCGCGTGGTTAGCTTATATCAGCCTGATTTACTTTATACACGGCTGCGTTGAAGCTTACGTTAATGCCAACACAAGACCCTACGCCTTGCTAGAAATCCTACTGAGCCTGATGATTTTTTTTGGCGCATCATTTTATATACGTTTGACGGGAACCCGCACCTGAATGGCAGAACAGCTACCCGTCAAATTTGAATTCAGGGCAAACCAGACATTCGACGACTTCTATCCAGGCTGCAACCAGGAAATTATCGAGCAGTTAAAAAAGACCGCTATAGGAATAGGCGAACAACTTATTTTCCTCTGGGGCGATAAAAGCCATGGGAAAAGCCATTTATTGCAGGCTTGCTGCCATGAAGCATTCAAGCGAGATATTAGCGCCTTCTACCTGGATTTATCGAATTCTGTTTCAATAGAACCCGAACTCTTTGCGGGACTTGAAGATTTTGAACTTGTTTGCTTTGACAACATCGACGCGTTAGCAGGACGTGAAGATTGGGAATTAGCTTTTTTTAATTTTTTTAACCAACATCGTGACCGAAACCACAGGCTGATCCTATCAGCATCCAGTGCACCTAGCACCATTGCCTTTAGCTTACCTGATTTGCAAACCCGTATTAACTGGGGGCTGTCCTTAAAAATCCAGCCTTTAGAGGATGACGACAAAATCGCCGCGCTAACACATAAGGCACAACAAATGGGGTTTGAAATTGCGCCGCAAGTCGCACGATTCTTACTTACCCATTACGACAGGAAGCTATCGTCGTTATGGGTAATGCTGGACAAGCTGGACTGGGCATCGTTGGCTGCTCAACGCAGGCTGACCATCCCCTTCTTGAAGCATGTTTTGGGGGAGCGGAATTGAATAAGGGATTCCTTACTGTTGAATGTATCCTTCTGGTTTGAGTTAGGTTCTTCCATGATTTGACAGGCTATTCCGGTATTGACAATAGAAATTTTACTCGGTTAAAGCCTTGAAAACGCGCAAAAGTCTTGCTTATTTTAAGTTGTTCCAACTAAACAATTTCACCCTTCATTATGCTTAGTACGATGACCCCGCTTCCACCAATTTGCCAAGCTTCCAGGTTTACGCAAGGTGTTGCTTTGACAGTGTATTTCACCCGAACCCCCATGCGCCTGAATATAGTCTTCAACCCAAAACACCGATAAATCGTCAGCCTGCAAAGCAGATGTCACAGCTTCTTCAAACACATCAACGCCATTAACAAGCGGCCCGTGCTGTTTTGCAACCGCTACCTTATTCTGACCCAAAGCCACTAAATTTGCTGCGCTGGGTGTCAATGCTATAAAGCTTTGTTCATTGAAAAACGTGGGTTCGAATAAAACCGGCACACGAATAATTTCATCATCATTTATGCCAGTCTCTCGTTTTAATACATTGATAACACTGGCTATCTTAGAATGAGCGATGCGTTGTGCCGCCTCAATCTTCGCATCATTAGCCACATCCGCCACTGTACGGTCTAATAACTCAACTTGAATGCCGGTCGCCCAAGGTTCTAAGCCAGAAAGAAATTTGGTCGCGCCCAATCCTTTATCAGCCATATTCGTCAACAACCCCCAAGCACCAGCCGGGTCTGCAACCACAACCTTCCAGCCACGGCGACTGTCCGCAGGAACAAAAGCCACAATTTCATCGATATGACCCACTGCAAGCCAAGCGGTGTCGATGACCATTGGCTTTTGCATACCTTGGTCTGAGAGCAATTTGACAAAGGTCTTGTCAGGAAACCGGTCTGTCAACACAAGCTCTCCGCTCCCAGGTATACTGGAATCAATAATCCCTCCTCCAGTTTGCATCCAGGCTTTACCGGCACCAAAAAGCACACGTCCTAACGGATAGTTTTTGTCTCGATAAGAATATGGGGGAATCGTGCCAAAGTTGCCAGTTGAATTTGAGGAATACTCGCCACTATTCGGTGCAAACCCACTGTCATCCGCCCATTGCTCAACAATTCCTACATTTGGGCCTAGCAATTCAACCAAAGGCAACTGTGCAGACCAGCGTTGCGGTTGCGGCGAGCGCAAGGCAATGTGCATTATTTGCACTTTACCGTCGGGCTTGGGCATAGTAGCAAACGCCATCTCATACATATCTTGCACCCAGGGGTCTTCAAAAGTGGACAGATCAAAGATTCGCGCAAGCGGACGTAGTGCTGAACTTGCTGTTACAAAATCATCATAAAAGGCTTTGAATGCACTACCCAAAAGACCCAATTTCTCCGCTGAGGCAACACTGCTCTGGCTAAGTATGCCAGTCCCTGGTTTAGCCGCATCCAGGATAGACAGATAGCCAAACACTGATTTAGCCGATGGCCTAGAAATGATTGGATCTACTGCAGCGTTACCAGCAATACCCGTTAAGGTGGATGGATCATCCTGACCCCAAGGCATACCCGGCAAATATAGCTGCTCCACAGGCATGAGATCTGTTTGCACAATCAGAGGAGCAACATGAAATCGGACATGATCGGCAACCTTCGTCTTGCCATCAGTCACCATCGCAAAGACATCAATATTGCCGTCCCAATGTCGTTTATCCCGTACGACATCTAACGCTTCTAAACGCAAGTTCGAACCAGCTCGTAATTCCCTGGCAGTTAACGGCTGGTTCGCCTGAAACATAACCCATCTGCCATTCTTTTGGATAAATAATCGAGCTTTGTGTGCGCTTTTAGGAGCTATATGTATTGTAGCGGACGCATGATTTGGTGCGCCACGCCAGGGCATCAAGCGCAATTCCGCCAAGTCAGTAAAATCAGCCTCGCCGTTGATAATGGTATCTTTCGAATCATTACAAGCCGTGACACTCAAGTTCCGAATGGCAGTTGCTTCATCGCAACGTTCAGCATCATCGTCGAGGTTCGGCAAGACAATCGCGCCTCGTTTAACAGTCCATGTGTGCTGACCTTTTTTATCACCCCCTGACTCTGAACTTTTATCTATATCGACCAGACCGTCTCGATTAACATCAGCGCGTAAGTCTGCCACGGGTTTTGATGCTTTAACGGAGTGGGCGAAAGCCTGTATTGGCAACAATAGACCAAGCAGGACTAGCCAGCCCAGATTAAATATTGCGAATTTTGATTTATTTACTGAGTTATTGGCTAAAAGTGGGCTTGTTTGGTTGAACAAACCTGACAAATATATTAGCAATCCAAATCCATTCATATTATTCAAGACCTAATATTGGTTGTTAACGATTTTATCAAAAAAACATCTAATTTCGTGCAGTGTGCTTATTTTTATTATCCATAGGCAAAGGTACCAAATTGCAAGTCATGCTCATTTTCAAACAATATAAAATTTTCATACTTGAGCTTTATTGCTATCTGATCTGGAAATCTGTGAAATTAGAAATATACAACCGCAAATCATCATTACAGTTTTTCTTATCATGGCTGACATACCAAATAAATCTATTTACTGTAAAAGTCGTAGTCCGCACTGTACACAACACGTTTCTCAGAACCCAAATGATTAGCATCGCAACCGGATAATGGCGCAACTCCACCCAACGTATTGATACGCTGTATATAAGTGGCCTTTGCCATCAAGCCATCGTTTTTATGCCCTGTCACCTCAAGCAACAACCAGGGGGCAGAAGATTTATCAGTTGCATCGCTTTTCTGGATAACCTTTGCCTTGACACTGCTGCCATCCTTGTATGCCCAGCTTGGGCCTGCACCATGGCTTCCGACCAAGGCTTGATCTTGAATATCATACAACTTGGCATCAGGTGCCTGCCATTTCCATGTATAAACGCCAGCATCAAATCCACACAGGTAAATCTGGTCTCCTTTGGCATGAACTGTCAGGTACATGTTATTCCCCTTCGGCACCCTGATTACTTCCGGTATCGTTACTTCACCTGCCTTAGCAGCACTGAAACAAAGTTGCGATAAAAAAACGATAAAAAAAACAATCCTGTTATACATTTCAACCTACCAAGGCATGGGTTTGCCATCATATTTAATAAAAAAGCCGGATTGCGCCAGGGTAAAACCATTTATCACAGCACACATTCCGCTTACACTGGTTTTGCTGTCGATCAAGGCATTTGCTCCGCCCATATCAGTTTGTACCCAACCTGGATGCATTATAAGTACGCCGATATTTTGGTTTCTTAACCCAATCGACAGACTTTTCATCGCAGCATTTAACGCCGCCTTGCTTGATCTATACAGGATGCTGCCGCCACTATCATTATCGGAAACGCTACCCATTAAGCTGCTGACATTGACAATCAACTTTTTGTCGCCGCGTTTGATTTGCGGTAAAAAGGCTTCCGCCATCTTCATCGGCGCTAAGGCATTGATTAGCAGAGAGTGCTGCCAAGCCTGATAATCCAATTGCCCAAAACCGCTACTCCGATTATCGTCATAAACACCGGCATTATTGATTAATACATCAATGCTGGCATCTGATAATTTTTTAGACAACTTATCGATTTGATCGAGATGAGTTACATCTAACGCTTCTATTTGTATGGAAGCGTAACGTTGACGCAATGCGCTTAGCTCATCAGCCTGCGCTGGATTGCGGCAACAGGCAATCACATTCCAACCAGTATCGGCATATTGTCGGCAAAACTCCAAGCCCAAGCCACGGTTGGCTCCGGTAACTAAAACTGTTGGCATGATAAAACCCCTCTAACTCTTTGAACAAAATAAACACGGACTAGCACTAAGCAACAGATTCTGGCTTTAGCTTGCTATATTACACAACACCCTGCATTCCTGCTTACTAAAAGTGACATCACGTATTCTGAGTATATATTCTTGACCGCATTGGGTTCGTTAGTTTCGGAATTATCTTATAATCACCCAAATTAATCACCTTATCGATACCATTAAAATGACAACAAAAACCTATACCCCGCTGCCCGTTGAGGTACAAGAAGGCGAACGCTATAAATGGTGTACCTGCGGCTATAGCCAGACCATGCCGTTATGCGACCATTCGCACCGAGAAAAATCTACCAAGAAATCGCATAAATTCTTCGCCGAGACCACTGGTACAATTTTTTTATGCGGCTGCTCCGAAACGACGACCCCGCCTTTTTGTGACCAACTCCAATGCAAGAAATAAATTTTAATCGTCATGGCCATTGAAATTGAGCATAAATTTTTGTTAGCTAACGAAGATTGGCGGCAGCATGTCAAAAAATCTGTAAAGTATAAACAAGGTTACTTGAGTTCCCAACCGACATCTTCAATACGGATTCGAATTTCCGATAATCAAGCCTGGCTAAATATCAAAAGTGCAACCATAGGTACAGAAAGGCTTGAGTTCGAGTACGAAATTCCTTTATCCGATGCTGACGAGATAATTAATACACTTTGCAGAAAACCTTTGATAGAAAAAATCCGCCATTTTGTAACTAATGATCGCAATATCTGGGAAATTGACGAATTCCAAGGCGAAAACCAAGGCTTAATTGTCGCAGAAATTGAACTCTCAAAAGTTGGGCAAAATTTCACTAAACCGCATTGGCTGGGCGCGGAAGTTACGCATGATTTGCGTTATTACAACAACAATTTGGCTTTAAATCCCTATATAAACTGGAGCAATAAATAAATATTTCGGCTTAATAGACAAATAATTCATAGCCCTATTGAAAAATATTAATTATTACTCTATAGTGAATGTATGAAAAAAACAACGTTTGTTGCATTATTGCTACTTTCTATCCAATGCTTCGCAGAAGAATTAACTCTATCTGCCCAAGCTATTGAATCCGAGTGGGCATCGATTTATTACAAAACGCCCAAAAACAAGCAGGAAACGGCTTATGACGCGTTGCTTATCAAAGCAGAAAGACTTGCGGATCAATTTCCCAATACGGCTGAACCACTTTTCTGGCAAGCATTGGTAATAGCGACCCATGCGGAACTGCAAGATGGTTTCACCGCGCTTAAAGCTATTCATAAATCACGGGATTTATTGCTTCAGGCTATTAAAATAAATCCACAAACCGTGAACGGTTCGGCTTATGTTACGCTAGGTACACTTTATTATATGGTTCCCAGTTGGCCTATTGCTTTTGGTGATGCCGAAAAAGCAGAAAAAATGTTTCAGGCTGCATTAAAAATAAACCCAAATGGTATTGATGCCAATTATTTTTATGGTGATTTCTTATTAGCCAACAACAAAGCGAAAGAAGCACAAAGCTATTTTGAAAAAGCATTATCAGCGCCTTCGCGGAAAGAGCAATCATTTGCAGACAGCAAACTCAAGGATGAAGTAAAGCTTGCGCTTGCCAACACAAAAAACCGTAAAATCAATGGCGTAAAAAATACGTTCTTATCACTATTCAATTCGGCAAGCTTAAGATAGTTGTTAATTGACGCGTCAGCATTTTTCCTGAACAAGGTAATACACCTTAATTAGCCAGTCTTCTGTTCTATAAGCAGTCAGATTCTGTTAAAATGCACGGCGAAAACGCACCTTTTATTTAAACTATCCTGGTAGAAAATGTATGGCTTTTGTAGTCACCGAAAACTGTATTAAATGTAAATTTACTGATTGTGTCGATGTGTGTCCGGTCGATTGCTTCCATCAAGGCCCAAATTTTTTAGTGATAGATCCCGATGAGTGCATTGATTGCACCTTATGCGAGCCTGAATGCCCAGCGAACGCCATCTTTGCTGAAGATGAAGTTCCTGAAGGACAAGAAAGCTTTGTCGCTTTAAATGCTGAGTTGTCGAAGCTTTGGCCGGTTATTACCGAGGTAACCAAACCTTTAGCAGAAGCTGATGAATGGAATGGTAAAGAAGGAAAATTAGAATTATTAGAAAGATAATTTTCATCATTAGAATAAATTTCAGACATAAAAAAACCGGCGATGCCGGTTTTTTTATGTCTCATTGATTATTTATCAATCCAATAATCAAGATTCAGTAGGTCTGTCAACCAACTCAACATACGCCATCGGTGCATCGTCCCCTGGTCTGAAACCACATTTCATAATGCGGAGGTAGCCTCCTGGACGATTTTTATAACGCGGACCTAACTCATTAAAGAGTTTGGTTACCATGTCACGATCACGCAATCTTGCAAAAGCGAGTCGTCTTTTTGCTACGCTATCGTCTTTTGATAAGGTAATCAAAGGCTCTGCAAAGCCACGCAATTCTTTTGCCTTTGGTAATGTTGTTTTGATTAATTCATGCTTGAACAATGAATTAGCCATGTTACTAAATAGCGCCTTTCTATGGCTGCTATTCATATTAAGTTGTCTACCGCTTTTACGATGTCTCATTACTACAGACCTTATGTTAATGTGTTATTGCGTGCGATTGGTCAGCAAGGCTGTCAGGTGGCCAATTATCCAACCGCATACCCAAGGACAAGCCTTTCAAAGCCAATATGTCTTTTATTTCTGTTAATGACTTTTTGCCAAGATTAGGCGTTTTTAACAATTCGACTTCAGTCCGTTGTATCAAATCACCAATATAAAATATATTTTCGGCTTTTAGGCAATTTGCAGAGCGCACCGTCAACTCAAGATCATCAACCGGACGCAACAAAATCGGATCAATATCATCTTCGGTAACAGTAACATCCTCAATTTTAGGATGAACTACTCGTTCGAAATCAACAAAGACCGATAATTGGTCATGAAGAATTGTCGCCGCCAACTTTATTGTTTGCTCTGGATCAACAGTTCCGTTGGTTTCCAGTTCAATAATCAATTTATCTAAATTGGTTCGTTGCTCAACACGGGTACTCTCAACATGATAGGCTACTTTGACAATAGGCGTATAAGACGCATCTAAATGCAAAGCACCAACAACAGGAACATAGTCTGATTGAGTCTTACGAACACTAAGCGGCTCGTAACCTCTACCACGACGAATCCTAATTTTCATGTTTAAAACACCTGCTTGCGTCAGATTGGCAATGACTAACTCAGGATTAATAATTTCTACGTCGTGCGGCAATGTAATATCAGCAGCGGTGACGCTACCTTCACTATTTTTTGTGAGCGTTAGCTCAACTTCATCCCTAGAGTGAAGTACTACTGCCAATTTTTTTAGGTTCAATAAAATGTCGATAACATCTTCTTGAACACCTTCGATAGTTGTGTACTCATGTTGTACACCTTCAATCTCGACATCAGTAACCGCACACCCTGGAATGGTAGACAGCAACACTCTTCTTAGAGCATTTCCGAGCGAATGTCCAAAACCTCTTTCCAAAGGCTCAATGACTATCCTAGAATGATTAGGTGTTTTACTTACTACCTCAACTAACCGAGGCTTTAACAATCCAGCAAAAGAATTTTGCATGTATCTTCCTCAGAACCGCAATTATTTTGAGTATAATTCTACGACCAACTGTTCGTTGATGTCGCTACCCAGATCAACACGATCCGGTAAAGAATTAAATGATCCCGTCATGGCTTTTGGATTAACTTCAAGCCACGCAGGGAAACCGTATTGTTCAGCCACAACTAGCGCATCAACAATCCGTTGTTGTTTTTTTGCTTTTTCTCTAACTGAAAGAGTATCACCAACAGATAACTGGTAAGATGGTATATTTATTAATGTGCCATTTACTTGCACTGACTTATGGCTAACTAATTGCCTTGCTTCAGCACGAGTGGACGCAAATCCCATACGATAAACAACATTATCTAATCTTGATTCGAGCAAATTTAGCAAATTCTCGCCAGTTGCCCCTTTTTTCATATCAGCCGATTTATAGTAATTTCTGAATTGTTTCTCCAAAATACCATAAATCCTACGCAGACGCTGCTTAGCCCTCAACTGGAGCGCATAATCTGAGCTTCTAGCACGCTTTGTACCGTGTTGACCAGGCCTTTGGTCTAACTTACATTTACCTTCTAAAGACTTACCTCTGCTCTTTAGAAAAAGGTCAGTTCCTTCTCTTCTACTTAATTTACAAGTGGGTCCAAGATATCTTGCCATTTATACAGCTCCTTAATTACACGCGGCGTTTTTTAGGTGGACGGCAACCATTGTGTGGAATGGGTGTCACATCAACAATCGTATTAATTTTAAACCCCAAATTATTTAGGGAACGCACAGCCGACTCACGCCCTGGGCCTGGGCCTTTAATCTGCACATCAAGATTTTTCATACCAAATTCCAAAGCGACAGTGCCCGCTTTCTCTGCTGCTACCTGTGCGGCAAATGGAGTGCTTTTTCTTGAGCCACGAAAGCCTGAGCCCCCTGATGTCGCCCACGACAAAGCATTACCTTTTCTATCGGTAATAGTAATGATGGTATTGTTGAATGAAGCATGGACATGAACGATGCCATCTGCTACTTCTCTTTTAATGCGTTTTCTGGTACGAGCTGGACTTGCCATTAATTTAGACCCTGTTTATTTCTTACTTTTTAATCGGTTTGCGTGGACCTTTACGAGTTCGTGCGTTGGTTTTGGTTCGCTGCCCTCTTAAGGGTAAACCACGACGATGCCTAATACCACGATAACATCCAAGATCCATCAACCTTTTGATATTCATAGATACTTCGCGACGCAAATCGCCCTCAACGGTCATTTTTGACACAACAGTACGAATGGACTCTAACTGATCTTCCGTTAGGTCTTTAATCTTTACAGATGTCAAAATACCGACTTTCTCACAAATATCACTTGCAGTTTGGCGACCAACTCCATAAATAGAAGTTAATGCAATCCAAGCATGTTTATGTTCTGGTATGTTTATCCCGGCAATACGTGCCATCTAGTACTCCCCTGATAGGACTCTAAAGTTAACTCGAAATTTTAGCACTGCTGCAATTTTACAGCAACAACTAATTCTATCCTTGACGTTGTTTATGTCTTCCATCTACACAGATAACCCTGACAACACCGCTTCTTTTTACAACCTTGCAATTTCTACAAATTCTTTTAACTGAGGCTCGTACTTTCATTACCAACTCCTAAAATTCATGTGTTATGGCTTATTTCTTCAAATTAGCTTTTTTCATCAAGCCTTCATATTGTTGAGACATTAAATGCGTTTGCATCTGCGAAATAAAATCCATTACAACTACTACGATAATCAGCAAGGAAGTTCCGCCAAAGTAAAAAGGAACATTCCAGTAAACTATTAAAAACTCAGGCAATAAGCAGACTAAAGTAATATAAAAGGCACCGATTAAAGTCAGGCGAGTCATGACTTTGTCTATGTAAGCACTTGTTTGAATACCTGGCCTTATTCCCGGCAAAAATGCACCGGACTTTTTCAAGTTTTCAGCAGTTTCTTTTGAGTTAAACACCAAAGCGGTATAAAAAAAGCAGAAGAAAATGATAGCCGTTGCATAAAACATAACATAAACAGGCTGACCTGGAGACAACATGGTTGCGACGTCTTGAAGCCAAGTGAAACCTTCAGTATTACCGAACCAGCCAGCAATGGTGGCAGGAAATAAGATGATACTGGAAGCAAAAATAGGGGGAATTACACCAGCCATATTAAGCTTAAGTGGCAAGAAACTGGTCTGCCCAGCATAGACTTTTCTACCTTGCTGGCGTTTCGGATAATTAATGAGAATACGTCTTTGACCTCTCTCAACAAAAACCACGAGCGCAGTAACGAATATTGATAACAAAAACAGTAAGATTATAAACCCACCATTCATCTCACCCGTTCTTGCTAACTCTAAAGTGCCACCAATCGCTTTTGGTAACCCTGAGACGATACCTGCAAAAATTATTAAGGAAATACCATTACCAATACCACGCTCGGTCACTTGCTCACCTAACCACATCAGGAAAACCGTACCTGTCACCAAGGTTATAGTCGTAATAACGATAAAACTTAATCCTGGCGTCAAAACTACCGACAATCCGCCAGCCGTCTGATTTTGTAATGCAAGAGATATACCGATAGCTTGGAAGGTTGCCAATACGACCGTACCGTACCGTGTATATTGAGAAATCTTTTTTCTTCCCGATTCGCCTTCTTTTTTAAGCTGTTCCATGGCTGGAATGACAACTGTCATTAACTGCATGATAATAGAAGCCGAAATATAAGGCATAATGCCGAGTGCAAAGAGGCTTAACCGCATCAATGCACCACCGGAGAACATATTAAACATATCCAGAATGGAGCCGCTTTGCTGCTCAAACATAACCTGGAGAGCTTTTGGATCAATTCCTGGAACGGGAATGTGAGCACCAATTCTATAGACAACAAAGGCACCGAATACAAAAAGCAACCTAGCATTTAACTCAGAAAAACCACCTGGTTTGTAAGCAGGTAAGGCAGATTTTGGCGTACTCACTTAAACCTCGACCTTGCCACCAGCCGCTTCTATTGCAAGCTTCGCACCGCCAGTTACGTTAATGCCTTTGATGGTAACGGCTCTTTTTATTTCGCCAGACAATATAACTTTCGCTTTTTGCGTAAAAGCAGGAACGATATTATTTTTGATCAAAATAGCAAGATCAACTACATCTAAGCTCAGGCCTTCTAACTCACCCAATCTGACTTCAGCAGAATACTTAGCCGTCCTAGAACGAAAACCTATCTTAGGCAGACGACGTTGTAAGGGCATTTGACCACCCTCGAAACCAACTTTATGAAAGCCACCGCTACGGGCTTTTTGGCCTTTATGACCCTTCCCACAAGTCTTACCCATGGTGCAGCCAATGCCTCGACCAACTCTCCTGGACTTTTTTCTGGATCCTTCACTTGCTTGGATAGTATTCAAAAACATTATTTTTCCTCAACTCTTAACATATAGGATACTTTTTTAATCATCCCCCTGTTTTCCGGTGTGTTAAGAACCTCAACTGTCTGGTTGATCTTCCCTAAACCTAAACCTTTTAAACAAGCTCGATGCACGGGCAGCCGTCCGAACTTACTTTTTGTCATCGTAACACTTAACTTACTACTAACCATTGTACTATCCAATAATTTGTTCGACTGTCAAACCGCGCTTGGCAGCTATTTGGTTTGCGTTGTGCATTCCGGTCAAGCCATTGATAGTTGCTCTAACCACGTTGATCGGGTTATTAGTTCCTATGCACTTAGCTAAAACATTATGGACACCAACGACTTCAAATACTGCCCTCATCGCTCCACCGGCAATGATTCCAGTACCTTCTGAAGCAGGCTGCATATAGACCTTAGCTGCGCCAGTCGTGTTCATAATCGCGTACTGTAAAGTATCGCCTTTCAAGGCAACTTTACGCATATTTTTACGGGCTTGTTCGAGTGATTTTTGTATGGCAATAGGCACTTCTCGTGCTTTGCTTACCCCATAACCGACTCGACCTTCACCATCACCGACTACGGTAAGTGCAGCGAAACCGAATACTCGACCACCTTTAACAACCTTAGCAACGCGTCTAACGTTAACTAGCTTTTCTTGCAAACCATCTGTGCTGCCTTGTGCAGGTGCTGTAGCCATTTTATTCTCCTAAAACTTTAATCCGGCTTCTCGAGCAGCATCTGCTAAAGCCTTAACACGACCGTGGTATTTAAAACCAGAGCGGTCGAACGCAACCTCTGTAACACCCGCAGCAATGGCTTTTTGGGCGATAAATTTTCCAACTTCGGCGGCAGCATTGATGTTGCCTGTGTTTTTCAAGCCACTTTTAATTTCAGCTTGATTTGTCGAAGCACTTGCTAAGGTTTTTGTTCCATCCCCGCTTATGACTTGTGCATAAATATGCTGAGGTGTTTTATGAATAGATAAGCGATTGGCATTCAACTGCCTAATCTTACAGCGCAATTTTATTGCACGTTTTAATCGAGACTTTTTCTTATCCATGACTGACCTATTTCTTCTTAGCTTCTTTTTTAACTACATTCTCATCGGCGTACCTGACACCTTTACCCTTATATGGCTCTGGCGGCCTATAAGCTCTTATCTTTGCAGCAACCTGACCAACTTGTTGCTTATCACTGCCCCTAACGATGATTTCTGTTTGGGTAGGCGTTTCAACGGTAATACCGACGGGAACTTCAAATTCAACAGGGTGGGAAAAGCCAAGCGCCAAACTAAGGACATTGCCTTTAGTCTGAGCCCTGTAACCTACACCTACAAGAGTCATTTTCTTTTCGAAACCTTCCGAAACGCCTATCACCATACTATTCACGATAGACCTTGCAGTACCCGCTTGAGCAATAGCACTCTTGTTATCTTTATCCCATTGCATCTGAATAACGTTATCAGCAACAGTCATTCCAACTGCAGGATTAAAATCAAATGACAACTGACCTTTACTGCCTTTAACGGTCATATTATTGCCCGTCAATTTGACATCTACACCTTTTGGGATGGTAACTGGCGCTTTAGCAATTCTT
This sequence comes from Methyloglobulus sp., assembly GCF_040079455.1. GTDB lineage: Bacteria > Pseudomonadota > Gammaproteobacteria > Methylococcales > Methylomonadaceae > Methyloglobulus. The sequence continues at coordinate 8,255 of NZ_JBEBKJ010000002.1, read as the reverse complement.
GACATAAAACACCACCATTAACAAACAGTACAAATAATTTCACCGCCATGACCTTTAGCTCTAGCAGCCCTATCTGTCATAACGCCATTGGATGTTGACACAACTGCAATACCTAAGCCACCCAATACTTTAGGTAACTCATCTTTTGATTTATAGATACGCAATCCGGGCCTACTGATTCTTTTAATCGTTTCAATAACAGGAGTACCCTTATGGTACTTCAAGTCAACGGTCATCTCAATGTGACTACCAGATGTTTCCGTACTAAAATCGGCGATATAACCTTCGTCTTTTAATACCTTAGCAATAGACAGCTTCAGTTTTGAGGAAGGTTGTTTTATAAATTTTTTCCCAGCAGATTGACCATTTCTGATCCGTGTCAACATATCTGCCACTGGGTCTGTCATACTCATTGTTTTGTCTCCAAACCGTTACTGCTCATGTTACCAACTGGCCTTAACAACACCAGGCACATCACCACGCATTGTCGCTTCTCTTAATTTGTTTCTGCTAAGACCAAATTTACGATAGTATCCATGAGGACGACCGGTGATTGCACAGCGGTTACGTATTCTGGTAGCGCTCGAATCTCTAGGCAATTTTTGTAACTGCAAATGAGCAACTTCTTTTTGCTCAAATGTCGCATTAGGATCTCTAATGATTTCTCTTATTGCCTTACGTTTAGTATCGTACTTAAGAACTAGCTTTTTACGCTTATCTTCGCGGGCAATCATCGACTTTTTGGCCATATCTAAATCTCAATTCTTAAACGGAAAATTAAAGAGCTTTAACAACGCCAAGCCTTCTTCATTAGTTTGCGCGGTAGTTGTAATCGTAATATCCATCCCACGAATCGCGTCGATCTTGTCATAGTCAATTTCTGGAAATATGATTTGCTCTTTAACACCCATGGAGTAATTGCCATATCCATCAAAACTCTTAGGGCTTAAACCTCTAAAATCACGGATTCTGGGAATTGATATACTGATAAGCCGATCAAGAAACTCATACATCCTTTGACTACGCAAAGTGACTTTGCAGCCTATTGGCATATCATCACGTATCTTAAAGCCGGCTATCGATTTCCTTGCCAAGGTAATCACTGGCTTCTGTCCTGATATTTTTTCCATATCACTGACAGCGGATTGCAATATTTTTTTATCTGCAACAGCCTCCCCAACGCCCATATTAAGGGTTATTTTTGTAATCCGTGGAGCTTGCATCACGGATTTGTAGGAAAACTGCTTTACCAATTCTGGAAGAATGGTTTCTTTGTAAACGGACTCTAGTCTAGCCATGATTTAATATACCTTACACATCAACGGTTTCATTTGTTGACTTAAAATACCGAACTTTCTTGCCATTTTCCAAGAATCTAAAACCTACTCGATCAGCCTTTTTTGTCGTTGGATTGTAAAGACCCACATTAGAAACATTAATTGGCATATCTTTCACGACAATACCACCTGTTACCCCTGTATTAGGATTTGGCTTTTGGTTTTTTTTAGCCTGGTTGAGTCCTTCAACCAAAATTTTATTATCTTTCAAAACCTGAGCAACCCTACCACTTTTGCCTTTATCTTTACCGGTGCGAATGACGACATCGTCACCTTTTTTAATTTTATTCATGTATAAGTCTCCTATAATACTTCGGGAGCCAGGGAGATAATTTTCATAAATCTCTCCCCCCTTAATTCACGTGTTACTGGCCCAAAAATACGAGTTCCTAATGGCTGTAAATTATTGTTTAGGATTACCGCTGCATTACCATCGAAACGGATGACTGAGCCATCCGCCCTGCGGACACCTTTAGCTGTCCTTACGACAAGCGCGTTATAAACCTCACCTTTTTTTACCCGTCCACGTGGAATTGCATCTTTTATACTGACCTTGATGATGTCACCAATACCCGCATAACGCCTGTGCGAACCACCTAACACTTTGATACACATGACTCTTTTTGCGCCGCTATTATCGGCAACATCAAGGTTAGTTTGCATCTGAATCATGATTTTTTCCTAATTAACTTTAATTGATTGCAGCACTTATCGCTTAGCAACTTCCAGAACTTCAACCAGCTTAAAGGTTTTGTTTTTGGACATCGGCCTACAAGACGTAATTGAGACCACGTCGCCTTCCTGACAAACATTCTGTTCGTCATGCGCCATCATCTTGGTTGACCGCTTAATATACTTGCCATAAACCGGATGCTTAACCACACGCTCCACCAACACAGTAACGGTTTTATCCATTTTATTACTAACAACCTTACCGGTTATCGTCCGCAGCTTGACTTCATTTTCAGTCATTTTACGTTCTCGTCATTTCGTTGATGATGGTATGGACACGGGCTATGTCACGCCTTACTTTTTTGACCTGATCTGGCTTAGAAAGCTGGCCTGTGCCTTTTTGCATCTTTAGATTAAATTTTTCCCGCGAAAGATCGATAAGTACAGTACCTAGCTCATCCTTAGTCTTTTTGCGTAATTCTGTTGCTTTCATTACATTATCGTCCGAGCAGTGAATAGAGTTTTCAACGGTAACTTAGCAGCCGCCAGGGTAAATGCTTCCCGCGCCAACTCTTCAGAAACTCCTTGTATCTCATATAACATCGTTCCGGGTCTAATTTGCGCAACCCAGTATTCTACACTACCTTTGCCTTTTCCCATACGAACTTCTAAGGGTTTTTTGGTAATTGGTTTATCTGGGAAGATTCTAATCCAGATTTTCCCACCACGCTTAACATGACGAGTGATTGTTCTACGGGCGGATTCGATTTGCCTAGCAGTCAGTCTGCCACGGCTAATCGCCTTTAATCCGTATTCGCCAAAACTGACAGACGATCCACGTACGGCAGTTCCGTTATTTCTACCTTTGTGTTGTTTACGGAATTTTGTTCTTTTTGGTTGAAGCATTACTCTGTCCCTTTACTTATTTCTTAGAATCAGAATTATTGGCTGTACTATTCGAACCCGTATCAAATACTTCGCCTTTGAATATCCATACTTTTATACCGATGATTCCGTAAGTCGTATTTGCTTCAGCGGTTGCATAATCAATATCAGCCCTTAAGGTATGCAAAGGCACTCGGCCTTCTCTGTACCATTCGCTTCTGGCAATTTCAGCGCCATTTAACCGACCGCCAACATTGATTTTTATGCCTTCAGCTCCGAGGCGCATGGTATTGGTAACGGCACGCTTCATAGCTCTACGATACATAATACGTTTCTCTAGCTGCTGCGCCACGCCTTCTGCCACTAACAGCGCATCAAGCTCTGGTTTTCTAATTTCTTCAACATTGAGCTGCACTGGCACACCTATCATTTTTGATATATGCTGCCGTAATAAATCAATATCTTCGCCTTTTTTGCCAATAACAATGCCAGGTCTAGCCGTATGGATAGTGATGTGTGCATTGTTTGCAGGACGGTTAATCTGAATATGGCTAACCGATGCATGCGCCAGCTTAGCTTTTAGAAATTTCCTGACTGCAAGATCCTGATTTAAAAACAGGGGGTAATCATGGCTATTTGCATACCATCTTGAATTCCAATCCTTGACTATTCCAAGACGAATACCAATTGGATGTACTTTTTGTCCCATTTTCTGCCCCTACTCGTTTTCCGAGACTTTAACTGTTATATGGCAGGTTCTTTTAAGGATATGATTGGCACGTCCCTTAGCTCTTGCCTTAAATCTTTTCGTAGTTGGTGCTTCATCAACAAACACTGTTGAGACTCGCAACTCGTCGATGTCCGCGCTTTCGTTGTGTTCTGCATTTGCTATTGCAGACTCAAGAATCTTTTTAACGATTGCTGCTGCTTTTTTTGAACTGAACTTTAGTGTGTTCAGTGCTTGATCTACAGGCAACCCACGTATCATATCCCCAACCAGACGTGCTTTTTGAGCTGATAAAGGCGCATTACTTAATTTCGCTGAAATTTCCATCACACAACCTATCTTGATTTTTTATCAGCCACATGGCCTTTAAAGGTACGAGTAGGCGCAAATTCACCTAACTTGTGCCCGACCATATTTTCAGATATGAGTACGGGAATATGTAAGCGACCATTGTGGATAGCTATGGTTAGTCCCAGCATATCAGGAATAATCATTGATCTTCTCGACCATGTTTTAATAGGCTTACGACTATTGGCAGTAACCGCATCTTCTACTTTCTTTTGAAGATGATGATCGATGAATGGACCTTTTTTTATTGACCGTGGCACGGTTATACCTCTCTTAGCTTATTTTCTACGTCTGATAATCATGCTATCAGTCCGTTTGTTTTTTCTGGTCTTATAGCCTTTAGTGGGCACACCCCAAGGGGATACTGGATGCCTACCGCCTGATGTCCTGCCTTCACCACCACCATGCGGATGGTCAACAGGATTCATTACAACCCCACGAACAGTCGGCCTAACTCCTCTCCACCGAGTAGCCCCAGCTTTTCCTAAAGAAGTTAAATTATGCTCTGAATTTGAAACTTCACCGATTACCGCACGGCAATCAGCTAAAACTTTCCGCATTTCACCGGAACGCAGCCTTATAGTCGCATGAGCACCATCTCTAGCTACTAGCTGTACCGAGGTACCCGCGCTTCGTGCTAGCTGTGCGCCTTTGCCTGGTTTTAATTCGACGCAATGAACGATGGCACCCATTGGGACATTACGTAAGGGCATACAGTTACCGGGTTTCACAGGAACGGTTTCAGAAGAAATAAGTTCTTGGCCAACTTCAATACCTTTAGGCGCAATAATGTATCGACGCTCACCATCTTTAAATAGAATAAGCGCAATATTGGCCGTTCTATTTGGATCATATTCAAGACGCTCAACTACCGCCGGCACATCCAATTTATTACGTTTAAAGTCGATAATGCGATAGCGCTGCTTATGCCCACCGCCAACATGTCGAGTTGTTATCCGACCTAGGTTATTCCGACCACCACTTTTACTTTTTTTACTCAGTAATGGAGCATAAGGCTTACCTTTATGGAGGCCTTCACTCTTGATCCGCACAACAAAGCGCGAACCAGGTGATGTCGGTTTTGACTTTACAATAGCCATATCTTGTTACCGTTCCCTATTGTCTCTTTAATTAAATAAACTATGGCGTTGCAAAGTTTATGTCATGTCCGGGTTTTAGCTTGACGTAAGCCTTTTTCCAATCAGATCGCTGACCTAATGTCTTCCCGAACCGTTTTTCCTTGCCTTTAACATTCAAAACATGAACTGAATCGACTTCAACACTGAACATTGTTTCAACGGCATTTTTGACTTGTTTTTTAGTTGCCTGTTTTTTTACCTTAAAGACAAACCGATGATCTTTTTCAGCAGCAATAGTGCTTTTCTCTGAGATAATCGGAGCTTCCAGTACATCAGCTAATTGGTAATTCATGCTAAACGCTCCTCTAAACTCTTAATCGCAGCCGATGTTGCAATAATCTTGTCAGCACCAACTAGCAAAACTGGGCTTAAATTTGCCGCTTCAACAACCTCAACATTTGGAATGTTTCTGGATGCCAAGATCAAATTAACTTCAACCTTATCGACGATGATTAACACTCGTCTTGCATCTATGGTTTTAAGCTTTGCGCTAAATTCTTTAGTCTTTGCAGTGGCAGGTACGATAGTGTCACTGACAACCAATCTATTTTGTCTTAGCAATTCAGATAAAATCGAGCGGATACCGACGCGGAACATTTTCTTATTCAGCTTTTGGTCGTAATTTCTTGGCCTGGCAGCAAAGGTAATACCACCAGTCCGCCATAAAGGGCTTCGGGTTGTACCAGCACGCGCACGACCCGTACCTTTTTGCTTCCACGGCTTTGAACCACCGCCGCTGACATCAGAGCGTGTCTTCTGCGCTTTTGTACCAGCGCGTGCACCAGCCAAGTACCTTGTTACCAATTGATGGATTAACGTTTCGTTATATGTTTGCCCAAAAACAGACTCAAGCACATCGACGTTATTGGAATTATTTCCACTTAAAGCTGGTATTTGCAAACCCATAACCTAACCTTTATTTTTCATTTTCATTGCGGGTGTAACAATTACATCACCGCCTTTAGCGCCAGGCACTGCACCTTTAACTAGAATTAAATTTCTTTCAGTATCAACTGAGTGTATGGTCAGATTTTGGATAGTCCTTTTTACCGCACCAAGGTGACCAGCCATCTTTTTTCCTTTAAATACCCGCCCAGGCGTTTGGTTCATACCAATGGAACCCAATACCCTGTGCGAGAGCGAGTTACCATGAGTTGCATCCTGCATGTGAAAATGATGGCGTTTTATGCCACCAGCAAAGCCTTTACCAATCGTTCTTCCTTGCACATCTACAACCTGACCGGCTGAGAATATACTCACGGGCAATTGAGTCCCTACGACAAAATCCTTGCCTTCATCCTCTGATAGCCTGAACTCCCAAAGACCTCTTCCGGCCGTCATATTAGCTGAGGCATAGTGACCCGCCATCGCCTTATTAACATGGGATGACTTTTTATCACCTACTGCGACCTGAATCGAACGATACCCATCAACTTCAACACTTTTGATCTGGGCGATTCTATTGGAGTCTACCTGTAACACAGTAACGGGTACAGAAGCTCCATCTTCAGTAAATACCCTGGTCATACCACATTTTCGACCTACAAGACCTATTGACATCTGCCAATTCCTCAATTCTTAACTTAACTTTATCTGAACATCAACGCCAGCGGCGAGATCCAATTTCATCAAGGCATCGACTGTTTTCTCAGTCGGCTCAACAATATCCAGCAATCTTTTATATGTTCTTAATTCATATTGATCTCTCGCATCTTTATTGACATGCGGGGAAATCAAAATCGTATAACGCTCTTTCTTAGTAGGCAAGGGAATAGGGCCTTTAACTTGAGCACCTGTCCGCCTTGCTGTTTCTACTATCTCACCAGCCGATTGGTCGATCAATTTATGGTCAAACGATTTCAACCGGATTCTGATAGTTTGGTTTGTCATTTTTCTTACTCGATGATAGATGCAACAACACCGGCACCAACGGTACGACCACCTTCACGAATAGCAAAGCGTAAGCCGTCTTCCATAGCAATCGGCGATATTAATTTCACTTTAACTGAAATATTATCACCAGGCATTACCATTTCAACGCCTTCAGGCAAAGCAACAGCACCAGTGACATCGGTAGTTCTAAAATAGAACTGTGGACGATAGCCATCAAAAAACGGCGTATGACGACCACCCTCATCTTTTGATAATATGTAAATTTCAGCATTAAAATGAGCATGTGGTTTTATGGTGCCTTTGTGCGCCAATACTTGTCCACGCTCAACGTCATCACGTTTCGTGCCTCTCAACAACAAACCAACGTTATCGCCCGCTTGACCTTGATCCAGCAGTTTACGGAACATTTCTACACCAGTACAGGTGGTTACAACTGTAGGTCTGATTCCAACAATTTCAACTTCTTGACCAACTTTGACAATACCGCGTTCGATACGACCTGTCACTACAGTACCACGACCTGAAATTGAGAATACATCTTCAATCGGCATTAAGAACGCACCATCTATTGCTCTTTCTGGCAATGGAATGTAGCTATCCAACGCCTCTACCAACCTAATAACAGAAGGTACGCCAATATCACTTTCATCACCTTGCAATGCAAGCAACGCTGAACCTCTGATGATAGGAGTATCGTCGCCTGGAAATTCGTACATATCCAGCAATTCTCTAAGTTCCATTTCCACCAATTCGATTAACTCTTCATCGTCAACCATATCAGCTTTATTCAGGAAAACGACTACGTAAGGAACGCCAACCTGTCTTGACAACAGTATGTGTTCTCTAGTTTGCGGCATTGGACCGTCAGCAGCAGAACAGACCAGAATCGCGCCATCCATCTGCGCTGCTCCTGTAATCATGTTTTTAACGTAGTCAGCGTGACCTGGGCAGTCTACGTGAGCATAATGACGGTTTGTAGATTCATACTCGACATGAGAAGTGGCAATAGTAATACCACGCGCTCGCTCTTCTGGCGCATTGTCAATTTGATCGAACGCTTTAACCGCACCACCGTGCAACTTAGCCATTACCGTTGTTAAAGCAGCCGTTAATGTTGTTTTACCGTGATCGACGTGACCAATTGTGCCAACATTGACGTGGGGCTTACTACGTGAAAATTTTTCTTTAGCCATGACTCAATACCTTTCTGTTACATTCAAATTATGATGATTTTTTAATAATTGCTTCTGCAAT
>NZ_JBEBKJ010000001.1:0-128449 GCF_040079455.1 Methyloglobulus sp. | reverse complement strand
TGCGACGACCCCCGCGTAGCCGTAGGGGCCGGGCGTGTTGACGGAGTTGGAGCGCGAGCGGAAGCGTAGTCAACATGCAAGGCCATCCGACACGGCGTCAAGTCATTTGGGCAGTCGTGATGCACGGCGTACCGAAGGGGAGTTGTGCATCGTGACGAACCGAGGACGAACGCGGGCAGCCGAAGGCATTAATCGCCGCGTGAATTTTCGCCGCTAAAATCGGATGGATCCCATTTTAGCTTTCGCGAAAAATAGTGGCGCGCTTATTCTAACAACTGCAAAGCCTTATCTTTAAGCCCAACCGCGTTTAAGTTTGTGGCATCTTTTTGCGCTGCTTTGGTGTAAAGCAGTTGGTATTGCCTTACCAATCTAACTGCCTTGAAAGCTCACTTACAGGCGCATTCATGCCTTCACGAATGGATTCGCGCATATTGGGTATCGACACCAAAAACAAAGTTTCTTGAATGGCAGGCCAATCTTCTTGCGAAATTAATACCGCATTACCGCGCTTGCCAGTAATTACCACAGGCTGATGCGAACTACTCGCCTCGTCTATTAAGCGATAAAGATTAGTGCGGGCGGCGCTGGCTGATAATGTTTGCATGATTTTTACCTAAAATTAAGCAATAAATATAAGACTAAGGTACGTTATTACGTACGTTAAATCAAGTTTATTTCATGTGGAATGTTATATGTTAGTTTTGTAGTGTGTATAAAATGTTTTATGACCATAAAACTGCCTTCCTGTGCGTCTTCAACTAACAATATGATTTTGTTCATGATATTTATTACCTTACATATTTTGGGTATAGTCGGCATCAAAATTTTCTTCATTTTCATAAGCGACTTCTTCACAATGATAACAATGATAGCCGATGTCGAATTCTTCGAAAGGCAACTCTCCATAACCTGCTGGCGAAATGTATTGTGTAAACAAAAAAAAGTCACCTGCAAATGAATCACATTTTGTACAGGAGTTCGCAACATAATTGCCCTGAATTGTTTTACTGTATTGTGTTTTTAATTTCACTCCTTTTGATCTTGCAAAATCGATTTCTTCATTTGTAAAACCACTGGGTGCTAAGTGGCTTGAACCACGAACAAGTTCTTTGCTTCCTGAAATATAAGCAATCTTCATTGTATCGTTGCATTTCCAACAAAGCCCTTCAATGATTGTCATTGTTTTCTTTTGTTGAAAGTGTCCGCAAACTTTACACTTTGGGCTGTAACAAGTGCCCACATATGAAGGTTGTTTGACTTTATTTTCTAAATTATCGATGTCCTTGTCAGAAGCCAGGTCGATTTGGATAAGGATAATGTTGTTTTTGTTGTAATAACTTATGGCATGTTCCTCTGGTTTGTGGGTTACTACAACTTCAATAACTGCGAAAACCTTTTCATCGTTTCCAAATAGCGCAATGTCTGGTTTACATGCTATTAAGTTATGTTCAACTTTAACTGCTGTAACTTTTTTCAATAAGTCTCCCGAATGTTCAATTCCACAAAATGTACATTCCCATGAAATTGGTAGCGGCTGATTTGTCGTAATATGTTGATGAATTTTATTTGTAAGTAAGTTTTTGAATGAGTAATGCAAAGCTGTCTCAGGCGTACAATTAGGCGTTAACGAACGATGAGCAAAATGAGGCCGTTTAGTCCCTTTGCCTGTCTTTCCGCTTTTTCTAAGAATTAATTCTGTCTTACACACGGCACAGAAATAGTCGTTACCCTTTTCAGCGTTATTCGCTTTAATTAGGATTCCATCTTTGTCTGTTGCAGTTGTGTAGAGAATCTCTGGCATTCTAATTAATTCCAGCTAGTTTGTGAGATTTAAGGTAAGTCGTTACCCTTTAGAAATCAATTACTCTTCCCAAGCCCGACCATCCCTAGCCAGCAAGGCAACCGAAGCAATCGGTCCCCACGTCCCGGCAGGGTAGGCTTTGGGCGATTCGTTGTAATGCTTCCAGGCATCTTGGATGGAGTCGATCCACGTCCAGGCTTGCTCGATTTCTTCTCGGCTTAGGAATAAGGTTGGGTTGCCGCGCATGGCTTCCAGCACCAGTTTTTCATAGCCGCCGAAAATGCGGTTCTTTTTGAAAGCATCAGAAAAACTCAAATCCAGACGGGTTTTTTGCAGTTTGATATGTTCGTCTATGCCGGGAATCTTGTTCAGCATTTCAATTTCCACGCCTTCATTAGGTTGCAGGTGGATAATCAATTTATTAGGCGGCAAATCCCTAAAGCTATCTTTGAAAATATTGTGCGGAAGCTGCTTAAAATACACGACAATTTCAGTACGTTTGCCCATCAAACGCTTGCCTGTACGCAGATAAAACGGCACACCCGCCCAGCGCCAGTTATCAATATCGACCCGTAAGGCGACAAAACTTTCCGTTGAGCTAAGGGTGTTTGCTCCTTCTTCTTCAAGATAGCCCGGTACGGACTGACCTTTGATATAGCCGCTGGTGTATTGCCCACGGACGGTTTTTTCGTCCACGTTGTTGCTGGTAATCGGGCGTAACGCTTTGAGTACCTTTATTTTTTCGCTATGGATACTCTTGGCTTCCAGGTTCACGGGCGGCTCCATCGCGATAAAGGTCAGGATTTGCAATAAGTGATTCTGCAACATGTCCCGTAACTGCCCAGTTTTGTCGAAATAATCCCAACGCCCTTCGATGCCGACTTCTTCGGCAACCGTAATTTGGATGTGGTCGATGGTGTTGTGGTTCCAATTCGTCGTAAAAATCGAATTGGCAAAGCGTAATGCCAATAAGTTTAATACCGTTTCTTTGCCTAGGTAATGGTCGATGCGGAAAACTTGGTCTTCGTTGAACACGCTGGCGACGACATTGTTGATTTCTATGGAAGATTCCAGGTCGTGACCGATGGGTTTTTCCATCACCATGCGTGATTCTTTCGTCAACACGCCGCATTTGGCGAGTCCTTGGCAGATATTCTTGAACAAAAATGGCGAAACCGCGAAGTAATTCACCAGCACACGGGTTTTATTATTGGTGACTTTATTTAGGATTTGGTATTCATCCAACTGGGTGAGGTCGATTTTTACATAAGAAAGCCGCGCCGAAAACCTGGCCCAGACTGCATCTTGTGTCGTTTCACTGGAAAATTCTTGCAGGCTAAGTCGGGCTGTTTCAACGAATTCCGCCGTATCCATCACATGACGATCAATCCCGACAATATGGGTATCCGGCTCGATTAAGTTTGCATTTTCAAGGCGATACAAAGAAATCAGCAGCTTGCGGCGGGATAAATCTCCCAAAGCGCCGAAAATAACTAAATCACACGGTTTGTAAGTCTTTTTATCCTTCATTTGTTAATGGTTTAGTAATCACTGGTTAATGTTGATACAGACGGTATCAGTATCCGTAGAATTAATTTAAGGGGATCTCTAAAAACCCCTTCTCCCAGAGGGAGACGGCGCGAGTTTCATACTCGCTGCCGCACTTCCTCCATCCCTGAAAGGCGAAGGGGTTTGTTGAATTTTTGGAGATTCCCTTAAGACCATTATCTCAAAGTTTGCTGCATGTAGCACTGATTATGGTTTGGATAACAGCTTGCGCAAGTGGCCAGCGCGGAAAAAATCCGGTGCAAAAATCCGGCTATTTCGCAAGCTAAGTTAGACTTTATTCACTTTATGGCCTTGTGGGACTTTAAGAAGCCAACCCTTCCGGCGCAACCCTTAGCACTTCTTCAATTGTTGTTAAACCCTTTGCTACTTTTTCCGCACCACTCAACCGCAAAGGCCGCATTCCTTCTAGGCACGCTTGCTTCTGCAACAACTCAGTATCGTAGCCTTCAACAATCAATTTTTGTAATGTTGTCGTAGTTTCAAAGATTTCATAGATACCAATGCGCCCAGAATAGCCGGTATTACGGCATTCCAAGCAGCCTACCGCATGATTCACTTGGTCTGGCTTAGCCACTTTAAATGGCGCGACCAGGGATTGCCATTCGGCATTACTAATCTCACTGCGTCTTTTACAATGTCGGCATAAAGTGCGTATTAAGCGCTGTGCCATAACACCAACAATGGTTTGCTGAATCAAATAGGCAGGCAAGCCAATATTAATCAATCGGGTAATGGCTGCTGGTGCGTTATTAGTGTGTAAGGTAGAAAATACCAAATGCCCAGTCAATGATGCCTGAACTGCCATTTCTGCTGTCTGTAAGTCACGAATCTCACCCACCATAATAATATCAGGATCCTGTCGCATCAACGTGCGTATGCCGCTGGCAAAATCCAACCCTATGTTAGGTTGCACCTGCATTTGGTTAAAACTGGGTTCTATCTGCTCGATGGGATCCTCAACGGTACATAAATTGACTTCCGATGTCGCCAGGTTTTTTAACGTGGAATACAGCGTGGTAGTTTTACCCGATCCAGTTGGGCCAGTGACCAAGATGATGCCATGGGACATGGCTGTCATTTTGTTCCACAATTCCAATTCGCGTTTGTTGAAACCCAGCTGTTCATAATTACGCATCAGCACTTCTGGGTCGAAAATTCGCATGACCAGTTTTTCGCCGAATGCCGTCGGCATGGTGGATAATCGCAGTTCGATTTCTTTTTGTAGATTATTTTGGGTTTTGATACGCCCATCCTGGGGTAAGCGTTTTTCGGCGATATTCATCCGTCCCAGAATTTTTAAGCGGCTTAGCACTGCATTCATAATTTGGGGCGGTAACTTGTAAACCGTATGTAAAATACCGTCAATGCGAAAACGTACATTTCCATTGAGGCGACGTGGCTCTATGTGAATGTCACTGGCACGTTGGTCGAAGGCAAATTGCAACAACCAGTTGACTAGATTAACAATATGTTGATTATTGGCATCAAGGTCGGTTGATTTGCTCAGTTCTAGGAGTTGTTCGAAGTTTTGAACATTCCCCGCCCCCTTATCTTCAGACCGTGCCAGGGTTGCACCCTTTAACGATTTGGCGAACGAATAAAACTCACCTAAGTACCGTGAAATCTCGTCTGGATTTGAGAATACGCGCTTAATAGTGCGGTTATGCATACGCGTTAAGTCAGCCTCCCAGGTACGCACGTAGGGTTCCGCCGTCGCAATCACGATCTCGTTCTCGTTCTCGTGAAACATGACCGGCAAAATATTGTAGTTAAATGCGTAGTTTTTGCTATACAGCGCAGTTACTGTGGGGATGTCAATTTTTAAGGGGTCGATATAGTAATATGGCAACCCCACCTTGTCAGCCAGCCATGATGTCAAACTTTCCAAAGTCAGCAGTTTCCCAAGCTGGGTTTTATCCTGAACACTGGCTTCGGAAATAACTTTCAGTGGGTGTTTACCCCTGCTGATATTGCCGGCTGCGAGTTGCCTACATTTCTCTATATCAGCATCCGACAGAATTCCGTCGGCCTGTAACCACAAAATAACCTGGTTAATATCGAGTTTTTCATTCGTTTGCTTTGGCTCGTTCATAAGCTACTCAAAACGTCCTATTAACATGAATTGATTTGCGTGAAACTTAAGTATAGCGAATTACTTCGATTAAATGCAGTAGATACAGGTTCAACCGAAAAGGCAAATTTCCGAAACCCTACATCGTACTGTAAATATTTCGCATAACTTGGATGACAATATTAATCCGTTTACCAAAATAAGCTTTTTCCCCAAAAAGACTTAGGAAGCCACGTAATTTGTTTGCCATTAGTTGAATTTTCAATGCCATTATTGACTTGTTGAATCACTCGCGGATTGATGTGGGCAAATACCTCTGCTTGATACCCTAACTCTGCACCCAGCGAATTATTATGCCTATCCATCAGATTATCAGCTTCGTCACCAAATTCCGTGACGGCTGTAAATACACTTACTACTTTGGGCGATGAGGTGTAAGCCACCACTGCACTTGCCAAGGTATGCCTGTAAGCATCCAATTGGCCATTTTTGCCACCTTGAAAATTACTTATAAAGCAATGATACCAAACGTAACTTAATACAACCGCTGGATAAGTAGCAGATATAAGCAGTCCCCATAAAATTTTTTTATTTCTTGGATTTTGTAGTGATTTCATTAACTAAGTCACCTTACATAGCATTAAGCATTTGTTTTCAAACAATAAAAAACCCGTCTAAAACGGGCTTTTTATTTTCTATTGGAACTTACGCGCTTAGTTCTTAGCTTTATCAACAATCTGGTTCGCCTTAATCCACGGCATCATACTACGAAGCTTTGCGCCGATGACTTCGATTGGATGTTCGGCATTCAGTCGGCGCATCGCCGTCATTTCAGGATAATTGCTCGCGCCTTCCATGATGAAACGTTTGGCGTAGTTGCCGTTTTGGATGTTTGCCAGGGCTTCTTTCATCGCCAGACGGCTTTCGGCGTTGATGACTTTCGGGCCGGTGACGTATTCGCCATATTCCGCGTTATTGGAGATGGAGTAGTTCATGTTGGCGATGCCGCCTTCGTACATGAGATCGACGATCAGTTTTAACTCGTGCAGACACTCGAAATACGCCATTTCAGGTGGGTAACCCGCTTCCACCAAGGTTTCAAAGCCGGCTTTGATAAGTTCCACAGCGCCACCGCACAATACCGCTTGTTCTCCGAACAAATCGGTTTCGGCTTCATCGCGGAAGGTAGTTTCGATAATGCCGGAACGACCACCGCCAATGGCTGAGGCATAAGAAAGGCAAGTCGCCTTAGCTGTGCCGGACACGTCTTTATGGATGGCGATAAGGTCAGGTACGCCGCCGCCGCGCACGAACTCGGAACGCACGGTATGGCCTGGCGCTTTGGGCGCAATCATGATGACATCCAAATCCGCCCGTGGCACGACTTGGTTGAACAGGATCGAAAAGCCGTGCGCGAACGCCAAGGCTGCGCCTTGTTTAATGTTCGGCAAAATTTCGCCTTTGTACAATTGCGCCTGGAATTCGTCCGGGGTCAGGATCATGACGATATCCGCACCCGCGACCGCTTCCGGCACGTCTTTTACAGTCAAGCCGTGCGCTTCGGCCTTGGCGACGGAAGGCGAACCCTTACGTAAGCCAACAACAACACTTACGCCGGATTCTTTCAAATTCAACGCATGGGCGTGGCCTTGTGAACCGTAACCGATAATGGCGACTTTTTTGGAGCGGATAACCGACAAGTCGGCATCTTTGTCGTAATAAACTTGCATGTGTTTTCCTGTTTTTACTGATTAAAAATTATCTAACTAACTGCTCGTCCTGAGCTTGTCTAAGGGCGAATAGTTATTACGTTCATGGCTCGACAAACTTGCCACGAACGGATGAACTATATAAATTATGCTGCCCTTGAAGTCAGTGCCTTCGTCTCATGGTCAATTTGTTGTAAGGCTTTTTGAATATGATCGACCTCGTTTTCCTCAAACAAAGGCTCGCCACACTGGGCGCATACCCAAGCCGGGATTGATTCCCAAGTGATATGGTAGCCATTTCGGTCTGCACTAAATGGGGCGGTTCCTCTATGGAGTTGGCCTTTACAATATAAACATTCCATCTTACTTCCTCTGTTTGAAATCTATCGACCAATGCTCTGGAGACGGTAAATAGGCTGTTATGACCACCAAATATTCTATTTTTGGAGCGCAAACAACGTGGACTGTCCGGTCTTGAGTCGTATGGCACATTAAACAACTTTCACCACGCGGGTCGTCAGGATAGCTCTCGATAATTTCGCCTAATAATACAGTTTCCCGCACCTCATCGGTAGTAATCATACGGTTTGGGCGTGACATTTGTTTGACCGCATGGGGCGAAAACAGAATTTTCTGCGTAGCTGCGGCAATGATTTTTTGTTTCATAATGCCTATTTATGTTGCCCATTTCAACCATGCGGCGAAATACCCACAGGGTACAAGTACGCTACGCTATTCGACCCTACCCCCCTATAAAAATCCGTAGGTTGGGTTAGGCGCACGAAACAACCAACGTCAAAAATATTATTATCGGATTTATCCGTGCGCCGTAACCCAACATTGGGTGTACAACTGTTACTTATGTTGGGTTACGCCCAGCCCAACCATAAACACACCCCACAAGATAGTGCAAATGCTGGGCTAACCCAACCTAAGCGCTTGGTTGTGTTCAGAATTGCCAAAGCTTTTTATTATCAGGCACCGTTTCAAATTTTTTCCAAGGTGTTCTTAAGCAAACCCCAGCAACATCTCCGCGTTTTTCTTTATCTTCAATTGCTTTTATTCGTTCGCGGCTATCAGGAGCTTCGCAAAAAGCTTTCCATTCTTCATTAGTTTTTGGCTCAATAAATGAAGAACTAGAATTAGATTTATCGGCTGATTGATTGCAGCCAGTAAAGGAAAGTGCAATTAATAAAACTAAGAATACTTTGTAGCAAATAAATTTTTTCATACAAAAACACCATAAGAGTGGATTCAAAAATACAATAAAAAAGCACAAATAAAAAGCGGTATTGCTGAATATTTGTAGCTTAAATCGTACGGCAGGTACGCTGCGCTATTTCGACCTACATTTATTTAATCTTTCGTCTTGCGCCTTTTGCCTTGAGCCTTACAAATGCAACCCCTTCTCACCCCTACTTATTCCCGTCGCCCCAGAACGGACAACTTCAATAATGCTATCAGCATCAAGGGCGGCGATAAAAGCATCCAGTTTTTCGGATGGCCCGGTCACTTCGATGACGTAAGTTTCTGGCGTAAAATCCAATATCCTGCCACGAAAAACATCCGCCATGCTTTTCACTTCAGCCCGAGTTTTCTCAGTGGTTTTGACCTTAATCATCATCAGTTCGCGTTCGATATGGGCGGATTCCGCCAAATCAATCAGCTTGACCACGTCAATCAGCTTATTAAGCTGCTTGGTGATTTGCTCAATGACATCATCACTGCCGCTGGTCACCAAAGTCATACGCGACAAGCTGGAGTCTTCGGTAGCTGCGACAGTCAAGGATTCGATGTTGTACCCACGCGCAGAAAACAGCCCAGCCACGCGCGACAAGGCACCGGATTCGTTCTCCATCAAAATTGAAATAATATGTCTCATTATGCCAATTCCCTATCCGTTGTCGTCCCTGTTGCAGCAATCCGCAATTTCATATCATGATGGCCTTTGCCATTTTCTATCATGGGATAAACGTTTTCTGTTTGATCGGTAATTATGTCCAAAAATACCGTGCGGTCTTTCATGGCAAACGCTTGTTCCAATGCAGGTCTAACCTCATCTGGTTTGTCGATACGTATCCCGACATGACCGTAGGCTTCAGCGAGCTTAACAAAATCCGGTAAGGTATCCAGGTAAGAATGTGAATACCGACTTTCATAGGAAAACTCCTGCCACTGGCGCACCATGCCCATAAAACGGTTATTCAGGTTAACGATCTTAATCGGCGTTTTGTATTGCAAGGCCGTTGACAGTTCCTGGATGCACATCTGGATACTGGCTTCACCGGTGACACAAGCCACATCCGCATCGGGATGTGCCAATTTAACGCCGATTGCAGCAGGCATACCAAAGCCCATCGTACCCAAGCCACCGGAATTGATCCATCGGCGCGGCTTGTCGAACTTATAATACTGCGCCGCCCACATCTGGTGCTGCCCGACATCGGAAGTCACATAAGCATCGCCTTTAGTCACTTCATACAATTGTTCGATAACAAATTGCGGCTTAATCAGTGGGCTTTCGCGGTCATATTCAAGGCAATCAATGCCTTGCCAGTCCTTGATTTGTTTCCACCAAGTCTCCAACGCTTTTTTATGGGGCGTTTTTTTGCTTTCTTTGATGAGTTCAATCATCTGCTCCAACACTGGCTTAACCTCGCCGACGATGGGAATATCCACCTTAACCGTCTTGGAAATGGAAGCCGGATCGACATCAATATGGATAATCTTGGCATACGGACAGAACATATCCAGCTTGCCAGTAACCCGGTCATCAAAGCGCGCGCCGATAGCGATTATCACATCGCTTTCGTGCATGCCCATATTGGCTTCGTAAGTGCCGTGCATTCCCAACATGCCAATAAACTGCTTATCGGTTGCAGGATACGCACCCAAACCCATCAAGGTGTTAGTAACGGGATAACCCAGCAAGCGGCTGAATTCGGTCAGTTCCTTGCTGGCATTGCCTATGACTACGCCGCCACCAGAATAAATCATTGGCCGCTCGGCAGTCAGCAATAAATCAACTGCTTTTTTGATCTGACCTTTGTGTCCAGCTACCGCAGGATTGTAGGAGCGAATACTGACCTTTTTAGGATATTTGTACGGCACTTTAATACGCGGATCGGTGATATCCTTGGGTATATCGACAACAACGGGGCCAGGACGACCTGTGGTCGCCACATAAAAGGCTTTCTTGATAGTTTCCGCAATCAGGTTAACGTCTTTGACCAAGAAGTTATGCTTGACGCACGGACGGCTAATGCCGACCATATCGACTTCCTGGAACGCATCGCTGCCGATAACAGCCGACGGTACTTGACCTGAAATGACGACCATCGGGATGGAATCCATGTAAGCGGTAGCAATACCTGTCACGGCATTGGTCGCGCCGGGGCCAGAAGTGACTAGCACCACGCCGGGTTTTCCGGTCGAACGGGCATAGCCGTCCGCCGCATGGGTCGCACCTTGCTCATGGCGCACCAGGATGTGCTTAACATCATCCTGCCTGAACAGCGCATCGTATATATGCAACACCGCCCCACCGGGATAACCGAAAATATACTCAACACCTTCGTCTTTAAGACTTCGGATCAGTATTTCTGCACCGCTTAACTCCACGCTCACCTCAATAAACTTATGGACTTCTTAATATTCAAGAAGATGCTATTTGCCCCGCTATGTTAGATAAACCAGTTCTTTTACTGATTCGTTTAGCGGGTACGTAACTGGGCATTGTACAAGTTTCTTCAATAAATTGGTATGACGAATGGATATGTTCATCATTTTGTTTGGGGTTTTTTTATCGTTCCCACGCTTCGGCGTGGAAACAAAGAATCCCGTACCGCTCCAACGGTACGGGACGCAGAGCGTCCCTCTCGGCATTTCCACGCCGAAGCGTGGGAATGATTCTAAACATAATATTTGACGTTTGATTCAATAAATCAAAAATTAGTCTAATATTTGAAGAATAAACAATAGTTGAGAATCAAACAATGAAAGATCCCGTTGAAGCTTATATTAGCGCTCACTCAAAAAGCCAATTCGCTGGCTTTTTACTCGCATTTCTTCTTAGTCCGTTAGGTTTATTTTACAGTAGCTGGAAGACTGCCATTCTGCTTTGTATTATAGCTCTTGCTTCCGCGACAACGATTGTTGGTCCAATTATTTGTTGGGTTCTTGCGGTGCTTATAAATTTTGGCGCCGTTAGTAGCCACAACGAAAAGGTAAGGACAACAGCAAATTTAGTAAAGTCGCAATCAGGATTGAAATTATGAGCAAATAGCCCGTATAGAGTGCAACGTTATACGGGACATCGAAGATGAAACCCAGGATTCCGCAAGCCCCATCCAGGCTACTCATTGCAATAATTCATCAATCTTTTCCGGCGCAGAAAACTCAATTTCATACCCCGAATACTTACGAAGATTAATCACCTCGGTATCCAACAACAAATACTGCCCTTTAATGCCTTGAAGGAGTACACGGAAGCGTAACGTTAGTGGAGCGGTGTGCGACGACCCCCGCGTAGCCGTAGGGGCCGGGCGTGTTGACGGAGTTGGAGCGCGAGCGGAAGCGTAGTCAACATGCAAGGCCATCCGACACGGTGTCAAGTCATTTGGGCAGTCGTGATGCACAGCGTACCGTAGGGGAGTTGTGCATCGTGACGAACCGAGGACGAACGCGGGCAGCCGAAGGCATTAATCGCCACGTGAATTTTCGCCGCTAAAATCGGATGGACTCCATTTTAGCTTTCGCGAAAAATAGTGGCGCGCTTAGTCTGCATTCCCACGCCGGAGCGTCACTGCCATTAAGTTAAGCAATGCCGCCTCCCTCCATACTGCTGGAGAGGATCGAGGTGAGGAGGCACAAAATAAGGAAATGCCTTATAAATCCTCCCTCATCCTAACCGAGAGAAGGGACTTACCGCTTAACTTAATGGCAGTGGCCTCGGAGCGTGGGAACTATTCAAATTGAAAGCCTATATGATCAATATCTTATTTAAAATTATTAAATGCGAAATGTTCTATTTATTGCGTGGCGGATTCATTCAAAGCTAGGTTATCAAACCTCGCTGCAATTTGAGCGGGATTTTTTTATAGGCAAGCTGCCTGAGAAAGTGTCCGGTTTTAGTTGACCATTACATTTTGTCCTGATTACTGTTGACCGATAACACCCTCTGGAAAAGGGCTAGGGTGAGGGTTGTGTTGTTTGATTTTAAATTCCTCATCCCAACCTTTTCACAGAAGGAGAAGGGGGCTTTGAATTATTAGAGATCCCTTAAGTTAACTCCAGCTTATCTACTTGTTACGATTTTGCCGTCTTTGTAAAAAATGCCGTTCCAATTTTTGGAAATAAGTATGTATGGCAAAAAGAAAACCGGCTGCGATGGGCAGCACGTAATACCAATGCTCTTTGGCAAGAACCAATGAGTTCAATATTTCTGCACCAAAAACATAAGAAGGGGTAATTGTAATTGCTGCCCAAACCCACGCGCTGATTAAGTTAATTAAGGCGAATTTTTTTGCCGAGTATTTGGTAATGCCGATAGACATAGGAATGACGGTACGCAAACCATACATGTAACGTTGCATGAAGATAATTGGCCAACCATATTTTTTTAACAGCAAATGAGCAATCGCAAATTTGCGTCGTTGGCGATGAAGTTTTCGCTGGATAAGCCCCTTGTTAAAACGGCCTATGTAAAAATAGATTTGGTCACCTGCGAAGCCACCTAAGCCAGCTACAAATATCGCCATGAAGACGTTGAGGTCGCCAGTATGAGCCATGATTCCGCCCATAATCAGACCCATTTCGCCTTCTAGTATGCTCCACAAGAATAGGATTGAATAACCGTATTCCCTAAGCCAACCGATAAATAAGTCTTCCATCAATTTTTAATGCGGGTAAAAACTATCATTGATTCTATCTATCGAGGTAAGGGAAGCTCTAAAAATCCAATTTTTCTTCATCCCTCAGGGAGAAGGATCAGGTAATTTTCTTAATAGCAATCAGTTATATCTACCTAACTCTATCCTTCCAGAGGAAGAGTAGTTTTTTAGAGTTTTAAGCTTTCAGGCTTAGAGACAACAGATTAACACGTCATAAAACGGCGCAATTATGACAGTTATTTCGATTTTTTGTGCGTTATTATATATAGCTATAAATTACAAACCAGCCCTTCTAAGCTGAATAACCACCAATACCTTTAATTCAAAATGAACGCGGAGCATCACTTTGGACGATTCTTTTTTACAAAAAATCATAGTTTTTCATATTAGCCCGCTTCCAACCAATCCAACTCAGCATCCGAAAAACCCGCGATTTTTCGCATTGCCCTGTTGAAAGGCCCTTTGGGCTTGCCACCTCGATAATATTGGCTAATCAAGGCTTGATATTGTGTTTCCGACTCTAACCCTTTCTGGCTGCAAACAATTTTAAACCAGTACGATCCTCGTTCCACATGCTTAACTTCATCATTCAGGATCCGGTTTAAAATCGCCACACCTGCGTCATCTCTCAGTGCTGCAAACTTGGTAATGATAGCTGGTGTCACATCCAATCCTCTTGCCTCCATACAACGTGGCACTAATGCTAATCTTGCCAACAAATCGTTAGCTGTCTCAACTGCATGATCCCACAGGCCACCATGTGCAGGAAGATCACCATATCCAATATTATAATTGCGTAAATGTTGCCTGATAAGTTCAAAATGCTGCGCTTCTTCATCGGCAACACAAAGCCAATCCTGATAGAATTGCACAGGTAACCCGCGAAAGCGATAAAGCAAATCCCAAGCCAGATAAATCGCCACAAATTCAACATGGGCAATGGCGTGGAAAAATGCAATCATTCCTTCCGGTGAAGTTAATTTGCGCTTGGGCATGAGGCGAGGTGCTTGCAAAATGGGCTTTTCGGGGAATTTAACCCGTTCAATCGTTAGTACGGGGTTATTTGATTTAAAATCTAACTGCTCGGTATCGAATAAAAATTTGGCATAATGGGTCAATGCCAATTTTTCATCGATATTTGGGTGATGTAAACACGCTTCGGCAATCTCAAACAGATTATTCATAAAGGATTTTTCAGGACTGTATATGTTTAAAATTTTCGACATTCTGGCTTTTCTTGGCCTTTGTACTCTTATTTTTTGGCTTTCGAATCAGCCCTCACTGCCCGTCCCCATCGTATTCGGAATACAGGACAAAATCCATCATTTCATAGCGTATTTTGTTTTAGGTATTCTGACCTGGCGCAGTTTCCGGCATTTTGTTACTCCCTCTGCCGTGGCGATTACCAGTGTTGCTTTTTGCAGTCTTTATGGTATGTCAGATGAGTGGCATCAATCTTTTGTTGTAGGGCGGGACTCAGAAACGTTGGATTGGGTCGCTGATACGCTCGGTGCCGCTGTGGCAATGCAGCTTTTACCACGTTTTCAGACCTACCTAAAATCTTATTGATCTGAATCGTGCAAAAGCCATTCAAAATCCATAGCCCATTCCAACCCGCTGGTGACCAGCCCACGGCGATCAAGCAACTGATCGAAGGCTTGAATGATGGCGAAGTACATCAAACTTTGCTGGGCGTAACCGGTTCGGGCAAAACTTTTACCATCGCCAATGTCATTAGCCAAGTGCAACGCCCCGCCATGATTATGGCACCGAATAAAACGCTGGCAGCACAATTATATGGCGAAATGAAAGAGTTCTTTCCTGAAAACAGCGTGGAATATTTTGTCTCTTATTATGATTATTACCAACCCGAAGCTTATGTACCCGCCTCTGATACCTTTATCGATAAGGATGCTTCCTTAAACGAACATATCGAACAAATGCGGCTATCTGCTACCAAAGCATTAATAGAAAGAAAAGATACCATTGTAGTCGCAACCGTTTCTGCAATTTATGGCTTAGGTGAACCGGAATCGTACTTCCAGATGGTATTGCATCTGGTAAAAGGCGATATGATTAAGCAACGGGATATTCTGCGACGGCTTGCCGAAATGCAATATACCCGTAACGACATTGAACTGCGCCGGGCAACTTACCGAGTACGCGGTGAAGTGATCGACATTTTCCCTGCCGAATCCGAACAGGAAGCCTTACGGGTTGAGTTATTTGATGATGAAGTCGAACGATTGTCCTTATTCGACCCCTTAACTGGCGAAATCATCAGCCGGATTGTCCGTTACACAGTCTACCCTAAAAGCCACTATGTCACGCCCCGCGAGCAATTATTATCTGCCGTCGAATCAATCAAGATAGAACTTAAAGAACGCTTGGCTTATCTGTATTCTGCCAATAAGCTGGTGGAAGCCCAACGCCTGGAGCAACGCACCTTATTCGACCTAGAAATGATAATGGAAGTTGGCTACTGCTCGGGTATCGAAAATTACTCGCGCTACTTATCCGGCAGGCAAGCGGGTGAATCTCCGCCCACTATGTTCGATTACCTGAGTGAAGATGCCTTGGTGATTATCGACGAAAGCCATGTTACCCTGCCGCAGATTGGGGCCATGTTCAAAGGCGACCGTTCGCGCAAAGAAACCTTGGTGGAGTACGGTTTCAGACTACCTTCTGCGTTAGATAACCGCCCCCTGATGTTCGACGAATTTGAGGCAAAATCGCCCCAACGCATTTATGTCTCGGCAACACCAGGGCCTTATGAGAAAGCCCATTGCGTGGATTTTGTCGAGCAGGTCGTCAGACCGACGGGCTTGCTTGACCCCATCGTAGAAGTTCGTCCTGCCTCAACCCAAGTTGATGATTTGCTTTCTGAAATCAATAAACGCGTGGCGGTAAACGAACGCGTACTCGTCACCACCTTAACAAAACGGATGTCCGAGGACTTGACGGAATACCTTTCGGAACACGATATTCGGGTGCGTTATCTGCATTCCGATGTCGAAACCGTGGAACGCGTCGAAATTATCCGGGATTTACGTTTAGGCAAGTTTGACGTTTTGGTTGGGATTAACCTGTTACGCGAAGGGCTTGATATTCCCGAAGTGTCTTTGGTGGCTATCCTAGATGCCGATAAGGAAGGCTTTTTGCGTTCCGTCGTCTCACTGGTACAAACCATTGGCCGAGCCGCCAGAAATTTGCACGGCAAAGCTATTTTATACGGCGATAAGATCACCCGCTCGATGCAGCAGGCGATTGATGAAACCGACCGCCGACGTGAAAAACAACACACGTTTAATCAACTGCACCACATAGAACCGAAAAGCATCAACAAATCCATCATCGACATCTTACAAATCGCCATTCCAGGCTCAGGATTACCTGGATTCAGCAAAACGCAAGGAAAAATCGCGGAAAGTGCAGCGGAATACCAGGTAATGTCGCCCAAACAACTGGGCAAAAAACTGAAACAACTCGAAGAAGCTATGTACAAGCACGCAAAAAACCTGGAGTTTGAACAAGCCGCTAAGATCAGGGATGAGATTAAACTGCTACAGGAACGTGCGTTGGTTTGATGGAACTCGGCGCTTTTGTGGATGTGTTAACCGAGTAACCTGGATGGAGCTCGCGGAATCTGGGATTTAGCGACGATCACTTTATGGGGATCTCTAATAATCCCCTCTCCCTCTGGGAGAGGGCTAGGGTGAGGGAAATAACCACTTGATTTTAAAGCCCTCATCCCAACCTTCTCGGCAATAGCTCCTGCATTGCCCTACTACCTACATCCATGTAGGCATCCCAAAGGGAGAAGGGCTTTTTGAATTTTTAGAGGTTACCTTATGTATATCGTTATTGCTTACTCAGTTATTCAAGCTTTGGACGGTGTAGTGCTGGTGCCAGTGTTGTTTTCGGAAGCCGTCAACTTATACCAATCCCAATAAGTAGTTATTTGAATCCCCTCATCCTAACCTTCTCCCACTGGAGAAGGGATAACATGTGAACTTATTGGGATTGGCATTGCATGCTATCGCCATTATTATTGCTATTTTGTTTTTTGGTGGCTTATGGGGGTTTTGGGGTGTATTTTTGGCTATTCCTCCGGCTACGGTTGTTAAAGCTGTATTGACGGCCTGGCCGCAGATTGATGGGCGGCCATACAGCTTTACCGCATCAAACAACCCCTTAAAGCTTATTTCCGCCAAAATTCCGGCACGAACAAGATGATGATGGAAAAAATCTGCACCCGCCCCAAAAGCATCGCAAATGAGCAAACGTTGGTTTGAAAATCACTTAAAACGCTAAAATTACTTGCAGGGCCAACTAGGTTAAGCCCAGGCCCCATATTATTAAAAGTGGCAATTATTGCAGATAATGCCGTAATGAAATCCAAGCCGCTTAGAAGTAGCGTAAATACCAGAACA
Source organism: Methyloglobulus sp. (assembly GCF_040079455.1). Lineage (GTDB taxonomy): Bacteria > Pseudomonadota > Gammaproteobacteria > Methylococcales > Methylomonadaceae > Methyloglobulus. The sequence goes on along the minus strand of NZ_JBEBKJ010000001.1, from coordinate 110,975 downwards.
ATTACGCACATAAAATACAGAAAAATGAAGCCAGTTACAGATGTGACAATATCGTTACTTATTGCGTTATCCCCAACTTTTATAGACTTAACGGCATAAGGGTGAATGAATTTAAACATCTCAAGCTGTGTCTGCTTCATTAAAATAATAGTCCTTATCATGCGGATACCTCCACCCGTAGAACCAGAAGAAGCAGAAATACAACTCAAGAACAGCATCCACATCGGTACGAAAATAGGCCAAAGATTAAAGTCCTGGCTCATAAATCCACATGTCGTTGCAACAGTGACTAGATTAAATGTGGCATGGCGCAACGCAGTCAAAAAGTCGGGATATGTGCCGCGATGCCACAATACCAATGCACACATGACACAACTACCCAGCACCACAAAAAGCACGCCTCGTACTTCTATATCTTTGGTATAGGGCTTCAATGAGTGCTTTTTAAGGGCTAAATAATGTGTGGCAAAATTCATTGCGGCCAGTAGCTGAAAAGTTGTCAGCACAATTTCGATGGACACGGAATCAAAGAAGCCAACGCTGGCATCATGCGTAGAAAACCCGCCTAAACTCATTGCTGCAAATGCGTGACATACCGCATCAAACCAACTCATCCCAGCCAAGCGTAAACAGATGATACAAACAATGGTTATGATTACATAGGCTGACCATAAGGCTTTTGCAGTCTGTGCAATGCGTGGTGGTAAATCGGATTCTTTAACGGCGCCAGGCGATTCTGACTTAAGCAATTGCATGCCGCCAATGCCTAAAATAGGCAAAATGGCGACCGCAAAAACAATGATCCCTATGCCACCAAACCACGTCAACTCATGCCGCCACAAATTGATGGACATTGGCAAGTGGTCTAAACCGCTGAGTACCGTTGCCCCAGTGGTGGTCAGTCCGGAAATAACCTCGAAATAAGCATCGACAAAACTCAGTTCAGGCAAAAATAGCAACAGCGGAAAAGTACAAAATACCGATGCTAGGGACCAGCACATGGTTACCAGCACAAACCCTGCCCGTTTCGATACCTTTTTTGGTGATCGTCGGGTCAACAAAAACAATAAGCATCCCGTCAAAAGAGTGGTTAATGTGCTTTGGGAAAAAGCCGTGGCGGCACCATCATCGAAAATCAATGAGGTCAGCAAACAGGTCGACATTAAGCCACCGTAGCCCATAATGACTACGCTGAAGATATGAAGGATGGTCAGGAAGGAAGTCATAATACAAGTCAGGCGTATTTACAGGTTGACAGCGGACTAGACACCGTTAGCACCCATGTATTTTATCAAGGGAAGCGTTTAAAAAATGAAGCAAATCTAGATTGCAGCTTGTCTTTATGATTGCTCATTTGTGCTTAAAATAAATGTCGAAATCATTTTCCCAGCGGTTGGAAGTTTTTCTCGATGGTGGCAACAAGTTTTTTATCCATCGCAAACATTACCACATGGTCGTTTTCTTCAAATACCGTATCGTGATGAATCTCGATGACTTGCTTATCTCTAATCAATGCGCCGAGGACGATACCTGGCGGGAAATGTATCGTATCCACGCGCTTGCCTACGACCGAAAACGAACCATTATCGTGGGCGACAGCCTCAATCGCTTCGGCTGTACCGCCGCACAGGGAGCTGACCTGCGCGACATCGCCTTTACGGACATGCTTTAATATACTGCCCAGGGTTTCCTGATTGGGCAACACAGCGACATCAATACCAGTACCAGGCAGCAATTTGGTATAGGAAATATGGTTAAGTAAACAGATGGTTTTACGCGCACCTAAGCTTTTTGCCAGTGCGGCAGAAATAATGTTTACGCCATCGTTTTCGGTGATCGCACAAAACAGGTCGGTGCTATCGATGGATTCGTCCAGCAGCAGCGTTTCATCAGCGCAATCACCTTTCAAGATGACACATTTAAGCAGCTCATTGGATATTTTCTTTGCCCGTCTTGGGTCTTTCTCAATGATTTTAACTTGGTGGTCGTTTTCAAGTGCGAGACCAAGTCGCTTACCGATATGTCCACCGCCGGCAATAATGATGCGCTTAAGCGGAGCTTCCAGTTTGTTGAGTTCTTTCAGAACCCGACGCACTTCATCACGAGGCGCTACGATAAAGACCTCATCCCCCGCTTCTATAATAGCCTGACCATTAACCAACAAGGGTTTACCTTTACGGAAAATGGCAACCACACGAATCTTTTTATTGGCTAAACGATCACTCAGGGTTTTGATTTTTTTCTCGGTTAAAAATCCATGCTCGGTGACTTTTACGGAAAATAACCGCACCAGCCCACCCGCAAAATCGGAAATATGTAACACGCCAGGAAAGTCGATCAAATTACGGATGGATTCCATAACGATCTGCTCAGGACTAATCACATGGTCGATAGGAATGCCCTGGGGGCCAAATAACTGCGGGTGTTTGAGATAATCAATCGCCCGTACTCGGGCTATGGTTTTGGGGCGGGTGTACAAGGCGTTGATGATGAGACAGGCTAACATATTGGTCTCGTCGCTGTCCGTAACCGCTATCACAATATCCGTGTCATGGATACCCGCCTGTTCCAGGACGGTGGGGTGGGCGGCATTACCCGCTACGGTGGCAATATCAAATCGCTCTTTCAAAGCATCCAAGAGTAGCGGCTTAAAGTCCACGACCATAATGTCGTTTTCTTCACTGGCTAAGGCAGCGGCTACGGCAGAGCCAGTCACTCCAGCCCCAAGAATGAGTATTTTCATTAAATCCTTCTAACCACCAATAAAATCATGGTGGCGTATTCTACTGATTTTGATTGATAAATACTATCTGAATAAATGACGATTATCCAAGAATGTCATTTCGGCATGAATTTAAAGAGGAGACGCAAGATTTTGCGTCGCTACCCAAGCCTGAATCTTATCAACAGCTTGTTTCGTTAACTGAGTAAAACCGCTAACAGCACCTTTGGCATCAGGCGTAGGGCAGGGGAGTTGCAAATGGAAATCTCGCTTGTTGACCTTAGCCTTATCACCAGCAGTGATGATAGCCGTAAAGTGCATGACTACTTTTGCCTTATCGAGCGTATCAAATTGTTGTTCAAAAACCTGTAGCTGAATGGTTACGGGATTATGCCACTGCTTACCGCTTGCATTAAGCAGTTGCTCAAACAGTTCTGGCGGTGGTGCTATCCAGCGATCCAGTGAATAAAATCTTACCTGTGTTGGCGTTGAATACAGCAGCCGATAGCGAATGTGGTTATCGGATAGCCATTTGGGTGCTTCCACGGTAATCGGCGATTGTTGGGTTGAAGTATTGATTTCGGAAGGTGCATTCGAAATAGAGTAACCAAAATCATGCACAGCCGATGGCCGGGGGTGGGGAAAGATACTACAACCGTTTGCAATTAGAATTAACATGACAGTCATTAATGTTTTCATTTTGGCTCCTCAAAGCCCGGTTCACCGGGCCCTGGTTCTTGCTGTTCTGGCCCTAGCAATACCGATTGCGGGTTGTGTTCTAAGATATTAGCCACTTTTTTTACCTGCTCTGTCGTCGCTTGGAGATCAGCCAGTAATCGGTTGACCTTGGGCAAGGTGGTTTGTACTAACTGGTTGCCAGCAACGCTACCTGTATCGGCAACTACACTGACTTTTTTACTTAAATTTCTTGCCTCTTTGCTCAAATTTTGTAAATCACCAGCCAAGGTATCAATATGGGTAAGCGTTTTTCGTGCATCAGTAGTTAATGAGGGAATGCCTACCAGTGCTTTTTCAACACTTTTTTGCAGGTCAGCCAATTTGTCGCTCAAGGTTTTCAGGTTGGCGAGTATACCGACGATATTCTTTTCATTTTCTTCATTCAATAAACTGCTTAAGCGAATCATGAGGTGGTCGGCTTTTTTTAACAATTCATCGCCAGAGTTAAGCAGCCTGTCGGTAACAGATTGCATTAAGGGAATACGGTTGGCAATGTTATTGCCCGGCGGCAGTTTTTCGGTTATCTCTCCAGCATCTCCCAGTTCCAGTTGGGTTAGTCCGGTCACGCCTTTTAGATGCAGAGTGGCATACACGCCTTTAGTGAGGACGATATTTTTATCGATTTCAATACCGACCAGAATAATTCCCGCATTTTCAGGATCAAAGCGGATATTCAGCACCTTACCTACGGCAATACCGCGAAAAAACACGGTTGATTCAGGATTAAGCCCCGATACCGAAGCCTGGGTCGAAATAGTATAGACATCCCGCTCCCGTTCCAGATTACCCAGCCAATAAATGACTCCTGTGGTTGCGGTTAACAGGACGACTAAAAACAATCCGGTAAGCAAGGCGCGGTTATTTCTACCCATTTAACTGTCCTTGTTGAGTCTGGGGTTGGGTTTTGGCTTGATAGCTGAACACGCGCTGGGCGCGTTGGTTATGAAAATAGCGTTGAACGAACGGATGTTGGCAAGCCAGTATACTAGCCAGGGAACCAAAAGCCACCAGCTGCTGGTCTGCCAGTACCGCAACCTGGGTGCATAAGTCTCGTAATATATCCAGATCGTGCGTCACTAAAATCACCGTAAATTTAAGATCTTGATGTAGCCCAGACAATAAATCAACAAAATCCTGGCTGGAGATTGGATCAAGCCCCGATGTCGGCTCATCTAACAACAACAGGCTTGGTTCCAAAATTAGAGTTCGTGCCAAAGCAACGCGTTTGGTCATCCCGCCAGACAAATCTGCCGGTTTTAGCCACGCATCTTTGGCTGATAAACCAACGTTTTCAAGATTCATAAACACCAGCCGCTTGATGAATTCCTCATCTTCAACACCCAGTTCGCGCAAGGGAAAAGCAATATTCTCGAAAACGTTAAGCACGCTGAATAATGCGCCTTTTTGGAACAACACGCCGCAATGATTACGTAATCGCTTTCCGTGGCTGCTTGAAATGGTCTTCAACGATTCACCCATCACAAATATCTCGCCTTTGTTGGGGATTTGCAAACCAATAATTTCCCGTAACAACACAGTTTTGCCGCAGCCAGAAGCCCCCACCAAACCAAGTATTTCACCTTTGGGCAGGGCAAGGTTAATGTCTTTGTGGACAACTTTGTCCCCAAAACTTGTCCAGATATGTTCCAGTCGTATTGCATACGGCTCGCTCACGGCATTCCCACATCCATAAAAAGTATGGCGAATATGGCATCGACCATAATCACCACCGTAATTGCTGCAACCACAGAATTCGTCGTTTCGTTGCCCAAACTTTCGGTATTTGGTTTGATGCGAAAACCGAAATGGCAGGCTATCAAGGCAATCATCAGCCCGAATACGGCACTTTTGCCCAGTCCGATAAATACATTTAGCAAGGGCACGGCATCTGGCAATTTTAAAAGAAATTGCTGATAGCTAATATCCAGAGTATTCTGCGCCGAAAACATGCCGCCAATCAACGCCGTTGCGCTAGTCCACACACTTAACAACGGCAAAGAGACTGTTAGTGCTATCACTTTAGGTAAAACCAGCCGCAAGGAATGCGAAATTCCCATCGCAGACAGCGCGTCCAATTCTTCCGTAACCCGCATAATGCCGATTTGCGCCGTCATCGCCGAACCGGAACGACCTGCGACCAGAATAGCGGCAAGCAACGGCCCCAATTCACGAATAACGCTTAAGCCTAGAATATCAATAATATAAATTTCCGCTCCGAACAGTTTTAATTGTAGTGCGGAAAGATAACTTAATACGATGCCAATCAAAAAACCGACTAGCGCGGTGATGCCTAAAGCCCTAACTCCCGCGTCATACACAGTAATAGATATTTCCGACCAAGGAATATCGCTCGGATGGCGCAGTAAATTAACGCTGTCCAGAACCAGTTGACCTAAGATAGCGATGAAATTCAATAGTTGTTCAAATGCTTCCCATGTTCTTTGTGAAAGGTAAGCGGCTGTTTGTTCGACAGAAAAGATAGGAGAATCAAGAGCAGGGACTTCCTGGGATTGCCACTTGTCGAGCAGACGCTGATGTTCCTGCTTTATTTCTAGTCCAACAGGCACGGATTGCCCCCATGCCTGCCAAAGCAATAAAGCGGTAGCACTGTCCAGTACATTTACCGAACGCAAATCCCAATGCAGTTTAGTATCGCCAGCAACTTGTTTGATGCGCTTTTGTAGGGCTGGTTCTATCGTCAAGTTGCTTAACGTCCAATCACCAGACAAGCGGATGCAAGAATTTTCGGTTTCTTGTCCTACAATTTCGAGTATTGCTTGTGTTTTCAAGTTGGTATTAATTTGGTCTATCAGACAATGGCTACAGTTTAAGCACAATGGTTCAAATTATCCTAATCTCAATGCCTGTTTGGTACAACTATAATTCAATGGAACATGTCTTTATCTACGCTGAAAAATCCCCGTGCTCTCTAATGGACATGTTTTTTTCATAGATGTATTTTATACCCAATAACTTTATGCCGCTTTCAACAAACGCAGCTAGGTTTTGAACCACCAGCCATTTAGAATGGTCGTATCGCTGTAAATTTTCAGGATTATGACAAAAAGACCTTATCTTACTTTGACGATACTGATTTTGGTATTGGTATTGATTGCCGTTGCCATGCAATTCACTCCTGGCTGGTTTCAAGAAGCGGGCATTAACCCGCCTGCTACGGAGTATAGTCGCGCCCAAGGAGATACTACCAAAATCGAAGTGCCTTGTTCCAATGAGCATCCCGAATGGCGAAAGTCCCAAGTGATCGACGGCGTGGATATTGTTGAAGCACCTTTCTGTGAACCAGACAATCCTTATGATATTGCCGCATCTGTCAAGGGAACTAACAATATTTCGATGGCAACCTTGATGCAGTCTAATCTGGCGGAAGATGCGTTGGTTATGGGTGATGATGTTGATCACGATGGTGATCCTGATGTCATCCATATCAAGTTGGAAGTCGTCGAATTTAATGGTGCCAGCCCAGATGGCAACTATTTGATTAATACGTACGATATCGCGCCGGGTATTCAACCGGGGCTTTGGGCATTCGCGCCTAAATCGAGTGGCATGGCGTTGAAAAACTTTAGCTCACGGGAGGCGCGGCCATTTTTACGTGCGCCTTCTCCCACCATACGCGTTGAGCAGGGCGATAAGGTTTATATTACGCTGGAAAACACTCATTATTTACCACATACCATTCACCTACACGGGGTGGATCATGCCTTTGTAAACTCCAAAGGTGAAGATAACGATGGCATGGAAATGCACCCAGTTTTTCCAGGCAAAAGCCACACCTATGAAATTCAGCCACGGCACACAGGTACGATGCTTTACCATTGCCACGTACAAACAGCGCAACACATGATGATGGGGTTGAGCGGTATATTTGTTATCGAGGAAAATCAGCCCAATAACTGGGTGCAAACATTTAATGTCGGTGCCGGACAAGTACGCCATCCATCAGTTGCGGTAAAAAAAACCTACAACCAGGAATATGACTTGCTTTACCAGTCCATCGACAAAAGACTAGCAAGCACCATCCAGTCAGCAACGGATCCTCGCCTCGTCGCAAAGCACATGGGGCGGGACTATAATATCACTGAGTCGTTCGAGAATTACTTCCTGCTCAATGGTCATTCCTTTCCCTATACCTTACGCGATTCGATGATTGTCGTGGGTGATAATGAGGCGATCAAAATTCGAATTGCCAATGTTCAGCAGTCGGAAGTTGCCATCCATTTTCATGGACATAAGGCAACCATTACTGCAATGGATGGCGTGGATTTAGCATCTGGGCAACAAGTAACACGTGATGTGTTTGATATTGCAGTGGCACAGCGGATTGATCTTAACCTGAAGACATCCAATGATGGATTACACAGCTACGGTCCCGGCTTATGGATGTTCCATGACCATGTGTTGACTGGCACGACTACTGATGGCCTAGAGCCGGGTGGGAACATGGCAATCTTGGCGTATAAACCCCTTATCGATGAGCAAGGGATGCCCAAAATGCACGACCAAATGCTGGCTGAGGTGTTCGACAAAGATTACTATGCCAAAAAACAGGCACCTTGGCAGCAAAGCGACTATGCCTCGTCGTTTGGCGATGCAGGACTTATATCGCCGGATGTTAAGAAATTGGTGATTTTTGGGCTGTTGATTGGTTTGATTGCTGGGTTATTGATTGTGCTGATTATGGTTAGACGGAAGCGGCAAGAATGAAACTACTTTTTGTTATATTTTGTAGGGTAGGTAATGCGTTTCTACCCACCGTTGCTTCGTCAAAGGGTGGGCAAACGATAAAGCTGTTCGCCCACCCTACTCGATTAATTGCCTTATTGTTGGTAGTGGGTTTCATCTCGCCAGCATTCGCCATGATGGAACACGACCATATGCTGATGGACGAAAAAGGTATGATTATGAATGCCAATACCGACCGCCTGCCTAAGGATTGCCCAAAAATATCCAAGGATGTTGATATAACCATCCGCGCCGGACATAAACACGCCAAAAAGTTTAACGGAAAAATGTACGCATTTGATAATCAGCAGTGGGATGTTCCACCTTGTTCCCGCATTAACGTCACCTTTATTAATGACGACCAAATACGCCATCAGCTAATGATACATGGACTGCCGGGCTATCTATATCCACAAGGCATGTTCCACCTGGAGCTATACGGGGCAGGGGAGTTAAAAGCTTCTCTAATTATGCCTGCTATGAAAAAAACCTACCTCGTCCACTGCGAACTGCCACAGCACATGGAAAAAGGCATGAAAGCCCAGCTCAAAGTGGATGGCGGCGACGGCGACCTGCCCAGCATACCGGGGCTGACTAAGCCGATCAGGGCGGACAGCTATTCCGTAGATTGGACACCTGCTATGGGTGCGATGCTATTGGCTTGTATTTTGGTGGGTTGTGTATTGCCTTTAGTCCTGCTAAGGAAAAGGCTGGGGTGAATTCGCCCATTCATTTATAACTTCGTCCTTACCATCATGCTTTTGTCTCCAAGCAAAACCGCCAACTGCCTAAGTGCTTGCCCCCTGTGGCTTAGTGAATTTTTTACTTCTGCCGATAATTCAGCAGAAGCGCAGTTATGATCGGACACCCAAAATACCGGATCATAACCAAAGCCGTTACTACCTGTAGGATGAAATAAAATCCGTCCTTCCCAAATGCCTTGGGCAATAACCGGAACCGGATCGGTTGCATGTTCGATAAGCACCATCACACAGATAAACCGTGCCGTGCGTTCTTCCAAGGCCACGCCGTTCAATGCTACCAGCAGCTTGTTGACGTTATCCTGGTCGCTAGCGCCAATACCCGCATATCGGGCAGAAAAAATGCCCGGCGCACCGCTTAAGGCATCCACCACCAAACCGGAATCATCGGCAAGTACAGGCAAATGACAATGTTGTGCGGCATGCCGTGCTTTCAACAAGGCATTTTCAACGAACGTAACGCCCGTTTCTTCCGCTTCCGATTGAATAAATTCTGACTGAGGGATAATCGAATAGCTCGGCAGCAACGCCTGGATTTCCCTGATTTTGCCCAGATTATTGCTGGCAAGGACGATTTGATGGATTTTAGAACTATTCATCGCTAATTCTTTGATTCTTTCTGTTCAAAAAATCCAGAAATTAGAGGGCTTTAGGTGGTAATCATTATGTGCTAGTTATCGTTTTGGTTGAGTAAGTAATATTTATTCATAATTAAGCTACTTAATGACCTGCCGATGATACCCTAGAACCTTTTGTTTGCCCGATTTCAGACAAGGTTTGATTGAACCATGTAGCATCAATATCAAAAGGTTTACCACCTTTAATCCGTGGAAACTCAATTGCTCTCAATACATTGCCACGGTCTTCGTCGTGGCCGATCACGCCGGACTCACGGCGGAAAGCGCATTCAACAGCAAGATCGGCGCAGGATTTGATAAGACGGATGTCTTCGACATTAGAGGCGGCAGCCCGTGCGAAATAACCGGATTTTTGGATCAAGGTTTTTTCCGCACCTAGCATTTCGGCAAATTGCTCACCAAACCATTTGCCGGGATTGACGGCATCCAGTTTGACATGGCCAAAGGCATCACGCGGGACTTCTTGGCCTTTGGCTTGCATTTCGGCGACGATGGATTCAACGCCAGCGCCTTCGGATACAAAAATATTTACGCAATCCACCTTATCCATAACTGCCCGTAAGCGTTTGGCTTCTGCGGCCAGATCTATCGCCATTTCCGGGATGAATACGCCGTGGACTTCATAAGATTCGCGACTCAAGCCAAGTTCCGGCAACCATTCGGCGCGATCCAACAATTTACGGTATTCCTGAGCAGTTGCTGCTGTCAACCAACCACAACTGCGTCCCATGACTTCATGTACGATCAACATACGCGGATTGGCGTTGTTTTCTGCCACGACATTCATGAAGTAACGTGCGCCTTGTTCCGCAGCCGTCCACGCACCTAGCGATTGTTTGATGGGAAACACGTCGTTATCAACGGTTTTAGGTAGACCAATTACGGTCAAACCGTAGTTATTGCTCGCCAAGAATGCGGCAAGATCAGCAGCGGCGGTGTTGGTGTCGTCGCCGCCGATGGTGTGTAGAATATCTACACCATCTTTGACTAATTGGTCAGCCGCTACTTTTTGTGGATCCTGACCTTCTTTGACCAGTCCGCGTTTAACGCAGTCTTTCACGTTAGTGAGTTTGACACGGCTGTTACCGATGAGAGAACCGCCGAATTTATGTAACAGGCCGGCTTTTTCCCGTATGGCTGGCGTCACTTTGTAGAAGTCACCAAGCAACAAGCCTTTGTACCCACTACGGTAGCAAATAATTTCAATCGACGGGTCGATTTCGCTGTAACGCTCGATAAGGCTGCCGATAGCTGAATTAAGGCATGGGGCTAAGCCACCTGCCGTGAGAATTGCGACTTTTTTTGGTTTATTCATGATAGTACGTGTGTTGGCGTTAAAAAGTTAGGATTTAGTGGAATTTGCCTGATTGTGAGAAAAGGGTTTTGCCACTTAAAGGTGCGCGAATTTTACCATAGTTGAAATTCGAATCCTTTATTTGTTGTTTTGATTTTTAGTACACAATGTGACCTGAATTAAGGGATCTCTGAACAAGTTGATTCCGCTCATGGTTCGACAAGCTCACCACGAACGGAATCAACCCCTTGCCGTTCGTCCTGAGCTTGTCGAAGGACTTGTTCAGAGATCCCTTAACATTCCTGTCACAAGCATATATTAAACTTGGGTGCGAAACATCCGCACGTTGTATAATTTCACCCTAATTTTTTCAGAAAAATAAAGCATAGATAAACAATGGACAAACCCGAAAAACGCTCAATTCGTCGGCGCGGCATCTATTTATTACCTAATTTATTGACCACAGGCGCGTTGTTTTCCGGCTACTACGCGATTACTTCAGCTATAGGCGGACGCTACGAGACGGCTGTAATCGCTATATTTGTCGCTATGATTTTGGATGGCTTGGATGGTCGTGTCGCTCGATTGACCAATACCCAGAGTGAATTCGGCGTACAGTACGACAGCTTATCGGATATGGTTTCATTCGGCGCAGCACCTGCCTTGGTGATGTATCTTTGGGCTTTTGCCAGTTTTGGCAAAGCTGGGCTTTTTGCTGCTTTTGTCCATTTGGCGGGTGGGGCATTGCGACTTGCGCGGTTTAATGCCCAAGTAGGCACTGCTGATAAACGCTATTTTCAAGGCTTGCCTAGCCCTGCGGCAGCGGCAGTCCTTGCAGGATTTATCTGGATGTCAATCGAACATGGCTATGATATTAATGTGGTTAAATATGCCGCCATTGCATTAACGATTTGCACAGGTTTGTTGATGGTGAGTAATTTCCGCTATTCCAGCTTTAAGGAAATAGACTTCCGTGGGAAAGTGCCGTTTTTTGTGGCGATTTCGGTGATGCTTGCCATCGCTTTTGTTATGGCACAGCCGGAAACCATGCTGTTTTTGATATTTTTAGGTTATGCCGTTTCGGGGCCTGTTGTTACCTTAGTCATGCGTAAGCGCCGATTACAAGGACGCAAATTGTAGATTCTGCTTGAGAGTTAAGGCGCGTTAAGTTATAGTTTTGCTATGTATCCCCAAAACAACAAACACAGTGTTACAGAAAGCGGCTTTGCTGGTGCAAAGTCCCGTGTTTGCTTGTGCCTGCGCTTATCCCTGCTCCTAAGAATCCTGCCCTAGCGGGCATCCAATTCGTTTTTCACACAATACAACCCTATTTTTATGCTCGGCACTGTTGAGATTGCCGAATAGTATCCATTGCTGGAGACCCCATGAAAGACCATTTGATTATTTTTGACACCACCTTGCGCGATGGTGAGCAAAGCCCAGGCGCGTCGATGACGCGCGACGAAAAAGTACGTATCGCCAGGGCGTTGGAACGCCTGAAAGTGGACGTGATTGAAGCAGGGTTTCCTGCTGCCAGTCCAGGCGATTTTGAAGCCGTACAGTCTGTAGCTAATGTCATTAAAGACAGCGTTGTGTGTGGCTTGGCACGGGCATTAGACAAGGACATCGACCAAGCAGGTGCGGCATTAAAAGGCGCGGCAAGGTCGAGGATTCACACCTTTATCGCCACCTCGCCCATCCACATGCAAATGAAATTGCACATGACCCCAGACCAGGTCGTTGAACATGCGGTGAAAGCCGTCAAACGCGCTCGGCAGTTTACCGATGATGTCGAGTTTTCGCCGGAAGATGCAGGCCGTTCGGATGAGGATTTTTTATGTCGTATTCTTGAAGCCGTCATTGATGCGGGTGCGACAACCCTGAATATTCCCGATACCGTCGGTTACAGCGTACCGCAGCAATTTGGTGCGACCATTGCAAATTTGATCCAACGTATACCCAATTCCGACAAGGCTATTTTTTCTGTACATTGCCATAATGATTTGGGCTTGGCAGTGGCGAATTCCTTGGCTGCCGTCATGAATGGCGCACGGCAAGTGGAATGCACCATCAATGGCTTGGGCGAACGGGCGGGTAATGCGTCATTGGAAGAAGTCGTGATGGCAGTGCGTACCCGTCATGACGTGTTTGCTTGCCAAACACGGATTGATACGCGGGAAATTTTAACCTGTTCAAAATTGGTGTCGTCCATCACTGGCTTTCCCGTGCAACCCAACAAGGCCATCGTCGGCGCAAATGCGTTTGCCCACGAGGCCGGTATCCATCAGGACGGCGTCTTGAAAAGCCGCGAGACTTACGAAATCATGCGCGCTGAAGATGTCGGCTGGTCGGCCAACCGCATGGTGTTGGGCAAGCATTCCGGCAGGAATGCTTTTAAAAGTCGCATGACCGAGTTGGGCGTAGAATTTCAATCAGAAGAAGAATTGAACGAGGCCTTTTCACGCTTCAAGCAACTCGCCGATAAAAAACACGAAATCTTTGATGAAGATTTACAAGCATTGATTTCAGAGGTTGGGTTTGAGGCAGAAGATGAACATATCAAATTAGTCGCCTTGAAAGTCTGTTCGGAAACGGGCGAAGTGCCGAATGCGAAAGTTACCTTGCGCATCGACAATAAGGAAGTGACCGGAAATGCAGAAGGCGGCGGTGCGGTTGATGCCAGTTTGAAAGCGATTGAAAAGTTGGTTGTCACCAATGCGGTTTTGGCACTCTATTCAGTCAACAACATCACCAATGGCACGGATTCCCAAGGCGAAGTTACGGTTCGATTGGAAAAAGCCGGGCGCATCGTCAATGGTTTGGGCGCGGATACTGACATTGTGATCGCTTCTGCGAAGGCTTACATCAATGCGGTCAACAAGTTACTTAGTCCAGAACGTAGGCATCCGCAGAAGGGGGATGTGTAAAAATAAGGCACAAAAGGCGAAAGGCGAAAAATGGCAAAGCCTTCAATCCCCCTTTGAAAAAGGGGGATTGAAGGAGATTTTAAATAGTTTCGTAGTATGTTGGGCAATATTTCATGCGGCGGAATACGCTACGCTATTCCGCCCTACAGTTCTAGTTGATGTTGTATCAGAAAATAATCAATTATTTTGCGAGCACATAGAAAGGGAGTTTAGCGAATTAACAAAAACAGGTAATCAATTTCAAATAAGGCATTTTGAGCCCGACAAAATACAACTGGAATCTAATTTACACATAGATTATTTTTTTTATCGTATGAGTTGCTTAATCCATTTGTGTGTTGAATCGTTAAAAATATTACAATTAAGAACTTAACAGAAAAGGACAGTACTTATGTTTATAAATTCATTAATTTTGATAGTGTTATTGATGCTTAATGTAGGCTGTGTGGGTTCTCATCAAGTGAATGATGTAAGTAATTTCTACAATGAAACATCAAATAGATATTCTGACGGTAAAAATGCTCTGAAAGCCTATTCTGCTGAAAATGGTTGTAATGGCCGTAATGCTGATTCTGTAAAAAATTACATCAAAATGTTAGAGCATAGCCAAGGCGCTGAATTGCTATATTCACGCTATAGATCGGATCTTATTAGAAATTATCATACTGAATTAGCTTTTGGTTATGCCGATGTAGCTCTTAAAAAAGGATGTCTTGATGATGCTGACAATGTATATAGGGGTCTAATAAGCTTCTATGTTGGTGATGCTTATTCAGGAATCCGCGATAGAGCTAAGCTAGGTATAGATGATATAAGAAGTATGCGAGAATCACGTTAAAAAATTCACATCGCGTGAAGGGATGTAGGTACGATTAGCGTAGCGTAATCGTACGCATGTTCAATCGCCACCTTCAACCTCTGTATTAACGTCGCCGCACCAATTTTCGGGGTAAAAGTCTTTTGCCACGTAACGATGGAACGACGAGTAAGGCCAATCGGTTACGCGCTGGACATAACCGTGTTTCAACGGGTTTACATGCACGTAATCAATATGTCGTTGATAATCTAAATCGTCGCGGATGTAATGTTCCCAATAATGCCGTTGCCAAATACCCCGTTCGCCTGCCGCGATTCGTACCTTGGAACGGTATTCGATGTTGGGTAAAGCCCTCGAAAAACCACTTTTTATCAACCGCCAGCGGGTGCTGAAATCGGCATCGTTTGGCGGCAATGTCCATACGCAATGCATGTGGTCTGGCAATACGACCCAGGCATCAATGGCAAATGGATATTTTGCTTTAACCCGCTTGACCGTTTGCCGTAGTAATTCGATTTCCCGAATGAGCAGGTCATTTTGTTGCCTTTGCAGTAGGTTTACCGTAAAAAACCATGTGCCGCCGGGTACAAAGGCGCGTTTGTAATTGGGCATAAGTCGTTAATTTAGCGTAAAAGTATTCTCTTTACTATATGCCTACTATCGGCGATTACATAATCGAAAGAGAATTTACCTACATGCGTACGATTACGGTGCGCTAATCGTACCTACGTCTGTATGTTAGAATATATTCTCGTGGCGGAAAACACATAATAAAAGTAAATAACGCTATTTCTTCCTGTTTATCTTCTCGCACATGGATAACACCACTAGACTCCAATACTTACAAGCAATGGGCATCGATGTCTGGATACCCCGGACATCAACGCCTGCCGTGCAGCCGTTTGTTGAAGGAAAGCTAGAAGAAATCCCATGCCTTAAGCCGGAATCAAATGCTTTTGAACAGCCGCTAGAACAGCCCCAAAGCCTATCAACCTGGGATAACTTACAAGCCGAAGTCGCCGCCTGCACCAAATGCGCGTTGTGCCAAACCCGCACCCAAACCCTGTTCGGCACAGGCAACAAAACCGCCGATTGGATGGTCATCGGCGAAGCACCTGGGCAGCATGAAGACGAACAGGGCAAGCCTTTTGTCGGCAAGGCCGGGTTGCTGTTGACTGAGATGTTAAGGGCGGCAGGGCTGGAACGGGATGAAGTGTTCATCACCAACATCCTAAAATGCAGGCCACCGGGCAACCGTGACCCCAAACCGGATGAAGCGGAAAGTTGCAGCGATTACCTGCGAAGGCAACGGGAATTGATAAAGCCGAAAATAATACTGGCTGTCGGTCGTATTTCCGCACAAACCTTATTGAAGACGGACGCGCCAATCGGTAAACTGAGGGGCAAGGTACATGATCTGGATGGGATTCCCTTGGTTGTGGTTTATCATCCGGCTTATTTGCTGCGTTCATTGCTGGAAAAACGCAAGGCGTGGCAGGATTTGCAATTGGCGGTACGAACAGTAAAGGGAAAGTAAGGAATGGAATTTTAGTTTCTTCTCCCCCAAGTAATTGCAAAGGGCATAAAGTAGCAGGGACAGTAAGTTAAACCTGTATTCTCTGATGTGTTGGTGGGCTTTGTGCCTGTGGACGGTGTGTATTTTGGAGTACAAACCTAGGTTTGTAACTCCGCTATTAATCAAGCTACCGATTTTTCTCACTACCAAAGAAGTTTAGGATGAGTGGATCGATACTTGGTTTTA
This sequence comes from Methyloglobulus sp., assembly GCF_040079455.1. Lineage (GTDB taxonomy): Bacteria > Pseudomonadota > Gammaproteobacteria > Methylococcales > Methylomonadaceae > Methyloglobulus. Next base: position 94,573 of record NZ_JBEBKJ010000001.1, on the reverse strand, counting down.
ATCTCCTCACCCCAACCCTCTCCAGCAGGAGAGGGGGTTTTCATAGAGATTGGCATTGATAACAAAAAAGGGTTAAACATGCGTGGATGGATGGATAAAATAAAAAGCGTTTTGGTCTATGATGCCGATAAGGAATTCTATGCCAAAGTTTTTCCTGACTCAGTGACGAGATTAGACTTGATGCGGATGCGCACAATGACTTACGCTGATTTAACTACTGTGCTAGAGATTGAACGGAAAAACTATCCATTCCCGTGGGATGAAGATATTTTTATCGACTGCTTTAAAGTCGGCTATGGCTGTTGGGTTTGTGAGGAGAATGGCAAAATCCTGGGTTATAGTATTCTCACGTTAGGCGTCGGTGAAGCTCACGTTCTGAATATTTCGGTCGATCCCGATGAGCAAGGGCAGGGCATAGGTCGCAAAATGATGGAAAACCTCATTGAGGTAGCTAAAGGTGAGGCAGAAACCATGTTCTTGGAAGTCAGGCCTTCTAACCCGGGTGCAATCGCATTGTACAGTAAACTTGGTTTCAACGAGATTGGCATCAGAAAAGGTTACTACCCTGCGGAAAATGGTCGTGAAGATGCGATTATGTTTGCCTTGGAGTTATTGTAAACGTCTGTGGATGTATTTGTGCGCCGCATAATTCGAATAGCAAACAGCTTAAAGGGAGTCTCTAACAATACTTATGCCCAGAGGGCATAAGTATCTACACAACTTTCAATGTAACAAAAACAATGGGTTGCCAAATCACCAAGCCCCTGTCCTGCTGGAGAGGGTTGGGGTGAGGAGAATAAAATCAACTGTTTATATCCCCCTCATCCCGACCTTCTCGGCAACTGTTCCAGGCGTTGCCCTACGTCCTGCATTCACGCAGTCGTCCCTCAAGGGAGAAGGGGCAGATACTTATGCCCTGAGGGAGAAGGCATTTTTTGAAATTTTATAGTTTTCCACTCTATGATCGTTATCAAGCTGGGTGGTAGTTTGGCTACATCAGGCATGCTTCAGCCATGTCTGGACAAGATTGAACGCAGCTATCAGGGCAGGGCAGTAGTCATTGTTCCGGGAGGTGGCGTGTTTGCGGATCAAGTCAGGCAGTTGCAACAGCCGTGGCGGTTTGATGATAGAACTGCACACCTTATGGCGCTCTTAGCCATGCAGCAGATGGCCTTAGTAATGAATGCGCTAAAACCATATTTTGCGGTTGCCGCCTCAATAGCCGAATGCAGCAAACAAATCAATAAGAAAGGTATTGCTATATGGTCACCTGATGTTGCAGAGCTTGACAAGGCCGGTATCCCGTCGTCCTGGGAGATTACGTCTGACAGTTTATCGGCATGGTTAGCTAAAACGCTGGTAGCTGATGAGCTTATCCTGGTCAAATCTGTTAATATCGAGCCTAATTTTGATGTGTTGAAACTTGTACAACAGCAGATTGTCGATGTATCGTTCCATAAATTCACCCAACAAACGTCATTTAAACTAAATATCGTTAATGCAGAAGAATTCGTATCCTAGTTCAGTAAAAATACCATCAAAGGGTCTAAGAAAGACTATTTTCGGTTTTTTTCGTAGGATTTTATCGAAGCTGTTCAGGAATTTTTATTACAGCGCACGGGAATCCATTGGCGAACACAAACGCGACATTGTGGTGTATCAGGTCGAACAGGCGTGTACCAGCCTGCAAGAAACCCGAAATGAATTTGAAGACGCACTCGGAAAATTCAGATCCTTAGTCAACGTAAACGAATCGACTTTAGAGCAAAAATACAACCTGCTGAATCGGCAATATCAATTTTGCCGCTCAAAATCTGATTCTGTCAGCGACAGGATAAGGGCAATAGAAGAAGTCAGTCATGCCTTATTTGCGGAATGGGAAAGTGAGCTGAATGAATACTCAAACCGCAACCTTCGCAATAGCAGCAAACAGCAACTTAAAGCGGCAAAACAAAACTACGTAAGGTTAATCAAGACCATGCGGCTGGCTGAGGCAAAAATTCAGCCAGTATTGTCATCGTTTAAAGATCAGGTGCTATACCTTAAACACAACCTTAATGCGCGAGCCATTTCAGCCCTACAACACGAATTTATTGAGATTGGCATTGATATTTCCCAATTAATACACGCGATGGAGCTGACTATTTTGGAAGCCAGCCAGTTTGTGATGTTATTGTCAACGCAGAAAGCCTTATCGGTTAGCGGGGCTTAAGGAAATTAAGCATCCGGCCGAGATGCGGTATAAATCTGTCAAGGCTATTCAACGCAGCAACCATGAAGGCGAGCTGGAGGTAAAACTTTAGCAAATACTTCTGATGAATGGGATGATATTGAGCAAGCTTATAACTTTTGGGTGATTTTGGTCATTTATTAGCTTAGCCTGAGCTAGCCTTCGTGTTGGTCTGCTAAAAGCCAGTATCAGAAAAATTTAAAAATCAATGGGATAAAATTATCAGTGACCCTAAGATAACTCTAGTTTCGATAGAATTCTATCTATGAGCGATAACTCCAACGAGATTAATCAACAATTACACATAGGAATCGTTGAGCAGATCGCTCAAGTTGAATCGACAAATGTACCGATCCCTATCGTCGATGAGTTCCTATGCGAACTAGGCGTACGGCAAATAGTGCTAGAGATGCAGAACGAGGAACTGCGACAGACGATTGTTGATCTGGAAACATCGCGCCTCCATTACCTTGAGCTGTATGAATTTGCCCCTGTCGCCTATCTCACCCTTACTCCAGAAAGAGTGATCGCTGAAATCAACGTCACTGGTGCCAAATTGTTCGGGGTGGAACGCAAGGAAATCGTTAATCGGTACTTTGCTGAGTTTATCGCCGATGACTATAAAGATCATTGGCATCGGTATGAACTACTCGTAAAACAACAAGACTGTCAGCATAGTTGTGAATTGCTTATCCGCCGCGAAGACGGCATTAACTTTTACGCCCACATTGAGTCTCGATATCAGGAAGAAAAATGCACCCCTCTGATGCGCGTTACGCTCACGGATATCACCGAACGTAAACAAGCTGAGGAAGTTCTGCGCTTTATCGCAGTAGCATTTGAGCCGCAGGCTAGCATTATTGTAGATGATGCACACAAGGTCATTTTGCGGGCAAATCAGGTATTAAATATTTTACTTGATGCTCGCCAGCGTCTGGAGAAAGAGGCGGTAACCTCTAAAAGTGATATAAAAAAAATCAAGGAAGAAACGGCGGAAATTAACGCAGTGCTTAACGTTTTAATCAAGCACCGAGAAACGGACATAGCGGATACTAAAATGATGCTATCAGGTGAGGTGGAGAACACCATTATGCCTTTCTTACAAAAGTTGAAGGGAGCGAGTGCTGGTCGACTTCAAACCACGCGTCTGATCGACATTCTTGAAGCCAATCTCAAACAGATGGTGAAAGTCTATGGGAATGCGGCTAATCTTCCATCTGCTTACCAACAGTTAACCCCCACCCAGATACAGGTGGCATCAATGGTTAGGCAAGGGCTATCCACTAAGGCTATCGCTGTGACCTTAAATAGCTCGCCAGAAACGGTCAACATTCACCGCAAGCATATCCGCAAGAAATTAGGTTTGGACAATAAAGCGAGCAGTCTACGTAGCTATCTACTGTCATTAACTGAATAAAGCCAAAATAGGTTAACAGAGCCGTCACAAAATGGTTATTTTCTATAACCATTTCATAACCATGAATACCCCATTCTATTTACCTTGCAGGACTGTTGATAGGCGGTACATTGCATCACGGGGGTAGTTAATACCAACACGAATAAAAAGAAAATAGTGAATTTTGTTTGTGTTGCTAAATACCCAGAGGGAGATTAAGAATTTTTTGATTTCTTGACTGAGAATACGCCCTATATTGATATTAAAGAGCAGATGAAATCTAGTACAAAGGACGCTTAACGTAAAACTATTGAATTTTGTGGAGCTAAACGTAGCTGTTAATCCCATGTAAGAATTATCAGCTACATCGCTAGTAAAATACCAACTGGGCCTAAAACTTGGCAGTCCTTAAGCTTGTGAGCATTTTACTACAATACCATTAAGAAAACATTAAGCAGCTAACCGATTATGTTGTTTAGCAGTTTTTATCTTCTTAGGGCGTGCCCCAAAACGCTTTGCTAATCATTGTAAGTGCCATTGCGTAAGGTTCAGTGCAAACAGTGTTTAAGTTTGCCACTGGAAATTGCACTGGTGCGACAGCGATTCATTAATAGCAACGAAAGCTGTTTTTTTGATGACGATTTTATTGCTCCTTTAAGTCATAACCCTGATTTAACGAGGTATTAAAATGAAACGACATACCCCGCCAAATGGCGGCATATTAACAGCGGATAAAGAAAGGCCGTCATTGAAGTCAATGGCCCAGATTTCTCCGATTCCATTAACATTATTAGCTTGTGCATTGTTTTTCGGCCTGGCACACACCGCTTCAGCAGTAGTGGTCGTTAAACGACCTGATTTATCGGTTGCCGTTTTACAACCTGTACCCACGCTACGTGCAAATGCCATGAGCCAGGTGCAAGTGAGGGTAAGCAACACAGTTAAAGTTGCTAACGCACCTATTAACATTACCTTCACTTTACCCACTAACGTTACTGCACCGCTTAAGTTTTCGCGAGATGCCGATCACTGGGTGTGTACAACTAGCGGCCAAATTGTTTCGTGCGCCTATGATCTACCTCTTTATGCTGGACGTGTCAGTAATCTGCGGATACCTGTCACGCCAGTAGCCAGTAGCTTAGGTACTACACCGTCACCCTTCATAGCTTCGGTCGCAGCCGCAGCCACCGAAACTAATCTGCTTAATAATGGTCCAGTAGCCATGATTCCTGCTGTTCCGGTGGCCGCTTTAGCATTGACTGGTATCGTTGATCCAACGGGAACATATAGCCTACCCGTTTTAAGTCCCATGAAAATACCCAAGTATGCGCTGCCATTGCCTAACCCAACAGCGCCGTTCTTTAAACATATACCGAATACTGTTAGCGTTCCAGGCACTGATTCTTATACGTTGGATATTAGGCAGGTGAAGGCGCAAATTCTGCCGCCCGGATTTCCTGCCACAGATGTGTTCGCTTATGGTGACCCAGCCCGCCCAGATACCTTTACTTACCCTGCCCACACTATTGTGGCACGTTCAACGGATGTAGCTGTTAATGCATCTGGGCTCGGTAAACCGATAAAAGTACAGTACCTGAATACATTGACGGCGACTGGACACATCGTACCTGTCGATCACTCCATTCACGGTACTGATGCGGGTGAGCCGGATATTCGCAGTGTCGGTCATCTGCATGGTGCAAAAATCATCAATGAAAACAGTGACGGATATTCAGAAGCCTGGCATTCGCCTAATGGACAGAATGGCATACCAATGACCGTGCCTTCAGTCCCCTACAACCCTAATCCTTTCGATTACACCAATAACCAGGAAGGTACGATGTTGTGGTATCACGACCATACCCTAGGCATGACACGGCTAAATGTGTATGCTGGGCTGGCGGGTTTGTATATGATTCGTGATGATAATGAAATGGCTATGATTGCCAACAATCAGTTGCCTTCTGGCCCTCATGAAGTGCCACTTGTGCTACAAGACCGCATGTTCCATACGGACGGCTCTCTTGCTTATCCTGATGTTGATGTAATTGGTACAGGTGTTACCCCAAGTACCGTGCCAGAGTTCTTCGGTGATGTTATGGTAGTCAATGGGGCTGCATGGCCTTACCTGCAAGTCGAACCACGTAAATATCGTTTCCGTATTCTAAACGGTTCTAATGCTAGATTTTATACCTTAGGACTTAAAGCGGGTGCTGCTGGCGTTCCGATTCCATTCCAGCTTATCGGTAGTGATGGCGGTTTTCTGAATGCCCCAACAACCGCGACTACGCTGACGGTAGCACCTGCTGAACGTTACGATATTATCGTTGATTTTTCCGCGTTGAAAGGAAAGAATATTACCTTGACTAACTCAGCAGGAACGCCATTTGGCGGTGCAGGTGCTGCCGCACCAACAATCGGTCTGCACGACCAGCTGATGCAATTTAAAGTTAATTTACCCTTATCAGCCGCTCCTGTTGCAACCATTCCTACTACCTTACGCGCTCCGATAGCGCCGCTGGTTCAAACTGATCCGCTCGCTGCCCCGCATCAGGTACTGCTAGGCGAAACTGTAGATCAGTTTAATCGTATTTTGCCTATCCTTGGCACTCCGTCCGCTGGCTTTCTAAGCTGGATGGATCCTGTCACTGAGCATCCTTTGAACAATACGGTAGAAACCTGGGAAATCTTCAATAATTCGGTAGATGCCCATCCTGTCCATTTACATGATGGTGATTTTCAGGTCATTGAACGGCAGCCGTTTAACGCTGTACTAGGTGCCAAAGGTGAGCTGACCAATATCACCTACCCTGCTCCAGCGACACCTGCTTTAGTAATTGAAAAGGGTTGGAAAGACACAGTCATTGCTTACCCTTCCCTGACCAGCAATCCACTCGCAGTAGCAGGTGATATTGTGAACGGTGAGGTTACCAGAGTGCGGATGAAGTTTGAGGGTTTCGGCCAATTCGTTTGGCACTGCCATATTACTGAACATGAGGATCACGATATGATGCGCCCGATGTCAGTTCTGCAGTAGCTTTAAAGCGTTTCTCTCAACAGCATCAATTTTGAAGTCGCCTCATGACAATCTAGAAATTGATGCCCTAACCAACAAAAACCAAAGCTACCGTTTATAAGAAAATGATTAGGCGGTAGCACTTATTTAATAAGGAAAAACCATGAAAACTATTGTTACTATTTTGTGCTGTACCTTGCCTTTTTCGGCACTCGCCCAAATTGTTATCCCATCATCAACACCTAGTTATGTAACAACATCAGCCGGTGTAGTACTGGATGCATCTGGGGTGGAAGACACTGACCCTCAGGAACCTGTTTTGATGACAACGACCGAAATACAGGCCGTAAATACGGCTCTTATACAAAAAGACAACACCATAAAACAAAAATGGATAAAACGCCGCCAAGGTGCTGCAGCGCGGGCTTTAACAAATCCTCAGCTCATCAAATAGCAAATATCCGCCTTGTAAGTTCTGGCGGCTGTGGCAACATTCAAGGTGGTTTCCAAGGTTGAAAGGAGTAGTCTGTTTGTAGTGCTTGAGGTAATGCGATCAGTGAAACTTTCGACCTTTCGTGGATTTGGGGACGGCTAAACTGTTTTTGATCAAGGTTTTCTAAGTGGTTATCTAAGGCAATTGTCTTGTTATAATTATTAGAGATGCCCAGATATATAATTCGTAGATATTTCTTGGTTTAAGTCTGACTACGAATACTTCAGCGTCAATCGACTTTTTAGGGCTAATGATATTTGTTAATTAATGTATGGTATCGTTATTCAGTTTTTCAACAGATGTTTTTTGCAAGCCTTTGTCTTCCACTACGCCGTTTAACAAAGGCGAAAGTGTAGGTTTTAGGTATTTGATAATCTGCACCGGTAATGAGCTGGTAAAGTGGTAACGCCCAGCGTTGGGGCCTTCTACATACGCTGTAATCACACCAAAAAACCGATCACCGAGAAAAAATACAAAAGTGGCGGCGCGGCTGATGAATTTTGATTCCAACAGTCGTCCACGCTCACCCCATACCTGTTTACGATGATCTCCAGTGCCTGTTTTACCTCCGACCAGCAAAGGCTCGCCATTGCTGCCGGTATAAACACCTCGCAGGCGTGAAGCTGTTCCACCTTCAACAACACCAGCAAGAGCGCCGCGAGCAGTTCTGGCAACTTCTGCCGGAAAAATGCGCTCACCCTGTTCAGGAAGTTTATTCATTATCGTTTCATACGGGGTAGCCGAGGCGAAATGCAAGCTGTCGAATCTGATAGAGGGTAAGCGAAGGCCATCATTTTGTAATACGCCCATCAGTTCAGCCAAGGCGACGGGACGGTCTCCTGACGCACCTATCGAAGTCCCATATGAGGGGGTTAATTTGCCGAAGGGGTAACCGACACGTTGCCATGCTTTGTGGATTTCCTTAAATGCTTCTTCTTCAAGCAAGGTCATAATGCGCCGTTGTTGGGAGTTTTTGCGTTTGCTTTTAAGCAGCCAGCGGTAGACTTCTTGGCGCTGTTCGTAACTGGCATCCAGGATATTCTCCAGAGTCGCTTTCGGGTATAGGGTTAGATGCCGCACCAGCCATAATTCCAGTGGATGGACTTTGGTTATATACCCTTGATCTTGTAAGTCAAAATTTTCAATGGAATACTTGTCATACAAGTTGTAAATATCTTCATTAACTAATTCGACCCCTTTTATATGGGATTTTAGGAAAAGGTAGAATTGGGTTTCATCATGGTCTGGGTAGATTGATCGGTACAGCATAGAATAGCGCGACACTTTAGGCTGCACTTTTTCGGTCAGCAATTGCATGGCCTCTTCGGAGGATTTTCCTTGGTATTTGACATAAAAGCGCCGCAAATAAGCCCTGCCTTCACGATCAGCAAAGCGCTCCAGATATTCATTGCGCTTAGGATCAGCAGGATCGTCAAGCCAACGTGCTATGCCGTCAGGTTTGTACAGGTGGTGGTAAACAACATCGCGCATCAAGCGGATAAACACAAGGTTGGTCGAATCTCGCAAGGCATGGCGCACTGACTTGATCTGGCTGTTTTCGGATTTGTCGAAATTATTAAAATGATGCAAGCCGCCGCCAGTGTAAAAGTATTCGTAAGGGCTTGCAGAATATTTCCTGTCGAGCGCTTCGTTAAGTAAGTCTTCAAGGCTGATACCGCTATTTGTGTTGAGTTGCTGGATAACCCAGGCAGATAGATAATCGCGGGGATGGAATGTGATTTGTTTAAGATCTTCTGGAGAACGGCCGTGGTAACTTTGATAAAGTTGGGCAATCAGCTCCAAATAATGCACCATCGTACGCAATTTTGAGGTTGAGCCGAGATCCAGGCGAATGCCTTCGTTGATGTCCAAAGGTTGGTCAAAACTATCGGTTTGGACTCTTAACAAATTACCCGTATGGCTTTTTTCGAATAACATCAAGCTATAGATAATTGCTGATAAATCGATATTGGCATCCAGCATCCGAAACCCCAAAATACCTGCTGCCTGTGCATTTTCACGCTCGCTCAAGCCGTGTAGTGCTTTACTGATAGATTGCTGTAGATTGTAATCGAGTGTCGTTTTTACGGTTAAATCTAAGCGATCCAATTCATAATTCGATTTAATGCCTAATGTTTTGGCAAGCCGGGTTCGAAGCACGGTTTGCGTTTTATTTGTTGGCATAAAGTTGGTTGGATTCAGCACGGATGTGACCGGTTTTACACGGGTAATCTTGAGTGCGGCATCGCGTAACGCTGTTGTTATAAAACCTTGATTGGCCATAAGCCGCAGATAGCTGTCGGTAAGTTCTTGCAATGTTTTGAACCCCTTACCCAGAAGGTATGAAGGCCGTCTTTGAGACAACAAAGTAGTCAGCACTTGCCGAAAGGCGGTTGCTTGTTGCGGACTAACCTGTTCGCGTGGCTTAAAAGCTGCTGGGTTAAGTAGCTTATTGACCTTATCGAAATCGGCATCAAACCATGAAGCTAAACCATCTCCCAGGCCATGTACTTCACCAGATTTCGGTGTTGCTGATAACGGCATGGAATTGAGGTAAGCTAGGACGATTCTCTGTCGCATTTCACCGGTATCAGGCCCCAACAAGTAAGCACGGATAGAAGCGCTTGCCATCTGACGTATTTTGTCGCTGATTGAATTGGTATAGCCATTGGAAGAATGTCGATATTTTTCAATTTGCGTTGCCAGAGTGCTGCCACCTGGAACGCTGTCGGTAATGCCCAGTTTATTGGCCATCATTTGCAGTGTGGCAAAGCCAAAGCGATCCCATTCAACCGCAGGATTCAGGGTTGGATTTTGATCGTTAAGTAATTCCCTATTTTCAATAAACAGTAGCGTTTGCAAGACTAATGGCGGAATTGCCTCGAAACTTGAGTAGCCACGAATAGGGTAGATAGTGCTAAAAATAGCCTTATCTGTTTGATCTACAATGCTTAAACCGATTCTGGTTTTTTCTTGATAGATAGGAAATAAACCATAGCCTCCCAATTTGTTCATCATGGGCGAGGACGATGCCTGTGCGGTAATATTGAATCCTACTTTTTCCAATCGAGCAATAGAGGCTGGGATTAGCGTATAGCCGAGGCGCTGGTCATAAGGGCCATAGCTTGGGTAGCGGATTGATTTGCTAGCGCCAGGATTAAGTTTAAAACTTAATTGTTTGGTAATTTCGGAGAGATAATGCGCTTGGTATTTTGACTTGGCGATTTCTTGTTGGACAATTTTGACAACAACGAAAGTGATAAGAATTACGCTGGCGACAATGTACCCCGTTAAAAATCGATGGAGACCTCGTTCATTCATGTGCGTAATTTATAATGTCTACGGAGCTTATCGGACTAATCCTTAAATAGAGAGGGTTAAAAACCTGATCTACAAGGCGAAAGATGTCCGAAATTAACGTAAAGCCCTATAAAACTGTGCTTGCCCACAAAAAAATTGTTGAATGGACTTCTTGCTTGAATAAAAAATCGGTTCATTATAGCAAACAAAGTAATTTTTGATTGCTTTAGGTGGGGTGGGGAGGTGGCTAGGGTAAAACTTATTTTTCTACGTTCTTTATTCAGAGCTACAGGGTTGTTGTATATGTCCAATTGGTATTGCAATAAAAAAGCAGTGACGGTTAACCGTCACTGCTTTCCAATATCAAGAAAAAGCTAGTTTATTAAGCCGCTAATTTTGATTTTTTACGTATTCCTAACAATCCAGCAAGGCCCGAACCAAACAACCAGACAGCTGCTGGAATCGGCACGTTACCTGGGCCTGGAGGAACGACTGTGCCACCAAAGCCATCCAAGTAAGCGTAACCTGCGTGACCACCATAAGGGCAATCTGAGAGTAGCATACTGAGAGTAAAGTCGTGGCCAACTGCAGCTAGCTTTACCAAGTCGATACTTTCTAATTGCCAACCGCTGGTGAACCAACCGGAGAATGGAGTCCATGTAACGCCGCTTGTGCCAGAGCCAATTGCGCCAGCAGAGCTGTAACTGCGGCTTATTATATCTGCACCTGTGGTGTCATCGCGTAGCGTTATCGAGAAATAATCTGAATCCGTTAGGGTATGGGATGACTCCAACACCGCGTTCCACTGGAAGAAAATATTCTTATCGGTGTAATTAGTTACGCTTTGTGAAATGGTTGATACCGAAGAGTTAGGAATAGAATCATTAACACGCACAGAATGATTGCCGTTATAAACGGTATTCGCGCCTGTAATTGCATCCTTACCCACGCCTACCACAGTGTTATTAGATGGGCCGCCGACATAAGAAGATGCTGTTGGTAGTGTAGCAGAACCATTCCAACTACCACCACCCTGAGTCCAGCCGCTCAGATTGCCGTTTTCGAAACCACCATTTGTAAAAGTACCCGCATAAGCGGATCCGGATGCGAGCAAGGAAATTAATAGAGCAATTTGTGTTTTTTTTATAAGCACCTCAAAAAATATTAAGTAAGGCCTAAATTGGCAGAACATGTTTTATTCCGACCACGGCCAATAAAGTTTTTTTCAAAAAATACACATTTAAGGTAAGAAATGCGAATTTTGATTTATACATAAGGATACTAAGCATTACTATGCGACATTTTTAAAAGTCCATGATGTCAACCATATTGAAAAATGCAACCTATCTGTCTTTGGCTATAGCAAAAGACCTGTGGCTTTCCCTTGCTTGGCTCACACCAAGTTTGACCTTGTTGATTGATAAAACAGGAACGGGTGTCGATAATATGCTAATTGCCGATAATTATCAATGAACTTATAGAAAAAAAGACTGTTTCAATGTTCAAAATCCGTACTTAATTAAATACGGAATCTTATAACTACCGACGTGAGCATTATATGAAACTAGGTGTCTATGTAAATACGTATAAATACTTATGTCAGATGGTATGGTAGATCATCTATCAAAAGTAAGAGAGTATTAGAAAATGAACTTTGATTGAAGATAAGCACAAGTTTCTTGCTAACGCATCATCAAAGTCATTTTTTAATCTTCATCCGTTTTAATCCCCGCCTGATTGCTAATGTTTTTAGGGAAGGTTTTTTTGACTTTAACACCCAGGTCAACAAAACTGCTGGCTTGCCGGATAAGATTGCCATTGCCCTGGGTCAGTTTGTTCATGACGCCATCGTAGGTCGTATGAACGGTGCTAAGTTGTTTGCCTAGTTTGTCGAGTTCTTCCACAAATCCACGTATCTTGTCGTAGACGATCCCCGCTTTTTCGGCGATTGCACGAGCGTTTTCGTTTTGCCGTTCGTAACGCCAGATATTTTCAATCGTCCGTAAAGTCGCCAGTAAGGTTGTGGGCGTGACGACGATGATTTTATGCTCGAACGCATCGGTAAATAAGCGTTCATCAGCCTGAAAAGCAGCAACAAATGCGGCTTCAATGGGCATGAACAGGAGCACAAAATCCAGAGATTTGATGCCATGTAAGCCGGAATAATCCTTGTCACTCAGGCTCTTGATGTGTTCACGTACTGCGCCGGTATGTTGCCTGATGGCGATCATGCGTTCTTGGTCGTCTTCAGATGAACAATACCGTTCATATGCCAATAACGAGACTTTGGAATCGATAATGACATCTTTGTTCTCGGGTAGATGGATAATGACATCTGGTTTAAACAGGCGGTTATCGTCATCGCGGAATGCACTCTGGGTTTCGTATTCAATGCCTTTCCGCAGGCCTGAACGTTCCAACACCTTTTCCAGGATCATCTCACCCCAATTACCTTGGTTTTTTTTGTCTCCTTTCAGTGCACGGGTTAGGTTGAGCGCTTCCTGGTTCATTTTCGCGGTATCGCGCCGGAGTGATACGATTTCCTCTCGAAGCGTAATCCTGTCCTTGTTTTCATTGTCGTAAACGGTTTCTATCCGTTGCTTGAATTCGCCCAGTTGTTCCCTAAGCGGTGTGACGATATGGTCGAGACTAGTTTTATTTTGTTCGGCAAACTGTTTGCTGCGGTCTTCAAAGATTTTTCCGGCCAAATTTTCAAATTGGGTTTTTAGTTGGGTCTCAGCATTTTGTAACAATTTGAGTTTTTCGTAAGTGCTTCTTTCTTGTTCTGCAATGCGGGTTTGCAGTTCGGCGTTCTTGGTTTTGGCGGAGGTAAGCAGTTGTTGATATTGTTTTAGATCATTTTCAACGGCTTGCAGATGTTTTATTTTTTCTTCAGAAACGGCAATATTGATCGACAATTGCTGGATGGCGATTTTATCTTTATGGGTAAAAAGCCGCATCAGTATTGCGCCGACGATTAGGCCGGCGAGTGCGATTGTCCAAGGTGGTAGGTTATTAATAAACTCCGTGACGGTCAACGGTTGTTCCTACTTACGTTAACTGGACGAAGATTTTTTCGGCAATAGCTAGCGTTTGTTCCAGGTCTTCATCGGAATGTGCTGCGGAGACAAAACCTGCTTCAAATGCGGAAGGGGCAAGATAAATGCCTTCTGCCAACATTGCATGAAAGAAGCGTTTGAATAAGGATTGGTCGCAAGCCATCACTTGAGCAAAGCGGGTGATTTTTTCTTCATTATTGAAAAACAGGCCGAACATGCCGCCGACGTTGTTGGTGGTGAATGCAATTCCTGCCTTATCCGCCCGTCCTTTCAAACCAGAAGTGAGTTTTTCGGTTTTTGCCGTTAACGATTCGTAAAAACCAGGTGCGCTAATCAATTCAAGCGTTTTCAGGCCAGCCGCCATTGCAACGGGATTGCCCGATAATGTCCCAGCTTGGTAAACTGGCCCCAAGGGGGCGAGATATTCCATAATTTTACGTTGCCCACCAAAAGCCCCGACTGGCATTCCGCCACCCAAGACTTTACCTAGCGTGGTCAAATCAGGTTTGATGCCATAAAGCCCTTGTGCACCTGATAATCCCACACGAAATCCGGTCATTACTTCATCAAAAATCAATACAGCATGGTATTCGTCACACACTTGGCGCAGGGTCTGTAAAAATCCAGGAGCGGGCGGCACACAATTCATGTTGCCAGCAACAGGTTCAACGATGATACAGGCAATTTGCTCGCCCATTTCAGCAAACAGTTTCGTTACTGCCTCGTTATCATTATAAGGCAGCGTCAAGGTGTTTTCGGCAACGGCTGCGGATACCCCTGGTGAACTTGGCACGCCCAGCGTTAATGCGCCGGACCCCGCTTTCACCAGCAAAGAATCAGCATGTCCATGATAGCAGCCCTCAAATTTGACGATTTTATCCCGTCCTGTGTAACCACGCGCCAAGCGAATCGCGCTCATCGTGGCTTCCGTGCCGGAGCTGACCATACGCACCAGGTCGATAGACGGCACTAATTCACACACTTTCTGCGCCAACAGCGTTTCAATTTCTGTGGGTGCGCCGAAACTTAAGCCCTTGTCAGCAGCGGTTTTGACTGCCGAAATAACTTCGGGATGGGCGTGTCCCAAGACCATCGGCCCCCACGAGCCAACGTAATCAATATAACGCTTGCCCATACTGTCGTAGATATAAGCGCCTTGGGCATGGTCAATAAAAACGGGTGTTCCACCGACACCGCTAAATGAGCGGACTGGCGAATTGACACCGCCAGGGATTACACTTTTTGCTTCGGAAAATAAAACGTCTGCTGATTCGGTCATGGTTAGTGGTATTTAATAATAGGTAATATAGCAAGATAAAAAGACTAATCCGTATCATCTCAAAGATGGCTTAGGTTGGGTAGGTGAATTTATTTAATGGCGACTTAGCGGCTAAACTGATGATACTATTGCACCCAGCAGAGTGGGTTATCCATTCAGGCTATTTAACCAACATCTTATCAAATTAATTAAGGAGGTGCTAATGGCACAAATTGATGATATTGAAGGCATCGGCCCACAATATGCTGAGAAACTCAAAGCAGCGGATATCAATACGGTAGAAAAACTACTTGAATCCGGCGCAACGGCAAAAGGCCGCGATGAATTATCTGCAAAGACGGGCATTGGCGCCAAATTGATCCTGACTTGGGTTAATCATGCCGATTTATTTCGCATCAAAGGTGTTGCCGGTCAGTTTTCAGAATTACTGGAAGCAGCGGGTGTAGATACCGTACCTGAATTGGCACAACGAAATGCGGAAAATCTGCAAAAAGCATTATCGCAAGCCAATGATGAAAAACACCTGGCTAAAACCACACCTTCATTGACTCAAGTGACCACTTGGATTGAAGAAGCTAAAACTTTACCTAAAGTTGTTCAGCATTAAGATTGTACGGATTTCCCCTCACTCAACCTTCTCCCACGGGAGAAGGTTTTGGTGTACCTACTGGTAAATAACGATAACGAACGGTTATTTAGGCAAGCCTGGATTAAATAACACGTTCCCGTCATTCTTGAAGTTGCCAATGGTAATTTGGCCTTCGGTCTCTTTTTAAAGGGTTTTCATGACGTTCTCATTGCGTAACAAACTTCAGCCCAATCAGCAGTAATACCGAAGCCAACACAGGCCGTAAATAATGTTCGGGAATTTTTGCGCTCAAATGACTGCCTATCCAGATGCCAGGTAATGAACCCACCAGTAAGCTACCCAGTAACGTCAGGTCAACATTCCCCAACATAAGATGTCCCCAGCCCGCGACGGCGGTAAGCGGGATGGCATGGGCGAGGTCGGTGCCAACAATTTTCAAGGTACTCTCGCGTGGAAAAAGAAACAGCAAGGCAACCGTACCCAATGCACCTGCGCCCACAGATGACAAAGTCACTAGCACACCTAAAATCGCGCCGGTAAGTATCGTTATGGGTATTTGCCAACGCGGTGAGAAACGTCCAGCATTCATCATATTGCTGTAGTCGTCATCAAGTTGCCCCAAGGCTTTGGATTTACGCAAAATAACCGCACGAATTAACAAAGCGCAGGAAGTCAGGATCAGGGCGATTCCAAGCGAATAGGTAATGATTCCGGTAGTTTCCTTGCCAATATCCATATAATGCTTAATGGCAAACAGGGTCAAGACAGCAAAAGGTAAGCTGCCTAACGAAAGCCAAGCGACAATTGGCCAATCTACTGAACGGTGCTTGCCATGATGCACGAAGACCCCAGCCGTTTTGGTGATGGCGGCATATAAGAGATCAGTTCCCACGGCTACCGATGCCTTGAAACCGAATAAAAACACCAGCAAAGGTGTCATCAGTGAGCCACCGCCGACACCGGTAATACCGACCAATAAGCCCACTGCAAAACCCGAAGCCGAGTACATCAAATTCATGAAAAGTAATCCCTGTTGAATGTTTGATTGAGATAAAGGCACATTATACCTGCCACATACCCCGTCTTTTAATAATATGTTATGCTAACTTTATGCAATTTTGTCATAAAGAAAGAACTAATGAACCTAATCCAATTACGCTACATTCGTGAGATAGTTCAGCAAAATCTCAGTATTTCAAATGCTTCCGAAGCTTTGCATACCTCGCAATCAGGGGTTAGCAGGCAGGTTCAATTACTGGAAGAAGAGCTTAAGCTGCTGATATTCCAGCGCAACGGCAAGCGGCTGATTGGCATTACTGAGCCAGGTAAAATTATTGTCAATCTTGCCGAGCGGGTGTTGCGTGAACTGGATAACATCAAGCGGGTTGGTGAAGAATTCACCCAAAAGGATCGGGGAACATTAACCATAGCCACAACCCACACCCAAGCGCGTTATTTCTTACCGCCAGCCGTCAAGCAATTCATGCAGGAATATCCCAATGTTACTTTGACGATACATCAGGGTAATCCATCGCAAGTGGCGGAACAAGTCGTGAGTGGCGAAGCGGATATAGGTATTGCAACGGAGTCTATCAGTACTTACGAAAACCTTTTGTGTTTGCCTTGCTACCAATGGAATCGCTGTGTTGTCGCACCTTATGAGCATCCCTTATGGAATGATCTCCCGCTCACCTTGGAAAAAATTGTCCGTTATCCTCTGATTACTTATGATTTTTCTTTTACTGGCGGGTCAGTTGTCAAACGTGTGTTCAATCAAGCTGGTCTTGAGCCAAATGTGGTGTTGACCGCGATTGATGCCGATGTGATAAAAACTTACGTCAACCTGGGTTTAGGTGTTGGCTTGTTGGCTGCGATGGCATACGACCAGGAGCGTGACGGAAATTTGCGGATGTTGGATGTCGGTCATTTATTCCCTGCCAGCACCACCTATCTTGGTCTGCGCCGCGATGCTTTTTTGCGTGATTATATTTATGATTTTATTCATATATTGGTGCCAGAATTAAACCGAAATACCGTCCTGGCAGCACTTAAATGAGTCATGCCCACCAGCTACATGTTTTGATTAACGCTAAGTCCTTGTGAAAGACCCGTCTTGATAGGGATATATGTCTATTAAATTGAACCCAGTTGTTGCTTTCTGATGCCTTTTGTTGCATTTCAGCTTATCATGCAAACTAATTTTTCTTTAAAATAAAACGATCCATGAAAGACCATAGTTATCCCTTATTTTTATTTTGTTTATTGATAGCTGGCTGTGGTCAGCCTGGCCCTTTGTATTTGCCGACTAATAAGCCACCCGTCTATGTAGAGCCGGACGCAGAGCCTGAAACTAATAAGGATGCTGCGCCAAAACAGGAAACAAAACCACAGCCGCCGCCGCAACCAGACATCAAACAACCCGTAAAAGACCAATAACAATGGATTATTTTAACTATCGAGACGACGAATTATATGTTGAAGACGTTTCTGTTCAAGACATCATTTATCAACACGGCAGCCCTTGCTACGTTTATTCACGAGCCACTTTAGAGCGGCACTGGAAAGCATTCGATGACGCTTTTGGTGGGCAACAACATTTAATCTGCTATGCGGTAAAAGCCAATTCTAATATCGCTATTTTAAACCTGTTGGCGCGATTGGGTTCGGGTTTCGATATCGTCTCCTTGGGTGAATTGGAACGCGTGATTGCCGCAGGTGGCGATCCGAAGAAAATCGTTTTTTCCGGCGTTGGTAAGCGCGAAGACGAGATATTGGCAGCATTAAAAACTGGCATACGCTGCTTTAATATTGAAGTCAGCGGCGAATTGGATCGGATTAATATCTTAGCCCACCAGTTGGGTGTCATTGCACCGGTCTCGTTTCGGGTGAATCCTGATGTCGATGCCAAAACCCATCCTTATATATCCACCGGATTAAAAGAAAACAAGTTTGGTATTGATATAGATCAGGCTTTGGGCGAATACCGCCGTGCTGCGGCAATGGCGAATGTCGAGATTGTTGGGATAGATTGCCACATCGGCTCGCAATTAACCGAATCCAGACCATTTTTGGATGCCTTGGATCGCGTGCTTGAGCTGGTGAATGCGCTTGAGGCTGAAGATGTTCACCTGCATCACATCGACTTAGGCGGTGGTTTGGGTATTTGCTATAAAGACGAGCATCCACCCGAACCAGCCGAATACATACAAGTAATGTTGGCGCGTTTAGGTAAGCAACCTTATGAAATCTTGCTTGAACCAGGACGTGCTATTGTCGGCAATGCAGGCATATTAGTTACCCAGGTCGAATACCTGAAAACCACAGCACACAAAAACTTCGCCATCGTCGATGCGGCGATGAACGATTTGATCCGGCCTTCTTTGTATGGTGCATGGCAGGAAATTATTCCGGTTACTAGAGGGAGCGAAGTAACCGAACAACATTGGGATATTGTCGGTCCCGTATGTGAAACCGGCGATTTCCTGGGTAAAGACCGGGCGTTATCAATAAAACAGGGTGATTTGTTGGCGATACGTTCGTCGGGTGCATATGGTTTTAGCATGAGTTCCAACTACAATTCCAGGCCGCGCTGTGCCGAGATTATGGTTGATGGTGCTAAAGTTAGAGTTATTCGGGATAGAGAGCGCATCTCGCATTTGTGGGCGGGGGAACATTTGTTGGCGTTATGAAAATTAATATCCGACTCTGTAGGGTGGGCAAATTGCCCACCGTTTACGGAGTTTCCGGTTTTAGTGGGCAACTTGAGGTTGCCCACCCTACAAAACTAATTTCAAAGTATTAGCTGAAATAAATTCCATTCAACCTGCGGCTTGTTCATAGCCATGTAAAAAATATAGTGCCTATTCACACAAATCCATGTTTTAATTGCTACCGTCTATATTGTACTGCTTAAATAGGCTCACAGATTTGTAACCATTCATTAATCCAAAATAAGGTGAAATATGATTAAAATCCCTAAACGCTTATCCAGATTTTGTGGCATCGTTGTGCTTGGTGTCGCTGCCTATCAAATGCCAGTGGCTTATGCTCAAAATCAAGCATTTACAATGCTTGCATCTGATCACTCCCTTGATATGGATGCAATGGAATATTCCAAAACCTACAAGGTTAGCTTTGTTGAAGCATTGCGTAACTTAATTATTCAGCTTTCATCGGATGATGTTGTCGCCCATTTGCAAAATAAATATAAAACCCGCTTAGCTGGCATGTATGCTGAGCATAAACCCTATTACCATTTGGTGGTACGCTTAAAGGGTAATGCAAGGGTATTGGATACGAGTTTTCCAATTCGGAATAAAACCGCTGTGCCTTTTTCTGAAATACTTGATTTGCCAGTTGAATTTCAATCAGGTGCAGATTATACCTTGGCAGAACTTGAAAAAATTCGCGATGCCCATCTTAAAGAGTTTGCCGCGATTCCGGGTATCCAAGGGACGGGTATTGACGAGCGTAGCGGAGAAGTGGTGCTAGATATTGTTGAGCCAAAGAAAACGGCAACTGCTAACTCAAGCCGTTTTGCTAGTCCCGCTCCTTCGTTTATCAATTTGCCTATCAAAATAAACAAGCTGCGTTCAAAATTAGTCAACGCTGCAGCAAGTGTTAGGGCATCAGAAATCATGTCAATGAGAATAAGCCCGTTATTAACATCTCAGCTTGGCGGGTGTACGTCCGGCTTTAATATTAAGGATAAAGCGACAGGCAGACTATCTTATGCCACGACGGCGGCGCATTGTTACGACTACAATATAACCCTTAATGACCGTAAAACTGTAGGAGATGACAAACTTGGTTTAATTTATGTTAAAGAATTTCATAATGCCAGCCAAGATTTTCAGGTTATGTCGGTAAAGCCGCCGCTATTGCAAACGATTCTGTTACCGCAGTTTTTTGCTGCGGACAATGTAGCCAAACCACTGACAGGTCGCCGTACCCGCGCCAGCACAGTAGTCGGTAATACTGTCTGTCATTATGGTAAAACCACGGGTTATAGTTGTGGAACTGTGAAAGATAAAGCATATATGCCAGGTTTAGTGGGTAGTATCCTTTTCAAAAGCTGTGGCCCAGATGGTAAGACCGGAAAGCCTGCTAAACCTGTCGTATGCTCCAAAACATGGGTGAAAGTAGCTGGGCCTAAATTAGATTGCTTTCAAGGTGATAGCGGCGGGCCAGTTTTTATAGGAAATATTGCCGTGGGTTTGCTCAGTAAAGTTAGTAAGAATAATTCGACTTGGAGTTCAATAATACACAAGGGTAAAGGCTGGTGCGGTGGTAATGATGGCGGAACATTGCCAATTACTGGCGATGATCCTGGATTTTTGACCTACATGTCAACGGATGAGCTTTATAACGCAGGTTATCAATTGAAGTATTAATCTAAGGGTAATGCACTGTTTCCCTATTTTCTTCAATTCTAAAGTTCTCAATAGGGAAGCAGGGTTTATTTCGGTTATAACGTCTCTAAAAGGAAAAGTTGAGATGAATATTTATCACGCCAACGGCTTATGTTTAGCTGCACTATTCTTTACCGTCAGTTGCCAATCCATCGCCGTTTTACCACCCGCTGCTGCCAATGAAGTTTTGGCTGAAATAGCCCAAGTTACTAACCCGAAGTCTAAGATTCATGTTGCAACAAGCATATCGTCAATACCGGTTGAGCTAAATGCTATAGGGTTTGAGTGGGAAGAATATCGATGTGGAGAAGGTTCTATTGAATGTGAGCTTGGTACGCTCAAACTCGGCAACGATCATTGCTTTTATGTAGAGCTAGACAACGGTGTCAAGGTTTTACCCGTGCTTATTTCAGAATATCTGCCGCCAGATAAACTAGCGGTTAAATACACAAGGTGGTTAGGTAGAAAAGTCATGGGTTACTACGGCAATCAAGCTATAGATTTAAAATCCACGGTATACAATACTACAAATATCGGTTGGGTAACACCGCCACCGCAATTGGAATGTAAGTTATCCCAAGCGCATCAATATGCCCGTTTAATCCTCAATGATAAATATACCAAATTCGATCCACTGACTGGACAAGACAACCTGAAGCCTTCTCCGCCAATCGTAGGAAAATTACCTTATATGGGAGTATTTAACTATGGTGACGGGTTAGATAGCAACAACATAAAGGATGCTTTTAAGGAAGGCAGCTTACTTATTGAAAAAGACTGCCTGTATATCCGTTTTAAAGATGGCAATGCTGTCTTACCCATCTTTGAAACTCAACGTACGTTTTGGCAGGAAGCTAAAAATACCCTGAGGGCCTCTGGAAAAGACTGGCATTTAGAAACAAACTATGTCTTTGGGCCATTAAGCGATGTATTTCCCTATACATTTAATCCTACGCATCCTACGGCACGCCCTAAAGAGATTGTTTCAGCACATCCAAGTTGCAATACTCAGCAAGTGCGTTCTGTGGGTGGAATTTATGAACCCGCTGAGTTTAAGCAAAAAAAGGCGGCATATATGGCAGAAGAAAAGGCTGAAGTAGCAACGACGAAAGCAGAAAAAGGAAATCGTCAGAAGTAACCTTTAACTCGTAAGATGGGTAAATTGTAGGTTGGGTTAGGCTCGCAAAATCATTGGGACTTAGCTATCGTATACCTTTGGGCGAGCCGTAACCCAACGTTCGGGAGTTGAATTGCTGCCCAATGTTGGGTTACGGCGCACGGACAAATCGGTTATTATTTTTGCGAAAGTAGTTTTGTGCGCCTAACTCAACCTACAGCACTTTGTGTTTTCTTATCCAGAATATTCATGAAACCAATAGTCTATCTTGAATCGTCAGTCATCAGCTATCTAACAGCCCGGGCTAACCGTGATGTTGTCATCTCGGGCAGACAAGCAATTACTCTTGATTGGTGGGAGAACCAACGAAACCGATTTGAGCTTCGCATATCTATTTTGGTGGAGGAGGAAATTGGTAGGGGCGATCCCAAAGCTGCTCAGATTCGCCTTGAAACCGTTGCCGATATAGCCAGTCTTACCATTTCAGATGAGGCAACTAAAGTTGCTGATTTGCTTTTAGCTAATGATGCCGTGCCAGTGGGCAGCGAAGAAGACGCATTGCATATTGGCATCGCTGCCGCTCAAGGTGCGGATTTTTTGCTCACTTGGAATTTCAAAAACATCAATAACGCTGAAACAAAGGCAGTTATAACACGGCTTGTGGAATCTTGCGGGTATGCCTGCCCACAATTATGCTCACCTGAAGAATTAGGAGGAATATTAGATGATTAACGATCCAATCGTTGAGGAAGTCCGTCGCTACAGAAAGGAACACGCTGCACGGTATGGCAATGATCTAAGCCGAATCGTGGAAGCTTTAAGAAAAAAAGAAAGTGAGTCAAGTCATGTTAAATTAAATCCGGGGCCAAAGTTGTTATTGAAAATAATAACAAGACCATAAAATGGGCATAGGATGCTGCCGAGGAACGAGGCGCATTTTTGTGTTACCGGAATAAAACACCTTATATTTGAACCAAATCTTAGGTTGTCATATCATATACGATATGAGATATGTCTTGGATACCGATGTCGTTGTTTCCGCCATGCGAAGCCCTACGGGTGCTTCGGCGGCACTTTTAGTGTCTGCTTTGGACGGCTTGTTTGTCTTGGTCGCCAACGTGCCGCTGGTTGTGGAGTACGAAGCGACTTGCAGCTTGGCGGAACACCGGGACGCTGCGGGTTTGGATGAAAAGCAAGTCGGGCAATTTTTGGATGCCCTTGCTGCGCTGGTTGATCCTATCCCGACGTATTTTCTCTGGCGGCCAAAATTGCGTGACGCGGCGGATGAAATGGTGTTGGAAGCGGCGGTTAACGGGCAAGCCGATGCCATTGGCACTTTTAATCTTCGCGATTACGGTAGCGTACCCAATACATTCGGAATCGAAGTCTTGAAACCTTCGGAAGCACTTAAGAGGATAAAACAATGAGCAATACGACTAGCAACACTTATCCATTACGGTTGCCGCGTTCGATAAAAGCGGCGGTGGAACAGCTCGCCAAAGAAGAAGGCATCAGCTTGAATCAGTTTGTGGCTATGGCGGTCGCGGAAAAGCTGACTGCATTGAATACCGCCAAGTTCTTTGCCGACAGGAAAAATCGCGCTGATTTTGCGGCGTTTCGGGACATTTTGACCCGCGAAGGCGGCGAACCACCACGCGAAGACGATAAGTTACTTGATTAATCAAAGATAAATCACTCTTCTTCCTTAATTTTTGTAAGAAATAATGCTTCAATTCGCCAAAATGCACGGTTTGGGCAATGATTTCGTCGTTATCGACGCAATCAAGCAAACCTTTTTGTTATCGCCGGAACAAATCCGTTTCATGGCTGACCGCCATTTCGGAATCGGTTTCGATCAACTGTTGCTGGTTGAAAAGGCAGTGAGTAGCAACGCCGACTTCAAATACCGTATTTTCAATGCCGATGGTAGTGAGGTATCACAATGCGGCAATGGCGCACGTTGTTTTGCACGGTTTGTGCGGGAAAAAGGTTTGTTTACGGGCGATACGATTACCGTTGATACGGACTCAGGCCAGCTTGTGCTTACGTTAACTGAGAATGATTTGGTGACGGTCAACATGGGCATACCCAGACATGCACCCGTTGAGATTCCTTTGCTTGCCGCCCAGGAAGCGCAAACGTATCCCGTGGAAATTGACGGCACGCTGACAGAGTTAGGCGCGGTGTCTATGGGTAATCCTCACGCCGTTATTCAAGTTGAAAATATAACATCAGCTCCTGTGGCTGATTTAGGCCGGATTTTGGAAAGCCATACGCTCTTCCCTGAACGCGCCAATATCGGTTTTATGCAAGTGATCAATCGCAAGCATATTAAGCTTCGCGTTTATGAACGTGGTGCGGCGGAAACTTTGGCCTGCGGTAGCGGCGCGTGTGCCGCCGTGGTTGTCGGAATTGAACAAAACTTGCTGGATAACGAAGTTACCGTCGATTTGCCTGGCGGACAGCTTGCGATAAGCTGGGTAGGTCGTGACCAACCGGTATATATGACAGGCCCTGCAACGACTGTGTTTGATGGAAAAATCAGTTTGATGGAAACATAACGCTATGAATGAACAAGAAAAATCGAATCTGACTTCAAAACAAATTGAACAATATCTTCGACAACATCCAGAATTCTTCAATGAGCATCTGCATTTGCTTGAACAAATGCGAATTCCGCACCCCAGTGGCAATGCGGTATCGCTGATTTCCAAGCAATTGGAAATATTCAGGAGTAGGCATCAGGAGCTGGAAGGTCAGTTAACCGAGCTGATTGAGATTGCCAGGGAAAACGACACGTCTTATGTGCGGATGCACAAACTGACGTTGGCAATGCTGGATTCCAAGACCGTTGAAGAAGTTGTTGAGAATCTGGAAATCGTACTTTCGGAGTATTTCCTAACCGATTTCGTAGCTATCCGCATCATCAAAAACAATCCTGATGCGACGCTTTCCAAGCTCTTTATAGCACCGGACAGTGACGATCTAAAACCATTCAGCAAAGAGCTTTCCAGTAGTGAGCCGACCTGCGGAAAACCTACCTTGACCCAAGCAAAAATCCTGTTTGGTGATTCCTCGCTTGAGGTGCAATCGTATGCCATTATGCCGATGATGTTTACTCAGTTGGAAGGTTTTTTGGCAGTTGGTAGTCGTGAAGACGGACGATTTCATTACAGCATGGGCAGCCTGTTTTTAACTCAGATGAGCGAGATTGTTGGCACTCGCTTGATTGCGTTGTTACAAGGGCAATAATGTCGCCTGCCGCCGAGGAAATGCTGGCTAACTTCTTAAATCAACTTAAATATGAGAAACGTGCGTCCATCCACACGGTAAAAAGTTACCAACGTGATATTGAACGCTTATCAGCTTATTGCAAAGAAAAGATCATCTTCAACTGGACTGACCTTAAGCAAGCTGATGTTCGCGCCCACATTGCTAGTAGGCATCGCAAGGGCATGGGCAGTAAAAGCTTACAACGTGAGTTATCTGCTATCCGCAGCTTCTACACTTTCTTATTGAAAAATGGCTTGGCTGAAAGTAATCCCGCACAGCACATCAAAGCCCCCAAACAGGCACGCACATTACCGAAAGCTTTGGATGTCGATCAGATTAATGGGCTATTGGATGCAAGGGCGAGTTCGTCTCTGGAAATACGTGATCTTGCTATGTTTGAATTGTTTTATTCGTCAGGACTAAGGTTAAGTGAGTTGAGTTCGTTAGATTTAGTTGATCTTGATTTATCTGATCGTTCACTGCTAGTCCGCTCAGGGAAGGGCGGTAAATCCAGAATTCTGCCTATAGGCGGCAAAGCGGTCACAGCGATCAATAATTGGTTGCAGGAACGCGCAAAAATGACGGCTATTGATAATGTGGCATTATTCGTGACCACCAAAGGACGACGTTTAGGTCAACGCAGCATTGAGCTAAGGTTGTCGCAATGGTGCAAAAAAAAGGGCATAGACCAACACATCCACCCGCACATGCTCAGGCATTCGTTCGCCAGTCATTTGCTGGAATCCAGCCAGGATTTACGGGCAGTTCAGGAGCTGTTGGGGCATAGCAATATCAGCACCACGCAAATCTACACCCATTTGGATTTTCAGCATCTCGCGGAAATCTATGATAAGGCGCATCCACGGGCCAGAAAAAAGCCGCAATAAGCTTGCTGGATAGGCAAAATAAACAAAAATCTGTTACCATGTTTGCAATATATCCAACAACAAATCCAACCCTCCTCAACACAACCCACAGCTCACAGGAAACCTGAAATGGCATCAAGCGATTTACTTGAAGATGAAAAGTCTAGGGGCATACTCTGGGGTTTTGGTGTGCTTGTGCTTATATCTTTGCTGGTTTTAGTCTTTCTTGGTGTTTGGTGGGGTGCCGAGCCTCAGCAGTTCAGTATCCAGGATGAAGCCATGGAGCGGGCTAAGATAACTAAAACCACTGACATTCCACTTGGCTATACCTATACCAATACCCTGGCACATATTGCCGAGGTTTTGCTTCATAAATCAGGTGGTTATATAACTAATGATGTGGCGCCCCCGGGCGTGTTTCTCGACAACGTATCAAACTTTGAATACGGAGCTTTGGTGATGTTACGCGATGCGACGACAGCGTTGCGAAATCACTTTACCCGTGACCAGTCTCAGTCTGATGAAGATCCCGATTTAAAAGTAGCTGAACCTTATTTTTATTACGAAAATGATTCCTGGGCGTTGCCTTCGACTGAAGCGGAATATCAGAAAGGCATTGATGCGCTTCATAAATACATGGTTCGACTGCAAAAATATGAAGGCAATGTCAAACGGGCGCAATTTTATTCCCGTGCGGACAATCTTTGGCAATACACCGAAGTCGTCATTAAGCGCCTAGGTAATCTATCTACTCGCTTAAGCTCAAGTACGGCTGGTGCGGCGCTTATTCCTGGGTTAGAGGTTATCGAACCTAATGTCGCCGTTAGAAATGCCAAAATTGCGCCTATGGGTGAGACGCCTTGGCTTTTGATTGACGATGTATTCTACGAAGCCCGTGGCTCTAGTTGGGCGTTGCTGCACATACTTAAAGCCGTTAAATATGATTTTCATGACATTTTGTTGGATAAGCGGGCGATGAACACCGTGGACATTATGATTAAAGCTTTAGAAAATGCCTTGTCACCTGTATTAAGTCCGATGATTTTGAATGGCACTGGTTACGGGGTAACAGCTAATTATTCCTTAACAATGGCAACTTATATAGCCCGTGCCAACGCCGCTGCGTTGGATTTACGTGACATTATGAATAGAGGGTAAAAATCTGATGGACGAACAACTCGAAGAAAACTTGAAAAAAATCAGTACTTGGAAACGCATATTTTTTATGCTGATCTTCGCTGCCATCGGTGGCTTGGTCAGGATGTTAGTTTGGGCGGTTATTTTATTGCAGATAGCGTCAGTACTTTTTACCGGTGCTGCAAATGAGAATGTGCTTAGGTTTGGGCGTAATCTGTCGTTGTATACTTACCATATACTGACATTTCTTACATTTAATACTGACACCTTACCTTATCCATTCTCAGAATGGGCGATCACTGAAGAATTGAAATTGCCCGAACCTAAGAAACGCCAAAAATAGGGCTTTATGTCCACGTCCCGCAAAATCATTCATATTGATATGGATGCTTTTTTTGCGGCGGTCGAACAACGTGACTTCCCCGAATACCGCAACAAGCCCTTGGTCGTAGGTGGCAATCCGTTCTCCCGTGGCGTAGTAGCAACCTGTAGTTATGAAGCAAGGGTATATGGCATCCATTCCGCTATGCCCACCACTCGAGCTTATCGTTTGTGTCCACAAGCCATTTTTGTAAAACCTCGGTTCGACGCATACCGCGAAGCTTCACAAGCTATTAGGCAAATATTTTTCGAATATACTGATCTGGTTGAACCGCTGTCATTGGATGAAGCGTATTTGGATGTCACAGAGTCTGAGTATAATGGTGGTTCAGCGACACTGATTGCCAAAGCGATTAAAGCGAAGATAAAGCAACAAACTCAACTGACGGCTTCGGCGGGTATTTCCTACAATAAATTCCTGGCTAAAATCGCTTCTGACATGGATAAGCCGGATGGTTTGTACTTGATTACACCTAAGCAAGGGGCTGATTTTATTGAGCAACTCCAGATTCGTAAATTTCATGGTGTAGGCAAAGCCACAGCACTTAAAATGAACAAATTAGGTATTCAAATTGGCAAAGATTTAAAAAACCTATCTCTGGAAGATTTACAGCAACATTTTGGCAAGTCTGGTTTGTATTACTACAATATTGCCAGAGGGATTGATAATCGCCCCGTCGTCAGTTACAGAAAAAGCCAGTCAGTCGGCGTGGAGACCACTTTTCAGCAGGATCTTAACAATACCGAGGAGGTACTCGAATACTTACAACAACTCTATGATAAAGCACTGACGAAAGTAACGAAAAAGCAACTCTCCGCCCATACCATAACCATTAAAATCAAATATTTCGATTTTGCACAGATCACCCGCAGCCGCACTTTAGCCAAGAAGATTACTGCCGCAATTTTTAGTAAAGATTTGCTCGCAGAGTTACTGAAAAATACCGATGTGGGTCAACGTAATGTACGCTTATTGGGGGTCACCTTGTCTTCTTTTGAAGATCAGAGCCAATTGTCATCTGCTGAACAGTTCGACTTATTTGAAACTGCCCCATGAGTGTCCCATAGGCAATAAAAAACCCTTCGGCTTATCGTAAGGGCTTGATATACATGGTGGCGATAGGTGGATTTGAACCACCGACCCCGGGGTTATGAATCCCGTGCTCTAACCAACTGAGCTATATCGCCGCATGAGGGGTCTTGACAGACAGCCGCGAATTATAGGTTTCGCCCCTTGTTTTGTCAAACGTTGAATCTGAAATGCACAACATCGCCGTCCTTAACGACATACTCCTTGCCTTCTAGCCGCCACTTGCCTGCATCTTTCGCACCTTGTTCGCCTTTGTAGCTAATAAAGTCCTGATAGGAGATAACTTCGGCGCGGATAAAGCCTTTCTCAAAATCGGTGTGGATTACCCCTGCGGATTGAGGGGCCGTTGCTCCGACAGGAATGGTCCATGCCCTGACCTCTTTGACCCCAGCAGTGAAGTAAGTGGCTAAGTTAAGCAAGCTATAGCCAGCTCTTACCACACGATTTAGTCCAGGTTCTTCCAAGCCTAGATCATCAAGGAATTCCTTTTTTTCATCGTCTTCAAGCTGCGCTATTTCTGACTCTATGGCAGCACAGATCGCTACCACCGTTGCCCCTTCGTTATCGGCAAACGCTTGGACTTTGTCCAATAAGGGATTATTGGTAAAACCATCATCCTGGACATTGGCAATGTACATGGTAGGTTTAAGGGTTAACAAGCACAAATCTTTGATGAGGCATATTTCTTCATCATCTAAATCTAATCCCCGCGCTGGTAATCCGGCATCAAGTTGTTGGTAAATACGGTCTAAGACTTGCTTTTTCGCCAGATCATCTTTATTGCCGGACTTGGACGCTTTGCTTACACGCAGTAACGCTCGTTCCACGGAAGCCATGTCGGCGAGTGCCAGTTCGGTGTTAATGACTTCAATATCGGAAAGTGGGTCGATTTTCCCAGCAACATGGACAACATTGTCATCTTGAAAGCAGCGGACAACGTGGGCAATGGCATCAGTTTCGCGGATGTTTGCCAAGAATTGATTGCCTAAGCCTTCACCTTTTGATGCGCCTGCAACCAATCCTGCAATATCTACAAACTCGATGGTAGTAGGAATGATGCGTTCTGGTTTAACGATTTCTGCCAGCTTATCCATCCTGGGATCGGGTACAGGCACGACACCTACGTTGGGGTCAATAGTGCAAAACGGATAGTTTTCTGCCGCGATTTTTGCTTTGGTAAGTGCGTTAAACAAGGTTGATTTACCCACATTGGGTAAACCAACGATTCCACAGTAAAGTGCCATAAGTTCTCTTGGAAGCGAATAAGGTGTAAGGGTAAAGAATTGCGGAGTCTGATTAAATCCTTCGACAGGGCTCTCCTGAGAATTGTCGATGGACTCAGGTCGAACGATAACATGTTCAGAGATTCCAGATAATAAGCGGCATTATACAAGTTCCAACAGTAATCTGGGCGATTAATACAGCAGTGAAGACTAATGCACAGTCATTCTCAACTTTACTATAAGCTGTCTATAATCGTCTTCCCTGAGTGCATCATTAGCGATAAGAATGGTGGGTTTATTGTGCATCTGTAGAAATATAAAAACCGTTGTGACGACAGTTGATTTTAATATTGCTACCGCTTCAAAGTCACCACCATCGGAAATTTCCCAACCCAGCTTTTCCGTATACCTTATTTTACGTTGTTCAATCTTAAGCCGGGGGCAGTTGATCTTGAAATTTAAGCCGACCACAGCACCTATAGCCAGCTTCACTGCAATAGGCAGAGAGTTAACAACACTTGCGCCCAAGGCGATAAGGTGGATAACGATGATTAAGCGTTGTAATTTTTTTGAAGGCTTGAGTTCGACGACAAATGGCGCACCGTGTTTTTTTGCGATCAAATGGATACTCTATAGATTCGGTCTTGTGAAGTTTGAATTATTTCTGAATTAAAGCCATGTGCACCAATACATTAAATTAGCTTGACTTAAAACTTTAAAAAGGCCGGAGCAATAAGTTTTAAAGTTTAAGTAGGCTAACGGAATATTGCCGGAATTCCCATAAACATCACCATTATGCCTTATTAAAGTACGGTATGATCGGCATTATGTAGCAACCGCGCAAAACTATATATATCAGAAGATTGCGGCACGCCTGGTCAATAACGATTGATCTATCTGTGCCAAAGACATATATTTCTGCAAAGAAGGATTATCATGAAATCAACGAGCGCGTTAAAGCGCTTGTTGATGCAATTAATGCAACCGGACAGGCAGAAACTATCGCTTCGTGCTAAGGGCATGGTTTGCCATGGTGTCCTCCGTATGTGTATTTTAGAGCCATAGCATGAAACTATATGGGGCGCAGAAAGAACTTCACGGGTCAAAGTTTTTGGGCGAGAGGTTATACCAATCCCAATAAGTTGTTATTTGAATCCCCTCATCCTGACCTTCTCCCTTTGGAGAAGGTATCAATGAAAACTTATTGGGATTGGTGTTATTATGTTTCAACAGTGGGTAGGGATGAGGCAACGGTGAGGAATTACATCAGGCATCAAGAAGCCGAGGATCAGCGAATAGAACAACTTAGCTCATTTTAAGGCGCCGCCACCTTTAGGTGGAGCAATAACTAACCCGCTTTGAGCGGTTCATATTTTCAAGCCTCCGGCTTTGCCGGAGGTGTTTGACTTAATCAAAGGGAAAAGGGTTTTTTTAAACTATTCGGATTAGTTTATTTTGAGCATCCTCAATGCCTCGGTGACCGCACGAATATCTTTCATAACCCAAGTAGGTTGGTATTCCGATGCTTTCAAGTCAGCTTCCGTTGATACCCCAGTCAATACCATCAAGCTGCGAATACCTGTACGAACTGCTCCAAGAATGTCTGTTTCAAGCTTATCACCGATTGCTATTGTTTCGGCAAGATCAGTGCCGAGGCGTGAAATTGCTTGCTGGTACATGATGGGTTCGGGCTTGCCGATAATCGTTGGGCTAACGCCGCTTGCGGTTTGCAATGCCGCCAAGATAGCACCATTGCCGTGTATCAAACCGAGTTCTGTGGGCAGGGTGTTATCGCCATTGGTGCCGTAAAACTTCGCGCCAGCGCGGAGATTGAGCGTTGCCGTCGCGAGCTTATCCCAGCTTATCGAATGATCTTTGCCGCAAACGACCACATCCGCACCTCTATTGGTTGCACTGTTGATTTCATACAATCCGGTTAAGATAAAGCCTTGTTCTTGCAGAGCTTGGATCGCCCCGTCTTCACCGACCACAAAAACCCGAGTTTGGGAGGGATCCATGATTTCAGCCAGATACATCGCTGTTGCCATGGCGGAAGTCATAATTTCGTTGAGATCAACCGTAACTCCCATATCTGCCAGTTTTTTCACATATTGTTGCGGCGTATGGCTGGCATTATTGGTTGCCAAAATAAAACGGAGATTAAGTTCGCGTAAGGTTTGAAAAAACTCGGTCAAGCCTGCTATTGCTTGGTTGCCATGCCACAGAACACCATCCATGTCGATGATGAGGGCGCGTATATTGTTGAAGGGAGCCATATGATTTTCCGAAAAATACGGCTATTGTCAGAGCAAATCTTTTTTAGTTCAAGGAAATAAACCTAAAACCCCAGGGCAATCGCACTTAAAACCACTTGAAAATAGAATTTAGATGAAGTTATGTCAATCAACATCCAAAAGTTTCCGGTTGGATTGATGAGACGATAGATTTTCGGGTTTATTCTAAAACGCTGCGCGGCTATGGGCTTTGTGTGGCTGTTACATAATACGGGTATAATTAGCCAATATTTTTTGGCCTTTACCCTAACGCATGAACTCAAACTGGAAAACATTTTTGCTAAACCAACAGACATTACCCAATGATGAAAATCGCGTTGCTTTCGCAGATACAGCAAACATTAGCGAAAATAGCATTTACCCACTGACCCATCTTGCCGTGTTGTCGGTCACGGGTAAAGATGCAGCCAAATTGTTGCAAGGACAAATCACCTGTAATGTCAATGACATTAGTGAGGCTAAAAGTAGTTTGGCAGCAATGTGCAACCCTAAAGGCAGGGCGATAGCTACGTTTTTGCTGGTGAAAAAATCGGATGAATTTCTTTTAATTCTGCCGGTAGAATTGTTGGAAACCGTCAAAAAACGATTGCAGATGTATGTGTTGCGTTCTGATGCCAAAATAACGGATAGCTCTGATGAGTTTTGTTTATTAGGTTTATGTGAACCTGAACATGCTGCCCAAACTTTCTCCACACTGATTCAAAAAGGCATCATCTCGATCAGTTTTCCTGGATTGACAAGCCGTAAACTGTTGGTGACCAACGTTGATAGTGCTACACGCATATGGACTGAGCAAGTTGATTCCAAAGGCTTCCGCACAGGCAGCTCGAATGAATGGCTTTATCTCGACATTATCTCTGGCATTCCTTGGGTGACGACGGCAACTTCAGAAGAATTTGTCCCACAAATGCTAAATCTCGATAAGTTAGGCGGCATTAGCTTCAATAAAGGTTGTTATACCGGACAGGAAATTGTCGCCCGTACACATTATCTAGGCAAATCTAAACGCGAGATGTTTCTTGCCGAATGCCAAACTTTAACTCGCCCAGAATCGAATTCAAGCATAATCAACAAAGATAGTGCCGAGCAAGAGGTGGTAGGAAAAGTACTGCTGGCACAGTTAGGCGAAAAAAGTTACAAAATGCTAATTGTTCTCCAAACGACTGACTCTGACTACAACAATCTTGGTTTGCAAGATGATATGCAAGCCCAGATCAAGCTATTACCTTTTAACGTATGATTGACCAACAAGCCGTCCAGTCTTTTCGCCGCTTAGCGACGCTAACCGTCATTGCCGTTTATTTCCTGATACTGGTTGGCGGAATAGTCCGTGCATCCGGTGCTGGAATGGGTTGCCCCGATTGGCCGACCTGCTTTGGCCAGTGGATTCCTCCGACGGAAGAATCTCAGTTACCGCCTGATTACCATGAACGTTATGCAATAGGTTATGAAAACACCCAATTTAATCCTGTAAAGACCTGGACGGAATACCTAAACCGCTTAACAGGCGTTACCATTGGATTTCTCATCTTCCTTACAGCTTGGCGTTCGCGCATTTATCGTAGCGATGACAAAGTGATTTTTTACTTGTCTTGGGCTGTGTTTTTTCTGGTGGGCTTTCAAGGTTGGCTAGGTTCGACGGTTGTTGCCAGTAATCTCAAACCAGTTATTATTACCCTGCACATGTTGCTGGCTTTATTCATTGTCGCCTTGCTTATCTACATTCTTGCTCGTTCACAAAAGGCGCATTGGGGCTATTTAGATATAAGTGGGTTACCTGCCAAGTTCAATAAAGTGCTGGTTGCGGCAATGGCGATGACCCTATTGCAAGTGGTCATGGGAACGCAGGTGAGAGAAGCGGTGGATTTGATTGCCAACGAACACGCTTATATTGACCGACAGTATTGGCGCGATGATTTTCCTATTATTTTTTATGTACACCGCTCTTTTTCTTCCGTAATTTTGTTTACCAACGCTTGGCTGTTTTGGAAAATATTTCAGGGAGTTGGTAGAACGACTCTTATTTTTAAGGTGGGTATATTGTTGATGGGGCTAATAGTCACTGCGATTATTGCAGGCATTTCCCTGGATAGATTGGGTGTGCCACCAGTAGCGCAACCTATCCATTTGTTGATGGCAACCCTAATTTTTGGAACACAGTTTTTTCTAGCTATTTACCTGCATTATTCACGTAATGCTAGTCGTATCATGTGATCGCCATGTTCCAAGATCGTCATTCTGGCAGCTATTGGAGCTGAAAATGAGTTGGTTGAAATGCAAAATCTCGCGTCTCTACAAGCCAATTAAATCTTCTTAAGGTAATACCAATTCCAAAAAGTTGTTATATAAATCCCCTCATCCTAGCCTTCTCCCTTTGGAGAAGGTAACAATGAGAACTTATTGGAATTGGTATAACTTGACTTTGGGATGTTCAGCTTGCTTGGTTGTTATGTACGTTTGTTCAATGTTGCCCTGTATTTCGATAATACGGCTATCTGGTTTCAGTACATCCGTCTGAGTTGCTTGATTTATGTTAGGTAACGAAGAATGGGTCTCTTTTTTCAATTCGCGTATCAATAGGATTTGCTCTTTCCCTTTGAGAGCCTGTTCTTCAGGGCTTTCTTTATGAGTTGTTAAAGCGCCGCTTCTGTATTCCCACGTCAACAAAAAAATGTTGGCCAGAAGGACTAATAGGCAAAGTATTTTCATGATTGTCTTTGTAACGTTAACGCCAATCCACGCAATACCAAATCAGGGTCAATAATAGCCAGCCTGGAAAGGTGGGGGGCGATTACTTCTGCATCGCCGCCTGTTAAAAGCAACTGCGTTGTGTCGGGCTGATTTTTTAGCGCACGCTCGATTAGTCCGCAGGCGGCTGATAATGTACCATTATAAATGGCGGCATCGGTATTTGTTGCGAGTCCGAATGGATATACAGTTTTGCTTAAGCTAAGATTTTCAGTGCCTTTTGCAAGCGATTCTTTCATCAACCGCAAACCTGGACTAATCAATCCACCTAGATGCCTGCCTGATGCATCGATGACATCGACCGTAATAGCCGTACCACACCCAACGATACAAAGTGCTTTTTGATATTTGTTGTAGCTAGCTATCATACCTAACCAACGGTCAACGCCTAACTTTTCAGGTTCTTGATAAGCATTGGTGACCCCAAATCCTTGTGCTTCAGATTTTGCTTGAACCATCCCTATTCCAGGCCAGAGTTCGTTGGCTACTGATACAACCAAATCCGATAGTTGGCTGGTGCTGACACAAGAAATTGCTAATTGGGTAGGCTGGGGGATAGCCCGCCATAATTGGGTGAATGCGGCCCGATCAATCTTGACATTTTCTATAGCTTGCCCAGGGGCAATATCAAGGTAATTACCGACCGCCCATTTGAGCCGCGTATTGCCCATGTCGATCAATAAATTCATAAGATGGAAACCTCTAAAAATTTAAAAACTCCTTCTCCCCCTGGGAGAAGGTTGGGATGAGGGATTTAAAATAAAGCAGTTATTCCCCTCATCCTAGCCCTCTCTCAGGGGGAGAGGGGATTTTTATCTGCTCCGGTAACGTATGCTGGCTATTAAAACTGACTTCCCCTGAAGCATACGCCTGGGTGCTGCCATCGGGTCGGGCTAACAGCAACAGTCCGTTGTCATCAATACCTTGCACAATGCCTTCATAGCTATGTTGTCCGATAAACAGCTTTGCAGGTTTGTCTTTGAGGCAATCGTATCTACGCCATTCGTCCAAATAAGCGGCTATGCCCACTGCTTCAAATTCGGAAATAACAAACAGCAATTGATCTAGCAAAGTTCCTGCTAAAACATTCCTATTGAGCTGCTGTTGTCCGGTAATCTGGGTTAGATCAGTCCATAGCTGGGTAATTTCAGCGGCTTCCGTTTCCGGTAAGTAGACATTCAACCCCAAACCGATGACTGCAGCGCATGGGCCATCGGATTCGCCAGAAACTTCAACCAAAATACCGCCCAGTTTTTTATCCTGATAATAAATGTCATTAGGCCATTTTAAACGAAACGTGTCGCCATAGTGGACTTTGAGTGCTCGGATAACGGCAATGCCAATGGCAAGGCTAAGTCCAGATATTGCCATTGGACTAGCTTGAAAACGCCAAAGTATCGACAAGTAAATGTTGCTGCCAAATGGCGAAACCCAGTGCCGTCCGCGTCGGCCTTTACCAGCCGTTTGCTGTTCTGCAAAACAGATAGCGCCTGAATGGGTATTTTCCAGGGCGCGTTCTACTAAGTAAGTATTGGTGGAAGGGATTTGGTCATGAATTTCAAAAGAGCTTATTAATGCGCGTGTTTTTTCGTCAACGGCTGCTAAAATATTGTTCTCATCCAGTAATTCCAATGGCCTTACCAGTCGGTAACCTTTACCACTAATGGCAGAATGTTGTAGACCCAGATCAGCTAAACCATTTAACTGCTTCCAGATTGCTGAACGGCTGATACTTAACGTTTCCGCCAATTCCGTACCAGAGTGAAATTGTCCGTCAGCGAGCAGGGCAAGAATGGCTTTTTGTTTACCGGAAATTAGCACAATCAGTTAGCCTTGATGATTCCAAACTACCGTGGGAGCAATATTTTGTGGTTGCCCTGAAGGATGTGGGGTCGTCTGGACAGGTACAAAGTCCTGTCCTTACACTTTTGTCATTTAAGTGATTTGTTACGCTTTTGCACACAACGCATTCAGTTCGGTCAGCACCCTTAAATACTCCTGCTTCATGGATTCAAGTAGTGCTTGGGTGTCGGTCAGATTATTATTTTTTCCGGCTTGTTCCATGGTCTTGCACAATTCAGTGAGTTTGCCACTAGCAACGTTTGTACTTAGCGATTTCAATCCATGCGCGAGCTTACGAATCTGCTCGGCATCTCCACTTTCTATGCTTTGTTGTAGATTACTGAGCGTTCGTGCCGCATCTTGTTGAAATGTTTGCGTTAACGTGGTGATGAAATCTAAGTCGACAATGTTATCCAAGTGAAATTGTTGCGTGAAAAACCCCATATTAATGGCAGTGGTGTCTTCTATCACACTGCTTGCTTTTACTAGGGTGCTTATATCCGTTTTAAGGGCAGGTTGATCTGAAATAAGTAATTGCTCTGGCAACCACTTTTGCAGTGCTTTACTCAAATCTTGACGGGTAAAGGGCTTGGTAACCCATTCATCCATACCGGCTTCTTTGCATTGGGTTTCATCTTCGCTTAAGGCGTGGGCTGTTAAAGCAATGATAGGAATGTGCTTGCCTGATCCTTCTGCCAGTTCATCGCGGCGAATCTCTTTGGTGGCTTGATAGCCATCCATAAAAGGCATCTGGCAATCCATAAAAACAAGATCGAAGTGTTGTTTTTTCAATACTTTTACGGCTTCAAAGCCGTTACTGACTAAATGTACCTGACAACCAAGATCTTCCAGAAATCGTTGTACAACCAATTGATTGGCAGGATAATCTTCCGCTACCAGCAGCTTGGCTTTAAATCGATAATTGTTGTTAGTTTTAAGGGGTTTTGGCAATGCTTTCGATATTTCCAAGTCCACCCAAAACCAAAAGGTTGAGCCTATGCCGGGCTGGCTGTTAACGCCAATTTGCCCTTGCATTAATTGGACTAGCTGCTTAGCGATGGCGAGTCCCAGACCCGTACCCCTGTAAATTCGAGTCATTGTACTGTCTGCCTGGGAAAAAGCATCGAAAATCAAGTTCAACTTGTCTGCACTAATGCCAATTCCCGTATCGGTTATCTCACAGTATAATCTCACTTTTTGTTCAGGCAGAGCTTGGCTGGAAACGCTGAGAGTCACTTCGCCTTGGGCAGTGAACTTGACGGCATTGCTGAGTAAATTAACTAAAATCTGGCTTAATCTGACTGAATCTCCAAGGACTAGTTCTGGCAACTCCGAGTTGATTTGCAGACGATACCGCAAGTCTTTTGCTTTTGCTTCGATCTGTAATAACTCAAAGCTGTCACGCAGTAAATTTTGGCAAACAAAGTTTTGTAAGGATAGCGCTAATTTACCGGCTTCTATCTTGGAGAAGTCTAGAATATCGTTAATGACACTGAGAAGTAAGGCCGAAGATTGTTTCATCACCTTAACGGAACGGCGTTGTTCATCAACCAAGTCGCTATGCCACAAAAAATCAGCCATGCCGAGAATGGCATTCATCGGTGTTCTAATTTCATGGCTGATATTGGACAAAAACTGCGATTTGGCACGGCTAGATGCTTCGGCATCTTCTTTGGCGGCTAAAGCTTCAGCGATAACCTGTTGTAATTCAACATTCTTACTTGACAATTCGGCTGTGCGGTCTTCCACTTGGATAGCCAACATTTCCCGCTGCCATTCTAATAATGTATCTCTGCTATGAATTTCATCTAGCATTGCATTATAAACATCAACTAGCTGACCGAATTCATCATTATTGATTTTAGGGACATGGGCGGTGAATTGTTTCTCCTGGGAGACCGTGCGCATGGCCTGCATCAAATTTAGCAAGGGATCTGAAAAAATCCGCTGGAGACGCGTCGAAATATACCAAACAGCTAGTAAGGTAAAGAAAACAAGTGCAGCGGTAATCAGATAAAAGCTGGACAAAAAGGCATTTAAACGGCTGAGGCCATCTACCAAATGCAAAATACCAATGAGTTTATTACCCATGAAAATGGGTCGAAATAAATGTAGATGATCGTTCTGGCCATAGATAGTCACTTCCGAATAGCCAGTTTTTAGAGGATGCCTTGAAGCGTCACGGAAGATTTTTTTTAATTCTAGCTGTAATGAGCCGAGTACAGAATGATCTAGCGGCTCTGATAGTACTATCGTTGCGTCATCCCTTACAATGTTGATGGCTTGCATAGCCGTTATGGGTTCATTCAATTGATGTGCGGTTTTATAAGAGGCAACTACTTTGCCGGCACCGTCATAGAAAAAGGCCGAAACAATCCCCTGTTGATTTTTTAAAGATTGCAACGATTCCTTGGTGGAATCAAAGTCTTTAAGTGCCAGTGCTGCGCGATTATTCCAGGCGATTATGCCAGCTATGGCAGATAAATCCTGTTCAGCTTGTTGTTTTCGATTGAAGTATTCCCTGAAAAAGAGGGTGGACACCACAAAGATTAATGCAAGAATTGCAGACGAACCAATCACCCATGTCAGTTTTGTCCGTATGGAAGCATGGTGAAAATAAGCTCTGATTCGGGTTAGTCCAAACATAAATTCAACCTAATAGGATAGGGCTATTGTTTTGTTCCCAATATTTCTTAAATTCCTCGACGGGCAGGGGTTTTGAGAAATAATAACCTTGTATGGCATCACAAGTGGTATTTTGCAAATACACATTTTGCTGGCTGGTTTCGACACCTTCTGCAACGGTTTTTAAATTGAGTGCTTTGGCTAATGCTAAAATTGCGCCCACTATCGCTGCGGCATCGGCGCTATCAGGTAATTCTTTCACAAATGAGTGGTCAATTTTTAATGAATCCAGTGGAAAACGGTTGAGGTAACTTAGCGACGAGTAGCCGGTGCCAAAATCGTCCAGTGCCAGTTTTACACCTAAACTTTTCAGTGCGTCTAGTTTTTTCAGCATGTTTTCGGTGTCTGCCATAAGCATGCTTTCAGTCAATTCAAATGTTAAAAAAGTGGGATTTACGTCATGTTCCTGAATGATTTTTGCAATCATAGGGATGAATGAAGATTGATTGAATTGCAGGCTGCTCAGATTGACTGCGATGGTCAACTCTCCTAATCCTAGCTTTTGCCAGACGTTATATTGGCGGCACGCTTCACGAATAACCCACTCACCAAATTGATTAATAACGCCGTTTTCTTCTGCCAAGGAAATAAAATCATTGGGCGGCAAAAAACCCAGTTGTGGGCTTTCCCAGCGTAGC
Organism: Methyloglobulus sp.; assembly: GCF_040079455.1. Taxonomy (GTDB): domain Bacteria; phylum Pseudomonadota; class Gammaproteobacteria; order Methylococcales; family Methylomonadaceae; genus Methyloglobulus. The sequence goes on along the minus strand of NZ_JBEBKJ010000001.1, from coordinate 54,506 downwards.
AGAGCCTCTGCTCCAATCATTTGTCCAGATATGGTATCGATTACTGGTTGATAATGTAAGCGTAGCTCATTTTTGGCGACGGCGCAGTGCATATAGGTTTCCATTTCCAGCCGTTTTTTGGCTCTTAACGTCATGGCCTCGTGGAAAAACTTAAAATGACCTTTGCCCAATTTTTTAGCATGATACATGGCAATATCCGCATTTTTTAGCAAGGTTTCAGCATCTTCGCCATCATGCGGAAAGACAGAAATACCCATACTTACGCCAATATGTGCCTGACGGTCACCCAGCATTACAGGCTCCGCTATCCAGCCTTGAATTCGTTCCGCTACGATAGCGGCATCTTCAGGACGGGTTAGATCATTCAATAGAATGATAAATTCATCACCGCCTAATCTTGCTAGATCGATATTCGGGTCAAAATGATCAAAGTGTCTTGAGGCTAAATCAGAACATCTGAGTCCCTTTGTCAAACGCCTTGATATTTCCTTCAAAAGCAGATCCCCAGCTTGATGCCCGTAACTGTCATTAATGCCTTTAAAACCGTCCAGATCTAAAAACAAAATGGCAAAGTTACGCTTGTTCCGTTGTGCTAGGCCAATGGTTTTTGATAAAAATTGTAGAAAGAAGCTCCGATTTGGTAGTTGTGTAACTTCATCGTAGTAAGCTAAACGCCGAATTTTGTTTTCTTGGTGTTTTCGTTCCGTTATATCCTGAATTGTGCCTATCAGGCCGGTGATTTGCGCTTTATGGTTTTCAATAGCCTCAATTTGTTGTGAGACGAAGCGCTCTTGCTTTCTTGAATTAATAATTCGAAATTCAATAACGGTCGCTTCTTTGGTTTTAGCAGCGTTCTGTAAATGTTGCCAGACGTGCTTTATGTCAGCAGTGTGGATAAACCCCTTGATATTATGGATGTCAGGAGTGAACATTTTCCTGTCTAATTCGACCATCGAATAAATTTCATCCGACCAGTACACGCTATCGTTATGGGTCTGCCATTCCCAGTTACCCAATCGCGCCATTTTTTTTGCTTTTGACAAACGTAATTCGTTTTGCTCTAGCTTAATTAAATTATTACTTGCCTTCACCATAAATTGCAGGCGATGTGTTAGCACTTCCCAGTTGATCGGTTTGATCACAAAATCTGTAGCACCCGAAGCATAAGCTTGGGCTATTTTTTGCGAGTCCTCGGTCACTGTCATCATGATCACAGGCGTGCTAGCGCCGTTCGGCAAGCTGCGTATTTCTGCACAGGATTCAAAGCCGTCCATACCGGGCATTTCAACGTCGATTAATACAATATTAGGTGAATATTCTTTAAAAGCTTCAATACCTGCCTTACCATCGGTGCAGGAAATTAAATTAAAACCGGCGGTAGTTAGATTACGTTTTGCCCACAAATGCAGGGTCTGATCGTCGTCGATTACTAATAAAACCGGAAGTTGTGTCTCAGAGAGGTTCATTAATGCAGTTAATTCTTATCCATTGTGGGTGTTATAGTTGGGCTTTAAATTTACGTATTTAAGGTTAGCACAAATATATAAAGTGTGTGTCCGCATGATTTAAAGTGTGAATTGCGTTTACTTAAGACAAATACAATAGCTATTTCAAACAGTTATTGGAATACCAAGCCTTAATTACAAAAGCACTAAGAGTGGGCGATACTTTTGATTTACCATTGAAAACCCTTCAGCGCTGCCTTTGTTAAAACAAGCTGTTTTTTGCCAAAAAAGATTGTTTCACACAACTACAAAATACTTGTAGTTTTAGACTTCTCGAACGGATGTGGCTTCAAAATTTGCAGCGAACGCAACAGCTAGAGACTGTTCTCAATTAGCCGTACTTATTGAATATAAATAATTTTAATAAAGTTGGTTGTTTTGTAACCAATTGAGTTATATTGAAATATACTTTGGGGGATCTCTAAAGTATCCCCTCTCCTTTTGGGAGAGGGCTAGGGTGAGGGAAATAACCACTTGATTTTAAAGCCCTCATCCCAACCTTCTCCCAAAGGGAGAAGGGGCTTTTTGAATTTTTAGAGGTTACCTTTAATTGAGAACAGCCCCTAGGCTTTGCAAAATTTACCTTTGGTGATGTTCGTGATTTTATGAAGAAAGAAAAAAGCGAAATTTGATGTCTACGTATTACTGTAGGGGTAATTTCTTGTGGTTGCCACTTAGAGCATAAGTATCTACACAAGTATCTGCCCCTTCTCCCTTGAGGGAGAAGGTCGGGATGAGGGGGATATAAACAGTTTATTTTATTCTCCTCACCCCCTCCTCTCCTCTCCTCTCCAGCAGGAGAGGGGGCTTGGTGATTTGGCAACCCATTGTTTTTGTTATATTGAAAAGTTGTGTAGATACTTATGCTCTTAAGGGAGAAGGATCCGTTATCTCTGAGCAGCGGCGAGTTCGGCATCTTTATCCCTTACCCATGCCACTGAAGGTCGCGCATTTACTCTGTCAATATAAGCTTGAATTACGGGCAGTGTTGGGACAAGTTGAAATTGAGTAACCCAGGTAAGCGCCGTACCCCACAGGACATCAACGGCGGTAAATTTGTCGCCCAGCATATACTGGCCCTTGGCAAGCTGATCGGTCAGGGTGTTGAACATAGTATCGAAATCACCATAAGGCGACATCATTTGTGGCGCAGGTTCACGATTTTGTGAGCGGTCAATGATCGCTGGCTCAAAGCACGAACCGTAAAATACCATCCAGCGTAAATAAGGTCCGCGTAGTGGATCGCCTATTTTCGGGGCGAGACCGGCTTCTGAATAAAGATCAGCGAGATAGAGAAAAACCGCCACCTGCTCAGTAATCACAGCATCACCATGTTTTATTGCTGGCACTTTTCCCATCGGATTAATCGTCAGGTAGTCCGCTTTCCGCTGCTCGCCTTCTTTCATGTTGAGGACATGCAACTGGTATTTAGCGCCGAGTTCTTCCAGAATAATAAGCACTCCGGTGGAACGGGTATTGGGAGAATGGTAGAGGGTGATTTCTTGATTGGGGGTCATATTTGGTTTTCCTATGCAGGATTATCGAGCAACTATACCCAGACGATTTGTTTAGGGCTCAAACGAACCCATTGAGCCAAGCCGGACGGTTATCAGTTCTACATCCGTGACAGCTTCATGCGGCCCTTGGCGTATGTTGGCTGGTGTGTGCCAAAAACAGCCAGCGGTGCACTTACGACCACCAGTCACGAGATCGCCGGATAGCAGCAGAACAAATTCATCGGTTGGATGCGTATGCGGAGGAATTTTTGAACCAGCCTGTATTTTAAGGCGATGAAAAGAGCCAGATGGTACAGGTTCTGCAAGCGGGGCCCAACTGCATCCAGGCAAAAAATCAATTTCCGAGAACGTTTGATCGATGGCATCATTGAATTGTTGGTTCATTGAAATACTCCTTTGGCACAGAATTAAATCTGGGTTACACAACAGTCACCAAAATCAAGGTTACCTTAACCCACCTAGGTTCTAAAAATCAAAATCTATCTCACCAAAATCTCCCAGTTGCTCCTGCAGACGTTTTTTTTCCCAGTACAATTCAATTTTACGGCGGACGGCGACTTTGTTGTTTCCCAGTTCATTTTCAGGGGGCAATGCCAAATCGTCTTCACCGGCAGATGCATCAAAATCTTCCATGTCGATAGAGGACAAAGATTTCGGGTTTTTGTCAGCCACAAGCTCTGATTTTGCGGTGTTTGTGGGAGATTGTAATGTTTCGATTGCCATGACTAAACTGAATAAAAAATGAATATTGTGGGTCTTTAATCAGGGTGCTGTAAAGCAATATTTTGCAGTGAATGCGGCGGCCTTGAAGGCGGAGGATGAAACCTTATTTGACCACAAATGAGGAAGCCATTGGGTCATTTATCAATTATTTTGGGATGTAGTTAAGCGACTGATAGCAAGAGGTGCGTAAGTCATTACTTACGCACCGCTAATTCCAAGTATAGCCGTTAGCGTGGATAACCCTGCTGTTGCTGCTGAGGGTAGCCTTGTTGTTGCGGATAGTTTTGTTGTTGTTGAGGATAACCTTGTTGTTGTGGGTATCCTTGCTGTTGTTGCTGAGGATAGCCGCCTTGTTGTTGAGAAGCACCTTGTTGATTACTTTGACTAGCACCGGCATTATTATTAGCGACAATCGCTAATTCTACGCGCCGATTTTGCCCGCGATTGTTTTCGTCGGTATTAGGGAATTTAGGCGACCGTTCCCCCATGCCTTGCTGGGCGAGACGGCTAGAATTGACGTTATGCTGAGCTAAGTAAGTGGCCACACTAGCGGCACGTTGCTCAGATAACTTCTGATTATAGCTATCGCTACCGATGTCATCGGTATGTCCTGTAACATTAATGGTCGAAGCAGGATATTGATTCAACACGTTTGATACGGAATTTAGCGCATTCTGTGCGTCAGAGGTTAACTGGGCGGAATTAAATCCAAAGGTAATGCTGCTTGGCATGGTCAGGTTAAGGGTGTTTTCAGCCGTTCTTTGTACTTCGATTCCCGTTCCCTGTAATGATTGCTGCATGGCTTGCTGTTGGTGATCCATGTACGCGCCGACAGCAGCACCCACAGCACCACCTGCTAAAGCGCCCCAACCTGCGTTTTTGAGGTCGTTGCCACCAAACGCGGTGCCGGTTGCTGCACCAAGGACAGCGCCTATACCACCACCTTTAGCCGCATTGCCAATGGTGGATTGACCAGTATAAGGGTCGGTTACACAGGCCGTTAACAATATCGAACTAATGCTTATCACTAATAATTTTTTGTTTATCATGGTACGGTCTCTAAGTAGTAAGTAGTTAAAAGATAATCGTATTATTTTTTGTGGATAAAGTGCCTTTCTCTCCTTTAGTGTAGCCCAAAACAAACAACTAAGCAGAAGTTGCTTGTCGATAATTTACCCGATAATTATTAACCGTAGCTGAACAATCCACTTTTTCTCTCGACCAAACAGGCTGTGATATATTCCATCGGATTGGATTCCTGCTCACTTTTTCTTAAATTACATGTATTATCCAGCGCAGTTCTCTTGATGTACAAGGCGATAATTTTTCGACAATGGATATTCAGGCATTAAAAGAGTGTGTTCCTAGTTCGCCTGCATTCGTGGTGGATGAGGTTGAGGTGCTTAAGGCTTTAGCGGCATTGGCAATTATTAGGGAAAGTAGTGGCTGTAAGGTATTGTATTCCATAAAATCGTTGCCTTTATCTGCGGTAATGGAGCTGGCAAAACCTTATGTCGATGGTTTTTCGGTCAGCTCATTGTTTGAGGCGCGACTGGCAAATGAAATCCTAACGGGGCAGGGCAGCATTCACTTGACGACACCTGGAATCAGGCCAGATGAGGTCGCTGAGTTGACATCGCTTTGTACCCATATCAGTTGCAATTCCATTAGCCAGTTCCGGCAAGTTGCAAGCGTTGCCCAAAACCAAGCATCTCAAGCATCTATAGGGCTGAGGGTTAACCCTAAGCTTTCTTTTATCGAAGATGTCCGTTACGATCCTTGTCGTCAATATTCAAAATTGGGCGCTGATATAGGTGATGTACTTAGCTCTGATATTTTCAATAAAATTAAAGGCATGCATTTTCATACGGTTTTTTCTTCAATGGATTATGCGCCGCTCATTCAAACTTTAGAAAAGCTTCATCACTTAATGGCTAAGGGCTTAGCAAAATTTGAGTGGCTAAATATTGGTGGTGGTTATTTATACGATCAGATTACTGATAACAACGGTTTTATCGAACAGCTAAGTCAGCTAAAACATGACTTTGATTTAGATGTCATTATCGAGCCGGGTAATGCTATCGTAGGAAAGGCGGGTTATTTGCTGGCAACTGTAATTGATTGCTTTAACAGTGACGGCAAAGCGATTGTGATATTAGATACCTCCGTCAATCACAACCCCCAAGTGTTTGAATATCAAAGTAAACCGGAATTAGCCGAGCATAATCCAGAGGGAGCTTATCCGGTCATATTGGCAGGCAGCACCTGCTTGGCAGGCGATATATTTGGGGAATACCGATTTGACCAGCCCTTGATGGTAGGCGATAAAGTTGTGTTTATAAATGTTGGCTCTTACAGCTTGGTTAAAGCTAATCGGTTTAATGGGTATAATCTGCCCGATGTTTATATGGTTAATGGTAAGCAAATAAGGCTAATAAAACACCATACCTATCAGGACTATAGACGGCAATGGGTACATGATGATTAAAGGCTTAGCCTTTGAATTCGATCCAATAATATAAGCACAGAGGTAACATACAATGAAAGCAATCGTCATGACAGCGACTGGCAGTCCCGATGTCCTACAATATCAAGACATTCCAGAACCCCAAATAGCCTTGCCCACGCACATTAAAGTTAAGCTTGCTGCGGCTGGGGTTAATCCTGTTGACACCAAAATCAGGCAGAATGGCATTTTTTACGACCAGCCTTTACCTGCGGTTTTAGGTTGTGATGGTGCAGGTACAGTGGTCGAGATGGGGTCTTCTGCGAGTCGGTTTAAACTCGGAGATAAGGTTTGGTTTTGTCATGGCGGTTTGGGTCGGGAGCAGGGCAATTATGCCGAATACAATGTGCTTGATGAGCGTTGGGTTAGTTTGATGCCGAATAGTTTATCATTCGCTGAAGCCGCTGCTTTGCCGTTGGTCTTGATAACTGCATGGGGTGGTCTTTTTGATCGTGGCGGCTTGCAGCAAGGGCAGACCGTACTTATCCATGCAGGTGCAGGCGGGGTCGGCCATGTTGGCATCCAATTGGCAAAACACAAAGGAGCCAGGGTAATCACTACCGTAAGTAGTGAGGAAAAAGCCGATTTTGTTAGGGCATTAGGCGCTGATGAGGTGATTTTGTATTCGCGTGACGACGTTGTAAGTTCAGTATTAAGTCTTACGGAAGGTAAGGGTGCTGATTTGGTTTTCGATACAGTCGGGTCACCGGTGTTTAAAGAAAACATCAACGCAACTGCACATTTCGGACGAATAATCACCTTATTAGCTGTGGACAACATAGATTTAACCGAAGCCAGAATGCGGAATTTGCTGATGGGTTTTGAACTCATGTTAACGCCGATGCTCAGAGACCTTGATGAAGCCAGGGACAAGCACGTTCAAATATTGCAACAATGTGCGCTTTGGATAGACGACGGCTTGCTAAAACCGCATATCGGTCAAGAACTTCCCTTGCAACAAGCAGCTAAAGCACATCGTTTGATAGAAACTGGGCATACGACCGGAAAAATAGTTTTATCCCTGGCTGAATCTTAAGTATCCATAAATCCTGCCTGATTTATGATCGCTGCTAAGGTTGGTCGCATCCTTAAAACATTCATTAAACCATTCATTAAACCATTCATTCTGCATTCACCTGAAAAAGCTAGACTAACTTCAAGATAAGTCGATAAGGTTGAATATCAGTATAATAAGCCTACTCGACACGTAATAAACACGGAAATTGACTGATCCAGTCAGGAACTATGGCAGAAAAAACACCACAACGTAACTCCAGATATGTTGCTAAAAAAAAGCCGAAGAAATCCGGTTCGCACTGGTTTAGAAATACAGTCTTACTGGTTCTGGTTGCCTGCTCTTTTATGCTATTTAGCTTTTTAGGCTATCTTGATTACAACGTTCGAGAGCAATTTGAAGGTAAGCGTTGGGCAATCCCTGCCCGTGTTTTTGCAAGTCCGGTTGAGCTTTATGCTGGCGAAAACCTGACTGCCGGAAAGTTTGAAGAGCTAGTGCGGCGCTTAAACTACCGTCAAGACAATCAACTAAGAATAGAAGGTTCTTATTCCAAAAAAGACCAGCAAATCATCGTCAAAACCCGTGCATTTGATTTTTGGGATCAACATGAACCCAGTAGGATGTTAAGTGTAAATTTTAGCGAATCCGCTATTGCTAATGTGATGGATTTAGCTGAAGCAAAAGAAGTAGCAATCGTACGCATGGATCCTGTGCAAATTGGCAGTTTTTATCCCGCGATAAAAGAAGATCGAATTTTAATCAAGCTCGATGAAACACCGGACATTCTCATCAAAGGTTTATTGGCATCAGAAGACCGCGATTTTTTCAATCATATTGGCATTTCTTTTCGCGGGATTGCCAGAGCCGTCATGGCCGATATTAAGGCGCGCGGCATGGTGCAGGGCGGCAGCACCATTACCCAGCAGTTGGCGAAGAATTTTTATCTGACTTCTGAGCGGCGGATTTGGCGTAAAATCCAAGAAATATTTATGGCGTTGATTTTAGAATTTCGTTACAGCAAACACGAAATTTTGGAAGCCTACCTGAATGAAATATACCTGGGTCAAGATGGTGGTAGTGCGGTACATGGCTTTGGGCTGGCGAGCGAGTTCTATTTTGGTACAGCCTTGAGGGATCTTAATCTGGAACAAATGGCAACCTTGGTTGCCTTGGTGCGGGGGCCTTCGCAGTATGACCCAAGACGTTATCCTGAGCGTGCGGTCGAGCGGCGCAATTTGGTGCTAAGTGAGATGGCAAGCCAAGGTTATATCACGACAGCACAAGCAAACCAGGCAATTCAGAAACCATTGGCGATTTTACCGCGTTCGCATATGGCAAAAAACCGTTATCCTGGTTTTCTTGATGTAGTCAAACGGCAGTTAAAACAAGAATACCAGGAAAAAGATCTAACTTCTGATGGGCTGCGGATTTTCACCACTCTCGACACCCAAATTCAAGATACTCTTGAACAGACGATAAGCAAAAAATTAAGCCAGTTAGAAAAAACATCCAGCGCCAGAGAGCTTGAGACCGCAGTAGTAGTTACACGCAGGGATAGTGGCGAAATCGCTGCCTTGGCCAGTGCACGAGAGGAGTCAGCGTCCGGATTCAATCGGGCTTTGGATGCGTTGCGTCCTATAGGTTCGCTCGTAAAGCCAGCGGTGTATTTGACTGCGCTACAATACCCAAATAAATACACCATAACAACTCGTGTTAGCGATAGTGATATTACGGTTAATTTACCGAATGGCACGACTTGGAGTCCTAAAAACTACGATCATCGAGAACATGGTAATGTCTCGTTACTGACGGCATTGACCAAATCCTATAATCTGGCAACGGTAAGGGTTGGTCTGGATATTGGGGTTGCCAGAACAGCAAAAACCTTAAAAGAAATGGGTGTTAACCGAGAGGTTGATATATTCCCGTCATTGTTATTAGGCGCGACTTCGCTAACGCCTATTGAAGTGGCACAAATGTACCAAACCTTGGCCGGCGATGGTTTTTTAACGCCATTACGTGGTATTCGGGCGGTCGTTGCAGAGGGCGGCAAGCAATTGCAAAGCTACCCTTTTATTGTTAAGCAAGCGGTTGATCCGTCGGCGACTTATATCGTAAACACTATGTTGCAAGAGGTTATGCTTCATGGCACTGGGCATACGGCCTATGACGAATTCCCAAAAGATTATGGTTTAATCGGCAAAACTGGCACCACAAACGATGCCAAAGATAGTTGGTTTGCAGGTTATACGGGCGATTACCTATCGGTGGTTTGGTTGGGGCGGGACGACAACAAACCTATCGGTTTGACGGGTTCAACGGGGGCATTGCAAGTCTGGACAGCCTTAATGAAACAGATTTCCAAACAACCCGTCACACTCATTCCACCAGAAAATATCACGACCGCCTGGGTGGATTCAGGAAACGGCTTATTAGCTAATAAAGCCTGTAGGGGGGCGAAAGAATTCCCTTACCTGCCGGGATCAGCGCCCACAGCTTATTCAACCTGTGGGCAAGCAGTTATCGAGCAGGATAAAAACTGGTTTGATGATTTATTTACAGAATAACCTTTAACAATAGAGAAAACTATGAATAAGATTAATGCGTTATCTATGGTAGCACTGTGTTTGGTGGTTATGACGGGTTATTGTGATGCAAAATCCAAGGCTAACACCCATTCAAAAAATGAGCCAGTTACTCAATTACAGGTATTTTTAAAAGTTTCAAAATCGCTTACTGCCGATTTCAAGCAAGTGCTGATTAACGAAGCCGGCAATCCGACCCAGACCAGTTATGGCGTATTTTACTTACAAAGGCCAGGCAAATTTCGTTGGGATTATAAAAAACCCTTTCAGCAAGAGATCGTTTCCAACACTGGAAAAGTCTGGTTTTACGATACCGATCTTGAACAAGTCACCGTAAAAAAGATTGATGAATCCCTGGGTTCAACCCCGGCCTTATTGCTAAGTGGTGATGTTTCCCTGGAAGACAATTACACCATGGAGGGGCAGGGTGCAGACGGCGACATGCAATGGGTAAAACTTGTCCCCAAAAGCCAGGATAGCAGTTTTAAGTATGTATTAATTGGTTTGTCAAAAGGGACTTTAGCTGGCATGGAATTAAGCGATAACTTCGGTCAGCTAACACGGATTTATTTCTCCAATGTGATCGTGAATGCGCCACTAAAACAGACTTTATTTGAGTTTAAACCACCCAAAGGAGCTGATGTTTTTTCTGATGATTAATCGGCAGAAATAGATTTATTTAGATTTCAATGCATTAGTTTGGCATCTATGAGTGATGACTTAACCAAACCTTTAGCGGATCGGATGCGTCCAATCCAGTTGGATGAGTACATTGGTCAACAGCACATCTTAAAGCCGGGCAAACCCCTATACGAAGCCATTAAATCAGGTCATCTGCATTCAATGATTTTCTGGGGGCCGCCTGGCTCAGGAAAAACTACTTTGGCGCGCCTCATAGCACAGCATTCCGAAGCCGAATTCATCCCTATCTCCGCCGTGCTTTCAGGGGTTAAAGACATTCGGGATGCGGTCATACAAGCCAAAAAAATCCAGAATGAGCAGCATAGGGCTACCGTATTGTTCGTGGATGAAGTACATCGTTTTAACAAATCCCAACAAGACGCTTTCTTGCCACATGTCGAAGACGGTACGTTTTACTTTGTCGGTGCGACTACCGAAAACCCCTCGTTTGCGCTCAACAACGCCTTGTTGTCACGTGCCCGCGTCTATGTGTTGAATGCACTGACAACCGACGATCTTTTAACGGTTCTGGAGCAGGCCCTAAATGATAAGGTCAAGGGGCTAGGCACGTTGGATATAAAAATTGCTGAAGCTATCAAACAGCAATTTGCTCAGGCCGCTGATGGCGATGCCAGACGATTGCTTAACCTTTTAGAAATAGCCGCCGAATTGGCTTTGGCACACGATCAAAATGAAATAACAGAGGCTTTTGCAACCGAAGTGCTTTCAGGCGGAGTCCGGCGTTTTGATAATCAAGGCGAAGAGTTTTATAACCAGATCTCCGCTTTACATAAGTCGGTGCGTGGCAGCTCTCCAGATGCTTCCCTTTATTGGTTATGTCGGATGATGGATGGTGGTTGTGATTTATCTTACCTAGCAAGAAGAATCGTCAGGATGGCATCGGAAGACATCGGTAATGCCGATCCACGGGCCTTGCAGATTGCCATCAATGCCTGGGAAGCGCAGGAACGCTTAGGCAGTCCAGAGGGCGAGCTGAGTTTGGCGCAAGCCGTGGTTTACTTGGCCTGTGCGCCCAAAAGCAATGCGGTGTATATGGCTTACAACGCCGCAATGCGAGAAGCCAAACAGCATGGCAGTTTGCCCGTTCCGATACACCTAAGAAATGCACCTACAAAGCTTATGAAATCGTTGGATTACGGTAAAGAATACCGCTATGCCCATCATGAGCCGGAAGCCTATGCCGCTGGTGAGAATTATTTTCCCGATGATTTAAAGGGTAGTTGTTATTATGAGCCGGTGAATCGCGGGCTGGAAATAAAAATAGGTGAAAAATTAAAGCATCTCAGGGAATTGGACAGAAAAGCTGGTAAGTAGTGTAATGCTCACTTCTAGCCAAATGTAAACTGAAATAGTTGGCGGATTCAACTCCGAAGTGCAACTCCAGTTATCATGCGGCTTTTGGTAAAGTACTGCCTGTTAAGCCATTGGTGTTTTCGTTCAAACCGCGTTCCCATGAGTTGTAAGGATGGGTGAAGTAGACGTCTGCATTCAGCGCAGCCTTGGCGTTGTCATGCTTTGATTGATCAATACAAACGATAGTTAAAAGAGTCAAATTTCGTTGATTACTTTTTGCCTGGAACAGCAATAGGCATGGACTTAATAGTGGGCTAGCCTTAGAATTGAAGTCGGCGGCAATAATCTAGAGTTCCCCCAATGTGTAGTAACGAAGTTACAACGAAAACTAGCTGCACAGAAGATAATGCCAACTTCATAAGCGACAACAATGTTCCTAATTACACTAACTAACGAGGTTTTTACACATGAATCTATTAAAAATTCTGGTCTATATAACGGTATTCAGTTTTGCATTTGCAAGTTCTATGGTTTATGCAGAAAACAATGAGCAAGTAAAAGCCGCTATAGATCAAACGGTGGCTAAGTTAGAGCAAGCCGTAACCGCTTTGGAAAAAGGCGAAGACACTAAGGTAATTGTTGATATGGTGATAGAAGCCAAGCAATCACAAAAATCAATTTCTACATCCGACCCAAAAGTTTCGATAAAGAAATCGCAAGGTAGCAACAAGCTGGGACAGGCACGCACCAGTCTTAACGATGGTGACATGAAAAAAGGCGGGGAATTGGTCAAAGAAGCATTAGCCGATTATAAGGAAGTTAAGGAAAAATATAACGCAACTCATTAACGTGCATTAGCAATAGGAAAAATACTGGCAGGTGAAAGATCGCTGGGATATATGCTATTTTAGCTGGCGGTTTTTCAGAGGGACAATTTAAGGCCGTCGAAGTAAATAGGTATTCTTTGAGCTACACTTAGGGTGTGGTTGTTACCAAAACATAATTGCGAAAATGCAATGTAGAGGTAAGCTCTATATAACTTTAAGTATATGGCTGACAGGTTTAGTAACTGTCATATTTTTTGAGATTGAATCTACATGGCTGAAAAAGAAGAAATTCCATCGCCTTGCAACGATAACTGCGATATGGACGATGAAGATATATGTATGGGCTGTTTTCGATCATTTATGGAAGTGGTGACCTGGACAAAAGTCGATGCTAATACACGCGAACTCTTTGTGAAGAATATAGCGGAACGCCGAAAGCTATATAATGACAAACTGGGCTAAGTTGTACTAGTCCCAATCCCACTGTAAAAGGGGGCGATATTCTTACGTAAAGGTCTACTTACTCATTTGTCTATGGGTTTTGAGTTAATATACGTTATGGTTTATCAAACCACTGGTGTAAGCACAGGAAAGTGTCGTTGGCTGCTGCAATAACATCAGGGATTTCAGCCTCTTTATCGTCAAATTGACTGCCCATAAAGCTTTGGAAACCTTTCCATTCGACACTGATATTTTCACCATAGCAATTGTAATAATTCAATTTATCTAGGATCTCAGTGCCGAAATGCTCCTTGAGCCGTTTAGCGATAATCCTGCCACCTAAAGTAGAACCCTCCAAAACATAGAGCGCGCCCATTTGTCTGGCAAACGAGTTTAATCGAGGTAATTTGTCACACTGAGGCATGTTTTGCAACCCAGCTTCATCGCCCTCAAAAAGGCTTATATCCTTTGCCAGTAAACCGACTTTTACCTTGTGCCCTAAAACCGATAACTGCGTTTCTGTCAGATTTTCGAATATTAAAGGTTCGATAGCTGAAAAAAAGCCATAAAAACGGCAGAGTAACCTTCGGTATTCCTGTATCGAATAATCCGGCTCAAACAGCCTGATAAAATAGTTTGTACGTTCTAACTGCTTGTGAGCAGACATCGTTTCTGTTTTAAGAGCCGACATGACCAGCGGTGGCTTTTCTGTGTGGGTCGCCCCGTTTGTGAACTCATTTTGATTAGGTTTCATTCAGTAATTTTTAGTCAGAGGGAGGAAGAGGTTACGAATATTTCGCTTAAATGAATGCAATGTATGCTCGGATATTACGAAGATTTACAATCTGATAGATTCAATGTTAGTCCATTATTTAATCTTTGCAAAAGTAACGAATAGCAGTCGATACGAATTAATTGTCTGTGTGGTTTGAAAAAAGCCAAGGTCTGGTCTAGTCTTTGTGCTATAGCATCTTTGCCGTAAATCATTAGAATTTTTTTGAGTATCTTAATGTTTTTTTCAACTAATCAGTTAAAAATTGCAAGCGTAGGAATGCACGATGAGCAAGCTGATTTCTTTAAAAAATTCCTGAAGCAATATCGGAAAAACCTCAAAAATAAATGGTTATATGTTGGCAATTTCGATCCCACCGAAACTATAGATGCAATGGGTTCAAATATTGAAGCTGACTATCTCTTAATAGAGATTGATGATGAAGTGGGTAAACGTGTTTGGTATTTCTTATCGGCATTAAAAGATGAGAATAAAACGATAGCTTTCACGCGAGAGCCTTGGAATACGGATTCGCAATGTGTGATTAAAAAGCCATTATTTGATTATGGTGTTAAAAAGTCATATTTTGATTTCGGCAAAGAAGAGAAATCTGTAGAGCCAGATAGAATGGTTGAGCTGCTCAACAAGATTGCTGGCTAAGTGCAGGCAAAGTAGAAATTGATGCAAACTAGGCCGTAATCAAGATGAGCCAAATTGATAGTTAAAAAACATAAGGTTGATGTTCTGTTTGTTTAAAAAGGTTAGTAACCAACTGAGGTCAAATGAAAATTAAGTTTAATGCAGATGGGCTGCAAACGATTGATGTCAGTACGCAATCACGTTTATTGGATGCATTACTTTCGCGCGATGTTGGTGTGAAAATGCTCTGCGGTGGACGCGGTCTATGTGCGACATGTCATGTTTATGTGCTTAAGAATCCTGAACATTTGACCCCGCCAACTGCAAAAGAATCGCTAACTTTATCTGTGTTAACAGGTGCCAGAGCAAATAGTCGTTTATCCTGCCAAGCGCATGTTATCGGCGATGATATTGAGCTTGCCTTCCCAGAAGGGCTTTATATTGATTCTTTCGAGTCTCTGGAAAAGTTGATTGGGCAGCGTACTCAGATACCGATTCTTCATCCAGTGACCGGCGACGTTCTGGTAGCCGCAAAAAAAATTATTATTCGGACAATTGTTGAAGAACTGAAAAGCTTAGATTTCGATATTGCAAAAGTTAAATCTACTGACGCAAAAAATTAAAACTGAAGCGCATTATCAAAACATAAAAGAGGCAAAGTTATGGCTATAAGTGTTGTTAACGGTGGCTTTGATGGACACCATAATTACTATGTCCCAGAAGAATTTTTCAAGACCGATCCGGAAAAAGGCGCTCTTTATCTTCGTGATGGAGAAAGGGTTGCCAAGGTCAGTGAATCCTTTATTAATGGTTTACATTTGGGCATGGAAGAAGAAGTCGGCGATTCATCCGGCCTTTTAATGTACCGTTGTGGGCATCAGTGGGCGCTCCGTGATATGAAACGCTTCAGTGAAAAGATGCGCCAAGAATTTGGCGGCGGCAAAATTGATGTCTGGCAAATGAATAAACGTTTTGTTTTGGAATCGTGGTGGTGGCCTCTCATTATTCAAGGTTTCGGTGATTGGCGCTTAGATACTAGCTTTGAGAATAATGGCATAGTAGTTGTTGAGCTAAGAAATTCCGCTATCGCCCAGTCCATGGGATTGGTTGGTAAACCCGTATGTCACATGTATGCAGGCCTGTTTGCAGGCGTATTCTCTTTTCTGGATAAGGCTGAAAGAGGTGGTATTGAAATTCAATGCTATGCCATGGGTAATGATGTTTGCAAGTTTCTCATCGGTAGTCAAAAACAGGTGAATGCGGTTGAGTTTTGGCGCAAAGAAGGTGCTAACGCAAAAGAAATTTTGGAAAAGCTCGACTGATACGCAGACATAGATAACGAGAATCATGGCTTATCCCTATACTCCCGCCCAATTAGCTGCATTTCGATCTGCTTTGGCTGTGCTAGCAGAAGGAGTATTGCAGGGTGATCTAGTTGTCGCCGAACAAAGTTTGTTCGTTGCTAAAGAAGGCATGCCGCAGGCATCAGACGATGTGGTGTCCAGCAAACCCGAAGCGATGCCAGAAAGCGAAGTTTATGCGAACCCGATACAAAGTTTTCTTCCCGATTTAAAAGATTCGAGCAAGCCCAAAGCCAAACACATTTTTTCGCGATTATCCTGGTTTTCAAAAAAACCAGAAGTAACCTTTGTTCCTCCTGATGATTTATCTGATTTTGACAGCAGTGGGAAGACTACAAAGTCTACTACCGCTCAAACTAAGATAGTACGTGATTATCCAAAAGATACTCGAATTGTAAGCAGTTTTTTTTCAGGATTACCCTGGGCTACCAGTAAAGACAAAATCGACAACCTTATTGATGTATCAGGCGCAATAGCTGAATTGCGGCTAAATAACGCTGTTAACCTTTTGCACCATCAGGGTAGCCTTTCTGCCAAAAGTTTTTTTGGCGGATTACCTTGGTTTATTGAAAATCATAAAAAGATTGAATCCCCTGTAGCGACTGGGTTAGAACCCAGGCAAGTGCAAGTAGGCCATGCCGAAAAGACAATTACCATCGACCGGATAGTCGATAAACCGTTACCTATTAATAAGGCTGTAGCGAATGTTTATTTTTCGGCATTGCCTTGGTTTGCGTCAAAAGAGGCTTCCACCCACACTCAAAGCGTCAAGGCTGAACCGCAGAAAAGTATTCCATATCATCAAGTCGTCCAATTGGAATCGCCAAAACTTTCCGAGCTCGCTAAACCGATGGGCGGTTATTTTCAGAATTTACCTTGGCAAGCTAAACCCGTTACTTCAGGTATTGGTGACCTTGATGTTTCAGAAGCAAGTAATGAAGGGATTCCCAGCATTTTTGTGGCCGCCACTCACTCTGCCCTGCGTGCTGCCGAAAAAGCCCAAATGATTAACGGTCAGCCGACCAATAAGAGAACAGATAAGTTTTTTAGTTTGTTACCTTGGAAAGGCAACCCTTGATAATCGTTTATTAAAGTTATGACGAACCATTTATAAAATTTAATTAGGAATAGACTATGAGTACACTTGATGCAGTTTTGAAATCAAAACTCAGGGATGATGCCCAGATAAGAAGCCTTTTCAGCGAGGCAGAAAGTCGACATCTTACTACGGAGGAATTTTCCCAATATCGCTCCTTGGCACCACAGTTTAAGGATAGGGAAGTTGCGGCTCGTGAAATAATGGACGCTCAATTAGCCGTCGTAGCTAAAACCATTAAACAGGTTTTTTCATTGTATCCCTATCCGAAATACCATGAGCTTCCCCTGGAAAAGTGTATGCGGGATGTCGGTTATGTCAGTATTTATGCAACTCACAGCATGATGATGGACGACCCTGACTGGTTTCGGGATAAACTGCTGATTTGGCTGAAAACCATCCTGCAATCTTTTTCATACCCTGCGCGTGAAGAACCTGATCCAGCCATCGCCTTAACTCGCAAACCACTACCTTATCCAGAAATTACGGAACATGCCGATACGCTTCCCAAAGGCCAGCGTTCGATTTATGAGACGTATTCGCGGTTGATAATCAACTATGAAGAAGTCCTGACGGCAAAGACATTCAAAATGATTAGACCCCATCTACAGTTGGCGGTCGACATACTTTCATCAGACTGAGATTAATGACATGAGTACAACAAGCAATAGCGTTTCGAGTGTCCAAAATAGTGGACAGCTGAGTACACAAGTTCTGGATAGGCTGTTTGGAGACAGTTCGCTGAATTTTGATCTCAACAAGGGTACAGTCCTCAGTGTTACCGATGCTAGAGTCATTTATTTGTCATCTGATATCCTCCGGGGCATTTACGATGTCTTAAAATACGAAACTGGAGATGCCTGGTCATTGATCCTCAAAAACTGCGGCATTATCTGGGGAGAACGAATCAGCGCATCATTGGATAAAGAAGTTCATGTCACTACCAACCAAAAAATGGGGCAACTTGATGTTGATAGCTTCATTCATTTGCTGGAATCCTATTTTGCCAGTCATGGTTGGGGCAAAATGCAGTTCTATCTTGAGGATGCCGAAACGCATGGCATCGTAAGGGCTAACCTTAAAAACAGCTTGTTTGCGGAAACCTTAAAACACCTTAACAGCCCTATAGAGTTCATGATAGCAGGGATGTTGCAAGGTGTCTTTTCCACGATTAGTGGGCATGACTTGAGTTGTATACAAGTGAGTTATGAAAATACTGGGGCAGAATCGAGTGAATTCCTTATCAGTGCTAAATCACGAATTGATTTCTTCGAACAATCCGGTTTTGCGCAAGAGCTAAATCCTGATGAAGCACTGGCAAGATTACGTTTTACCTGATAACAATCTTTTTCCAGAACAATATACCGTTCTGGAAATTCTAAGAGAAAGCCAAACCAGCAGTGTTCTGATAGCTTTTGATAATCAATTGGGCTGCAAAGTGATTATCAAGTGTTTTAAACAAGCGGCAAAAGGTGCTTATTTACGGGAAATAAGCGCTGTTTACGACCTGAAACATAACCACTTGGCGCGTTGTTTAAATACTTTTAATCGCACCGACGGACATTCTTGTCTCGTTTATGAATATCTTATCGGTGGCAGTTTAGCTGACCTTATTGAATCGGCTGGGGTTCTAAGCGTTGACTTGGTGTTCCATTGCCTGAACGATATTCTAAAGGCACTTATCTACTTGCATGCGCTTAATCGAATTCATTGCGACATTAAACCCGGAAATATTTTTTTGCGGCCTAAAGCGAATGGGCAATTTGAATATGTTTTAGGCGATTTAGGTGCTGCTTGTTTCCTTCGTGAAGCCCAAGAAGGTCATCATGTTACTGGAACGCCCGCTTACATAGCCCCTGAGCGTATTAGAAATCAGTTTTTTTTTAATAGTGACCTATACAGCTTAGGCGTTGTTGCTTTTGAATTATGCACAGGTTATCGACCTTTTATGGGCAGTGTTGAAGAGATTACCCAGTGCGTGTTATCTCAGATACCTTCTTTGGAAGCCATCGAATACCAGCCTTTACGGGATTTGATAGATCATTTATTGATAAAATCACCCCAAAAAAGAATTGAAACTGCCAGTTTGGTTTATTTTTATTTGAACAAGTTGCAAAAACAGTATGAAAATGCTTGTTCAACGGTAAAGATGCCTCCTTTCCTGCAACAGAATAAATCAGATTGTTCCCTTTCTTTAAAACAGAGTGGGCAGCGACAGCAGTTAAAGTTGACCACTGGCGATAACCTTTTGGCGATACAGTGTTTTCATGCAGATGAGCGGATACTGATTGGACTGACCTACTCAGGATATACGGACATAATCGATCCAAAATATCCTGACGATGTATTAAAAACGCTAACGAATACGCATTCGATTCAAGTTACCGGATCGGCATCAATAACCTACGCAACCCCTAGCCGAATCCAGCAACTTGATTTAAACCGTATGGTTTCGACATTGCTAATAGAAAAAATCAATAATCCTAAAAAATTTTACTTTTATAACAACACGCTGTTATTCACAGATGACTTCAATGTTTATTTTTATAACTTAAACGATGGCTCTAATTTTTGTTTTCGATCCCCATCTTACCTCTTCGATCCGAAAATAAGCGTGTTTGAAAATGGTAGTTTTTGTATAAGTGAAGGTATGGCTAACGAAAAATTAGTCAAGCGAGACAGTACAGGAGCCATTTTATCTGAGTGGATGTTGGATGGCCCTCTGGTAGCGATGACTCGGCGAATTGATAATATTATTCTGGGTGCTTCCTTAAGCATCAAAGACCAAAACAAATATTCGATTTGGTGTTTGCATGAGTTTGAAGAAATTAAAAAATGGGTGTTAACTGAAAAAGTTAAGCAAATAAGCTGTACAGAAAATGCAATTTTTTGGTTAACTCAAAATGCTGAATTATATTGTTGCGATGCAGGTCTTCAGCACAAAATGATTGGCAATTTTACCCAAACCACCACTAAATTTGCGGTATCGTTCGATGGTCTATACATTGCCATGTTGGATTTGGTCGGACGAAACCAAGCGATTGTCACAATTTTCAATAATCGGGAGTCATAAATGACCACATCCAGATCCATTCATTGTTTATTTTATTCGCATGTCTGGTCGATTTATCAACTAGAAACGTTAGGACTGATAAAAACGGGTAATGAACTACTCGTGGAGTTGGCTCTGGAATCGAAGTTTGCCCCTGCTTTTGACAGAGACGAGGCGCGTCATAAAGGTCTAATAGAGCTTCTGCAACCTGGAGCGCAGCTACATAAAATCGCTTATCGACCTAAAAATCTAAATGTACCTATTATTTTGGCATCCAATCCTCCGACAACAGTAGATACGCTGATAGCAGCACTTTCCTTGGTAGCAACCGTTGACAGCCTTATAGATGAGGTAACCGTGTTGATTCACATCAATGATGGGCCACAATTTGTTAGCGCTTATCCACTAATGAGCGATTTTTCAATTGTTTGGGATATCGCCGATTTTCCAAGCACTGGATTGCTCACGTTAACTGAGTCTCTCGTTAAGGAACAATGCCTAAACAAGGACAAATGGAAGGGATTGCATCTGTGCAGTCACCCGAACAGACAATTCCCGGATAATAAGCTACGTGAGTCGATTCTGCGTGATTTACTCAACGATTTCCCTGCCCTTAATTCTGTATAGTTTTGTGAGCTACATTTATAAAGACAAGTTATATATATCAAGCTTGCCATCCCTTCAAGAGTTAGAGCGGTATCACAGTATCGTCCATCTACAACATTGGATCAATGTGTCTGGAATAGATATTCACCAGATATACCCAAAGCCAGCCTTGTTGGGATATTCCATTTCACAGTTTGATTTTGCCGATGTCTTTACCAATGGGAAAATACTTACTGACTTTTCCTCGCTTGAACAAATCAGCACCCATCTCTATAAAAGAGTATCAGAGTTGAAACACCGACGTGCATTTTTAGAAGCTGTCAAAGCACTAATCACACAAATTGAAAAGTACAACACTACTGGTATTTTTTGCCATCGTGGACTGGCGCGATCACCGCTTGTCGCGGCTGCCGCACTGAACCATCTCCATAACGAGTCCTTGGCTCAGTCTATAGATAGAGTGCAACAGTTACATTCTCCCGCGTATTTCACTGATATCAGCGTTTCTGCGCTGCTATGGTGTAAGGGGCAATTAAATAATGGCATATCCACCTAATAATTTACAGGGTTATGTCTTTTCAATATGTTATAAAAAAAACAGAAGCACAGTTTACCGCATTTCCCTGTCAACCAATTGACTTACCCCAGCGGTTTTCCAAGATTGAACGGAAGGAACAGGATGGTGTTTTAACACTTGAGAATCATTTTTTTAGGGTAGGGGATGTCGGACAATTGCGTATTGCCTATACGCATGCCCCTAAAATTAACATTATCGCAGTATTTTTTTTTCCGCAATGCCGTTGTCAATTGCCTGTGTACAGTATGGAATTTGTGATGTTAGGGCAAAAGCCGATCATTGCGTTGATGGATATGGTTTGTTTGATTCAGCACATGCCAATTTCAACTATAGTCAAAGATTTTATGGATTCTGCACATTCAGCTTATCCTGAGTTTAATCAGGAAGAAGTATTTCCCCAATGGTTCGAAGAATGCCGATCAGGAGATGAGTTTTTTATTAGGCCACGGGATATGAGTGAATTTTCAATGTTAGGCAAGATACATGCGTTGCTCATAGAAAATCTAGCCAAACTATTTCAGCATGTTGAAATATTTGATAAAGATACTACGACTTTACATAAAACTTATCTGGACGACTATAAAAAACATCATAAAATTAATTCTCCAGGACTTCGATTAATGAACCGTAGCTTTGGTGAAAGTTGGACAGAGGAATACTTAACGGCTTACTTATTCGCATGAGGTTCATTTTTAGGAAATGCGTTGAAAAAATATCCCGCCACCTTTAATAAATCAAGGCTGAGCGGGATTTTATTAGTAGATTGCCGAGTGTGAAAAAATCGAAACTATAATTAACGGCCTCTTTCAATTCGGCAAAAATAACGCGCGATTAATCGCCGTATACCATGAGCCTGTAAGTGCCGATTAAGCCCAAAAAGTTTTTTGCATGCCAATCGGCATGGTGAACTTTGGTAATGTTGCCGTTCTTCTTAGCGGCATCAATACTGCAATCACCGGTAGAGATCATCGCTAAGTAGCTTTTACAAACAGCTTCCCCAACTTTTGAAGATGCCCCATCATTAGAAGTGACTTGAACGGGCAAATTAACACTCGTCATTATTCCGCCGACTGGATAAGGTGTCGCACAAGCCGTTAAACCTAACGCCACACAAACTAACGCCATAATTTTTAATATTTTTTTCATAAATAATCCTCAATGAGTTTTTATTTTAATGTCTCCGATTGGAGACGCTAGAAGTATGGCCTTGGTTGTTAGAATAATCAAGGTGTTATACCAATCCCAATAAGTTGTTATTTGAATCCCCTCATCCTAACCTTCTTCCACTGGAGAAGGGATAATATGTGAGCCTATGGGATTGGTATTATAGCTAGATCAATCCAATCGAATGCAGATACGAGCAGAGTGCCAACAATACTTGCTTTTAATACACACTTAGGTGTTCTAACCAAGTTGATTTTATCTTAAGATAGATTTTCATAGCGTTATGTGGCAGTTAGGTTGGGGCTTCCCCGTCTACAGTTGGAGCCGCGTATGTTGTGGTAATTATTTTTTCAGCAGGAGTTTTTTTGACAACTAAACCAATAACAGTAGACGTGCTTTGCGTCGGCCATGCTTCGTATGATCTCGTGTATTGTGTGCCGCATCACCCAGGTGAGGATGAAAAAATAGTCGCCGACAGTTTTATAAGCTGCGGTGGCGGGCCTGCGGCAAATGCAGCGGTAATGGTGGCTAAATTGGGGTTAAAGTCAGCATTCGTTGGTTATTTAGGGAATGATCTTTATGGCGAAATGCACAGGCAAGAGCTTATTGATAACAAAGTGGTTGTCGATAAGATTGTTAGAGGATCATCGCCCACGCCAGTATCAATGGTATTGGTCAAGCCTGATGGTAAACGAGCGTTAATCAATTATAAGGGCGAAACTAAGCCTTTATCTGAATATGCAGTTGATTTCTCAGCGATTAAAGCCAAGGTTATCCTGTTTGACGGACACGAGCCGCAAATTTCTGTGCCATTGGCGAAACAAGCTAAAGCTCAAAGTATTGCGACTGTATTGGACGCGGGTTCGGTGCATGAAGGCACGTTGGCGTTAATGTCAATTGTCGATCACCTCGTATGTTCAGAAAAATTTGCTGTGCAGCTTCATGGCGACAATGAAAGTGCATTGCGTAAGTTGGCAAATGACACGGCCACAGCGGTAATTACTTTAGGGGAGCAGGGCTTAATCTGGCAACGCGAGGATAATCATGGTGCGTTACTGGCATTTCCTATTGTTGCTGTTGATACGACTGGGGCAGGGGATGCCTTTCACGGCGCTTATGCAGCGGCATTAGCCTTGGGGTTATCGTGGAATGAGGTTTTAGCTTACGCCAGTGCGGCGGGAGCGCTTTGTTGTACGAAGTCGGGGGCGAGATTAGGTTTGCCGGGTTATCAGGAACATTTGGGGTTGTTTGAGCAAAGACTTTAAGACTTGATGAAGCCTTAACTGAACTGAGGAAAATTAAAGCCTAATGCCCTATGATACCGCACGCCAGGTCGAGGCTTGCAAATAAGCTTAAGGATTGTTCTGGATTACAGTTTACTTTTGGTGCTAAGCAGTATACGTGGATTACCTGGTCAAAATTTGATCGGTGCCAACGGCCTGAATCCCATTAAGACTGAAAAAACTGCTAAGGTCGGCATCAAGATCAAACGGTTAAAAATCGGTTGGGATTACGATTATTTACTTCGCGTCTCGGGGTGATTTAAGCGCGATTGCCCTGATAATAAGGGGGTTGGTATATATACAATGTACGGTTAATGGCATTACAAAACAAATTTTGCGAAGCATTTAGTTTACTGCGTTAATCAGCCGATTTTTACTTATTTCCCTTACTCCAGGGAATGGCCTGTATGTTGCTGGGTGTGGTCAGACTTATGCGATTAATATCAATGCTGGTTACTGTCTCCGCTTGATAAAAAGCATGGCTGAATCACGTTATTTTTTGTGTATTCCTATAGCTTCAGGATTTGCCGCTTGTGATTGAAACAAGCCCGATCAGCTAAGCAGCTAGTCGGCTGGTTTCAACAAAGGAGCTTTCATGAGCAAGATTATAATTCAGTCGCACAAACTAACAGGCAATAAAAAGCCCGCATAAAGCGGGCATGTTGAGTCTTAATTATAGTTATTATTTCATTGTACTGTGTGTCGCCTGTACAACTTAACTCAAGCAGAATTACTTTTTTATTATTGTTATATATCAATAGCCTAAAAGGCTATTTCCCCCTCTATACCGACGGTTAAATCGGCATCGCTCCGAAAAGCTGGGACTATTGTATATCCGAAAAAATGCTCTTGTCCAACAAAAAATAGTATTTTTTAAATTAATTAGCACTTCCTTAAAAATCACATTTTATTACAGTCAGTTACAAAAAGTAAGGAATCGCTATTTACTAAATTTGTAAGCACAAGCTGACCTAAGATTGATTCCATTAAGCTTAGGTTCAGAAATGGTTTATGACAATTATTGACCGCGTCTAGCTTCAATTTGTTCATGCAAAAAGAAATCACGCCTTTCCCTCAATATAGCCGACAAATGCTGATTAAGCCCTTTTGATTGTTGTGCTAATCTGATTTGGAAGATCGCATCCTGAATTTGCCCCATGGCATAATAGTATTCAGCCAGATAACGATGTGACTCTGCCGGTTTTTTTAAATCATTATGTACCTGCGCCATCAATTCATAATAAACAGGAAGGCTTTGCGTTTTATAAGGCAAAGAAGATAGACTTTTCTTTGCTGTAACAGAATCCCCTGACCTCACCAAAGCAGTAATATATTCGAGCTTAATGGCTTCGTTACTGGGGAATTGTTCGGTGAGTTGCTGATAGCGTGTAAGGGCAAGCCGATAATTTTTGGACTCAAGCGCGGTACGGGCAAGCGCGGTGGCATAGTGCGATTGGCCTGGATTTTGTTTTGCCAATTGCTGAAAAATCGACTCCGCTTCGATATATCTTTGCGCTTTAAGTGCCACCAAGCCCGTGCCATACCTTGCGACAGTCCGTTGTTCGGTTGTGCCTTGCGTCAAACCGGACTGAAACTGTTTTGTCGTTGCAGCATCGTCATTACTGGCTAAAACCTTAAGCTTGGCCCTGATTAATTGATAACTTAAGGAATCTGGATATTGTCTATAGGGATAGGTTTCTGCCCGTCCACGGGTGTCTGATATACGCGATGCAGTAACTGGGTGAGTCCGTAAAAACTCCGGCACATCTTTTCCGTAATAGCGGCTGGATTGCTGTAGACGTTCGAAAAAAGTCGGCATACTGCGGGGATCGTACCTAGCTTCCTGTAAAGTCTGCATCCCCACTCGATCCGCTTCCATTTCATTTTCACGGGTAAAATCAATCTGGAATTGCACACTGCTGCCCATAATAGCCATAATCGCGGCTTGCCCCAAAGCGGGCGACTGTGTGCCCAACAATATTGCCGCGATAGTTGCCGCCATCGTCGGCAGCGACAAACGGCCAGCGGCCTCTGCTGCACGGTATAAGTGCCGTTGAGTAACGTGGGCGATTTCGTGCGCCATTACCGAAGCCAGCTCGCTTTCCGCTTCGGTCAAAACGATCAAACCGGAATTGACCCCAATATAGCCGCCAGGCCCTGCAAACGCATTGATGTCGTTTTCCAACACGACAAAAAAATGGAACGGTAAGCTAGGGGCATCACTATTAGCTGCCAGCTTTTGACCAATTGTTTGAATATATTCCTGAATTTCTGCATCCTGATTGATTGTAATTTGGGAATGCAAACTCCTGAAAAAATATTCGCCTAATTCCTTTTCTTCTGCGGGAGTGATGATGGTTCCGGAAGAATCGCCCATATCGGGCAAATCGATTTTAGTATTGAGTTCAGCTTGATAGGTAACAGGAAATAGCACGAGCACCAGTGCAAAAAAGATATGACAAGGACTGAATTTCATGGCGTTGGGACTGGATTTATTGTGCTTAGTTCCGGTTAGGTTGCGGCGCAAACATAAGTTAACCTCTATAAATTCAAAAACACCCTTCTCCCTGTAGTAGAAGGGTGGGATGAGGATTTTAAAATCAAGTGGTTATTAACCTCTCCCTTTCCCCTAGGAAGGGGAAATTATTGGCGATTCCCATAAAAACGCAACTATCATTTTGCTTGCTCCGTGCAATCAGTATTTATCAGCTTCGGCCTTAGCTTTCCTGGCACCCGCAACATTTTTCTGTAATTCCCGCGCATTCGCAATCAACAACCAACTGTGTTTTTTCAAAGCATTATCGTTAACCGCCAATAACGCGGCTTTTCTGGCGATATCTTCTGCTAATCGGGGTTTTGATTGCTTTAACCGCAATACGGCTAATCTATAGTAGAGTGTGGCGTTTCTCGGTTCGATTCGGATAGCCCGCTCGATAGAAGCAACGGCTGAATCCTGATTACCACTTTGGCTATTCTCATTGGCAGCCATAACCAACGAGCCTACTGCGGGAGATTGCGGAGCAAACGTTTCCAATGGCACTAACGCTTCTGGTTCTTTAGGTGGTTCTGGCACGGGAGGAGCAATTGGCTCAACAATCTCAGCCGGTTTTGGCTGTTCCGCCGGATGTTCAGTTTCCGGCAACACTGGG
The DNA here is from genome assembly GCF_040079455.1 of Methyloglobulus sp. GTDB lineage: Bacteria > Pseudomonadota > Gammaproteobacteria > Methylococcales > Methylomonadaceae > Methyloglobulus. The sequence goes on along the minus strand of NZ_JBEBKJ010000001.1, from coordinate 27,693 downwards.
GTTTCTGCTGGATTTTCATCCTGCTGTACGGCCTCAAACGGATCAGTTGTTTCAGCAGGTTGTGTAGGATCTACGCTTGGCTCTGCTGCAGGTGGTGGTAAGTCTGGCTTAATTTCTACCATTTCCGGTGCTTTACCTAAGCCTTCAAGTGGTTTCGTTTCAATAACCTGAGGAGGCTGTTGTGGAACTTGCTCAGGGTTGCTAGGTTCTCCCAAATACGGATCATTGCCATTATTTCCAGATTGACCGCCAAATACCGGCGCTGGCGGTTGCCCCCCGAATTCCGCACAAGCAGTAAGCATGGATGTTGTGAAAGCAATGAATAGTAGTTGTTTGATTTGCATGTGTTATTGAAAACCTTTCTTTAAACTTCACAGATCGTAAGCATTTTAACAAGCCATTCAATAGTCGTAAAAAATGTATACCTAGTGCTACATTCTAACCTACAAATTATTTCTTCCAAAAATACCATGCCTAATACGTATTCTTTAAACTGGATAGGTATATTTGTTGCGAACAACTTGGGATTTTTGTTCTTGTTTGGCTTTCATTAGCTGTAGCAGTCTGCGAACATAATCCCTGAGACCTGCTAGCATCCGCTTTTTCGGCTCGAATTATTTGAGAATACCCGCCTCATTCGACCCAAATTAATTGCGAATGAACCCGCATTTTTTGCAAACAGCCTGCAAACATCGCCCAAGACCCACATTATTTGCGAACAAAAAATATAACCTATTCCACTGAAAGCAGCCGCTGACAATGAACACATTTATTGGTTAGTTGAGCAGCCCCAACCAACCCTTCTCGGACAGACGCAAGGTTTAGTCATTTTCCGGCTAACAGACATTCACATAAAGCTCTTTTTAATCAAAACATATCCCTATATTCCGTTTATTTCAAACTTTATCTTGGAGTTAGTTCTTTTCATGAAACCTTATAGTTAAGCTAACCAATTGCGTTGACGCTTAAGAACAACACAAAAACAACTTTTGTTAATATTCCAACTATTTAGTTTGAGGTAGCCTTTGTAAGGCTTATTGATGGAGTGCACCTTGAAATAAGTAGCCGCACCCAGAACCAAAGTTCACAAGCGCTGCCTACAATGAACGCAAAAGCACCAAAACCCGACAATGTAGAGTAACAATGCGACCAACAAGATGTCGATAGTGATAACGTGATATTTCATCCCGTTCTCCTAAAGCGGGCTACTTGTACTTTAACCTGTCATTGAGATATAAGTACTTCGTTAACCTGAATAACGGGTTCTATATCTGTGTAATTTGGCATATCACCTTGGAGTATTGCGGAATGAGAGATGAATGCAGCCATGAGTCTTCAACAGAATCAAACAAGAAGTGACACATGGCTATGTATGCTGCATTAGTTCCAGGGATTCCGCCACTTAACCCACGTTCCACTGAGACACCTTTGAAACCAGGATGAGTACTCAGGAGCTTAATAGACATCGGCATGTGCGTGTCAACGTAATAAGGAAGATCAAATCGTGAACCTTTTGTGTTCGGGTATAGGATGCTTATCTTTAACATTAATGCCTTTTTGGGGAGTGAAGTGCTTGGCTGATTTTTTTATTTCTGACCATTTGTGCCTAGCACTGGTTCATAATGTAAAACGACTGGGAAAGGCTCATAAAAATGATGCAACAATTTTTTCCATTCTTGATATTGAGGTGATCCGCGAAACCCGTCTTCATGGTCTTCAAGCGTTTCCCAGCGAACAAGTAGGATGTATTCATTTTCACGCTCAACACACCGCTGCAACTCGTGAGAAATATAACCCGGCATAGCCGCAATGATTGTTTGCGCATGACGAAAAGCAAATTCGAACTCACCGGTATGGTTTGGTCGGACAGATAGGTGAGCTACTTCGAGGATCATGGCTATAGTTAATCGGCTAATTTTTAGGCCAGACTGCCTTTAATCAAAAGGGATGTTTTAATGTACTTTTCTTTTAAATGCAAAAACTTCTTTCGTTCTTCGTCTTGCTTGAAGCTATCAAAGTCTTGTTCCGTGTCAAACCTCACAAGGTATATTTCGAAAGGCTTTTTCTCTTTCGTGCAAAAGTCCTGAATTAAAAAGCATACATCGAAAGGTTGAAAAATATGCCATCGTCCTGAAGATCGTGTGAGGCTTTTTGAGTCGCTTGATGGATATCATGGGCGTAGTAAAAATCCGCCTTGAAATGTTTTAAGCCCTGCCAACTCATGCCGATGCCGATAGCATGCAAATAGTCGGCGTTATCTTGGTTATTCCAGCCTGCGCCAACATCCATAAATGGAAAGACTGTCAGTTGATTGGCATAAGTTCCCTGCATTGCGAACAGCGGGTAATGGAATTCGATACTGCCGCTATAACCGTTATCGCGTACCAGTTCATTTTCTCGATAACCTCTAACAGTATAAACACCCCCAACTGCGATCCGTTCTTGAGGAAGCAAGGCTTCATTGCTGAGTTGCAGGTTTCCTCGTAATCGTAATTGCGCCCCGTTATCCATCACTTTCCACGCAGTTTGCATTTGTCCTAACCAAGCGAAATAACGACTATCTGGCCCTTTTGAATCCGCTTGAACTGTCGAATCAAATACCCCACCTAAACCAACACTGAAGACCGAGCGTAAGGCAAAAACATGGTGTTCAAAACGCCCGCTGTAATCTTGAATAAAACGCAAAGCCACTACTTTGGTTTTGCAAGGCGCGTCGTTAAATGCAAAGCAGGGGTTGCTTAATAAGCCGGCCTGATTAAACCGAGTCCCCAAACTGACACCAAGAGTTAAGTTTTGGTCAGCTGTTTGGTAGACAGGGTGATTCAACGTCCAGTTGAAATTCGTCACTTGGCTGGTGATATTGATTTTGTTTAACGGTTCTTCTACGACAGAAGATCGTCCGGTTTCAAAGTGGAAATCGAAAACAGTGCCGTACGAATTTAGCGGCATCGTCAAGCCGCCTGCGAAAATATCCGAGCCTTGGCTTGTATCAAAACGGAAATCGAATTTATCCCCCCAGCGGGTCAGGTTTCTGACCCAAGCCTCCACTTGCAGTTGTTCCGCCCCGATACTGGGTGGATTGTAGTTGTTGAAGTGCAAGGCTAACTGGTAAGGCGTGGTGCGTGTTACCTGTAAATCAAGTGCGCTCTCCCCGAGTTGCGGCAAAGGTTTAAGGTTGCCGTTGATCTGTTCTATTAAAGGGTCATTTAACAGCCTCTGATAGCGATCTTGAAAAGTTTGTGTGTTGAATGGCTTGTCGTCTAGCAGGCGCTTACGGATATAGTCCGGATGTAACCAGCCATTGCCAGCAACATTGACCTCAGATAGCTTGCCTTCAACGATTTGTATGTTGAGGGTGTTGTCTTTAAAAGTTTGCGTGGGGATAATCGCACCGGAATTGACATAGCCATTTTTAACGTACTGCTGTGTTATCTGGTAACGTAATTCTTCCAGGTCGCCAACATCAATGGCATGGTTTAAAAAGGGTTTGGCTAAGTTTTGCAGTAGGTCTTCGTCGAAAACGCTGTGTCCGGAAAACACAACACGTTTAATGGTTACTTTAAGCCCTGTGTTCTTTGCCGGGGATTTGCTTTCTTCTATGGGCGGCAATACAAACGGTTTTTTATCCGTATCCTTCGAAAATTCAGGCAGCGTTTGCTTTTGTTCGCTAAGACGGCTGGACGGGTTATTGCGCGCTTCACAGGACGTAAAGACTGCCCATAAAAGAAAGAATGACAGGCTAGGCAATAGTTTGTTAGGCATTTTTTACCCCGCTTGTTTCGTCACGCCTTGTGGTCGTGGATGCTTTGTTTTGAGTTGGCAATCGTGACTATGGGGTAAGGCCTGTGATAGGTAAGTGGTTTGCGATGGTCTGTCTTGCTTTTTGGGCAGCAAGCGATCTAGGGTGTAACCATCCTGGCCTTTGTTGAAGTAAGGAATGCCGCCTTTGCCCAGTTTTTTCATGGTGCTTTGTTGTACGGTGCTGGAACACGGATCGTGACCGACGCGATTCAGATCAAGTTGAGGTGTATTGAGACCAGCCAGTGCGCCAACGATATTAAGTTGCGGTGCGGTGTTGGTTATAGTGCCGTTTATGCCGTTTGGCGAGGCGGCCTGGATGACGTTAATACCAGAATTGGGCTTAAAGGTTAATGGCTTGTCGTCTCCACTTTGCAAGTTGCCGTTACTCGCAACCAGTTGTTTGACATTAAGATTGATGTTGCCGCCGCTGGCATTTTTTGCATTTGTATTGGCCTGAATAAACCCGGTATCCATGACTAATACGTCGGTATTTAATGTAATGTCGCCACCGTTTCCGATGTTTGTGCCAAAAGATTCCAGTGAATTGGCTACCGAGGTGGTAATAAGACTGTTTTTGAGTTGCACCCAATCGTTGGCATTGATGGTGATAGGGCCGCCATCGCCCTGGTTGGCAGCGGTTGTGATTGAGCTATTATCCATGCTGAGCTGTGAGGTGTTGATTTCAATGGGGCTGGCAGGAAGGTTTCCAAGGGCTTCGGTAGTAATATGACTGTTATTGTTTAGGTTTAACTGAGGCGCGGTAACGGTTATTTTTGCATTTCTTTTGGCAAGATTATCAGAAAATTTACCTGAGCTAATACTGATATCGCCTGCCGTCATTGATATGGATTTTGTAGCAGTAACATTTACTACTCCAGGGCTACCTCTATTCTGTTGCGCTACAGCTGAGGAAATACCCGTAAAAATCCCTGGGTTAATAAGGTTATTAATTTTTATTGTTTCGGCTTTCACATTCACTATTCCGGCATCGCCATCATTTTGTGTAATAGATGAAACACGTCCTCCATTGACAATCTTCAATTCCCCTTCTGCGCTGACTCTTACAGTGCCAGCATCTCCAACACTGTTAGAATCTGAAGTAATACCAGCGAGAAATTGTGAGTTTTGTCCATCAATAGTTATACTTCCTGATTTGACCATTACATTACCTGCATTTTGTGTGCCGGACGTATTGGTAGAAATCACTCCAGCATTGGCCAGTACCAACTCCTTTTGGGCGGTGACGTTTACGTTACCAGATTTTCCACTTGAACCTTTGGCGTTTACCGAAGCAATACCTGTTGCCAATTTTTCCTGCGAGTTATCAATTAGTATTTTTTCTGCCTCGACGTTCACAGTCCCTGCATTACCTTTATCAAAGGTAATGGTAGAAATACGCCCACCATCGTATATTTTAAGTTCCCTTTCTACACTGATGTTTACAATGCCTGCGTTTCCTTTATTAACATTAGCATCCGAAAAGATACCCGTAGGCGTTATTGATTTATGACCATTAATTAGTATTTCTCCTGCTTTAACAGTGATGTTACCAGCATCACCTTCGGTAAATGTTGAGGTAGCAATAAACCCACTATTGAAAATTGAGAGTCCTTGTTCTGCTGTCACGTTAACAGTGCCGGCTTTCCCAGTACCTTCGTTAGCAAGCGATAAAATACCTGCTTCTGATTCGGATTTTTGCTCACCAATACTTATTTTTCCTGCTTTGACTACAATTGCTCCGCCATAACCTTCGTTAAATACTAAAGAAGCAATTGTTCCACGATTAATTAAAGTTAATTCCTTTTGTGCGTTCACAGTTATAGTACCAGCGTCACCTATTTTAAGGGCGTAATTGGTTACAAAACTATTATCTAATAGCAAGTTGTCAACCCGCATATCGATACCCTGATTTTTAGGCATATCATCATTTCCATTATTATTAGCAAAAACACCGGACTTTAAAGCTTTCACATCCCCAGCCCTCACCGCGATCCGCCCTTTACCATTACCGGACGCATCCAATACCGTATTATTAATGGAAATAGCGCCCGCCAAGGCTTGGTTGGGCAAGGTTGCAACACCCACATCCTGCCTGGCATCTCCCACCGCAGCCAATTGCAAGTCCATGCCTTCGCCGGTAAGGCTTGCTTTATCCATAGTGATCTTGGCCGCGCTGAGTTGCACGGCAGTCCCTGGTTTAAACACCAACTCAGCACCGTTTAGGTCCATCGTACCGGTTTGCTTACCCAGAAAACCAAAGGCTTCAGGTGCAGCCATACTTACGGTATTGGCTTGTGGGTGGTCTGCGCTAAACTTTGTGCCGTCGGCGAATTTCAGTTCCCCGGCAGTACTGGCGTAAAATGCCCCTGGCACATCAATTTGCGTATTCTGACCAAAGACAATACCTGCTGGATTGATGAAATAAAATGCCGCACTGCCGATCTCCGATTTTAGCGTACCAGCTATACTTGATAGCGCACCGCCGGTTACACGGCTGATGACATTTTGAATATGGCTATTTCCTGTAAACGTCGCGCTTTCGGAACTGTTCAGGTTAAAGCGACCAAAACTGTGGAACAAGTTATTGCCGCGTAGCGATCCCAGCTCCTGACCGATACGGAACTGCGGACCCGATAATTGCCCTTTCGGTCCAACGGTGCCATCGGTCGTGATTTCGGCCAGACAAGGCGTCGAGATAGTCAAGAAACAGATGACGGCTAATATGGTTTTTTTATTCATCTTTAGTCCTGTTGTAACTATTCAGCGTATTTTGTTATTCCGAGCAAAGCGAGGAATCTTGAGCTTTTATTCACGCTTATGCGTTTAAGATTTCTCGGCAACTGCTCCTGCGTTGCTCTACCTCCTGCTTGAGCCACAGGGATGTGGTGAATGCAGATATTGCAGGAGCAATATATCTGTCCTTGCAGTCGTCCCTACGGTCGAAATGACAGCCCATCAGGTGACTATGCTAAATTAAGTCGTGTAGGGTGCATTGTATGCACCAATAGGTGCGTAAAACGCACCCTACAGATTAATAAGGATTCCTTAAAAATACTTCCCGAAATAGAAAACGGAAAAATTTTCTCTGTTCCCGAGCGGTAAGTTATTTTTAGCCCTATCCTTAAGTGTTTACAAGCCATTGCCAACCAAAATGAACGGCGCCCAAAAAAACGGGTTGGTCATCGCTTTACTTTGTAGTAAATCGATCTGCGCACGTTGTAGTGCTTTAGCCTTGGTTAAACCCTGATTGATAAAGCCATCATAAAACCGGAGCATTAATTTAACGGTGGCTTCATCATTGATCGGCCATAATGCGCCTAAGGCATTATTGGCTTTTGCTTTTAGGGCTACCCCGCTTAACCCCAAGGGCGCGCGGTCGTCGCCTTCTGCAGTCTGGCAGGCGCTTAGAACCAACAGATCAAGCGATTGTGCTTGCCCCCGATCCTTTATTAAGGCTTCCAAATGATCAATGCCTAGTACCTTATCGTAAGTCAAAATAAAACTATCTTCTGAACTGCTACCAAAAAAACCGTGTGAAGCGATATGTATACTGCTGTAATCGGCTTGTTTGGCGGCATGGTCAAAGTTTTGCAAGGTATAGTTGCGATTGAATAGCACTTGATTGGGTAGTTTGGCGGCTAAGCTGTCAATTTCGGCTTTAACACCGGGTAGGGCCAAGCTTTGCGCAATTTCGTGTAGATTATCGGCATTCGATTTTGTAGAAGAAATACCGCCAACTTTGCGTAACTTCGCCGCGACTGATCTTAACCCAACGGGACTGTTGTTGCCGCTTAAACCCCGACTGTTAACGGTTTCCCCCAGTAGTTTGTTAAGCAGCTTACCTGAGAGTTGCGCCGCAACCTCAATGCTTGGCTCGCTCAATCCTGCCAACAAAGTTTTATTCATGACTTTTTGTGTCGCGGGAGAAATCAACGCTAAACTGGGGGTAGTGACAACGGCATAGCGCTCTATAAAATAATGTTGACCATCATGAAAGGCGGCTAACGGTAACAATCGTAACGAACTATCTGGTACGTAAACGATAGTATCAATGGCATTCGCCTGTAAAAGCGGCTCTATAGGGCGGATCAAGCCATCATAAAACTGCTGTGCTGCCTGTTGATAATTTTGTCCGTAACGCAATTGACCGGCAAAACTTTTGATCTGCTTATCTAACAGTTCGCCTTCAATTGTAAGTGTATGCTGGTATAAACGATTGTTGATACTCAGTAACAACTCGATGCGGTCATCAAGCATTACCGGATAAAAAATTGCTGTCTTAATGTTTTGAGTCTTTGCTAAGCTGCCTTGAAAGTCGGTCAATAAGCACCTGTCCTTGAAAAAATCCTCCAATTCCGTTTGTTTTAATTGTTCCATTAAGCCGAGAACTTCTGCCAAATACGGATTTTGGCTTACTGTTCCCTTAGTTTTCGATGATTCAGATAGCAAAGAGACTGCGCCACGATACAACGGACCGAATAATTGTAAAAATGATGATTTGCCGTTTTGATAAGTTACCGGAATATCCTGCCGAATAGCTTGCATGGCGCTAATCGCGCGGCGATAGCTGGCGATTGCGGCATCTTTTTGTTGCAGTGCTGTATAAAGGCGGGCGGCTTGCCAATTATAAAATACCTTTAAGTCTTCGGCGTTGATGGTTTGTAATTGCTCTAGTGCCGATTGAGTAAGGGTCAGTGCTTCCTGGTACCGCTGCTGGCTTTCATAGACATGGCCTAATAACCCGAAATACCGGGCAAGTGAGCGGTGACTTTCTGCTGGAAGGTGCGAATATGACAGCGTCAGTTGTTGATGCAGTATCGCAAGCCGCTGCTCTTGTGCGCCATTCGCAACCGTTAAAGGCGGTAATAGGGGATGATCAAGCCATTGCTCGGAAAGCATCAAACGTAATTCACCCGCTAATGCTGGGTCTGTCATTAAATTAATGCTAGTCAGTGCGAGTTGCTGGTGTTGTTTAAACCCAGAGAGGGTACCCGCCATTTGAGCAAGCGCCAGATGGCAGCGCGCAGCGAGTTCCTGATTCCTTAACTGCCTCGCTGAATTTAAAGCGTGTTGAAGGTACATTTGCGCTTGGTCATTGTGATTTCTGCTTTGCGCTGTCAAGCCGCTGTAATACTCGGTAACGGCCACTAAATCGAATTCTTTGGCCTGTTTTGCCTTGATCAATGCTTGCTGCAACAACGGGGCGGCCTGATCCGGATGATGCTGCAAATAGGCAATATAACCAAGAGCGCTCTGAGCAAACGCTTGTTCTCCCTTATCATTTTGTCGCTGCGCTGCGAGCAACGCCGCTTGATAAGTGCTCTGTGCTTCCAGATAAAAACCGGAGCGTTGATATTCGCTGCCTTGGCTCAGCAACGTTTCCACGTTGCTAGCTGGAATCAATTGGCGATTGGAATCGGCAACAACATGATTCATGCTAACAAAAAGGGTAATCGTTAGAAAAATGACTACTTTCTTCATCTGATACCTGATTGCAAAATTTGAAAGCTACTAATCAATGTGACACTAATGCCCGAAAAAATGACGTTGTGAATAAAAGGTTATACTACAGGTTGAGCCAAGCACCCAAGATAATAACCACTGTAAAATGTGGCTAAAGGCTTCGTAGAATTATAAAAATTACCAGCTTTTCGACTGAAAAGGTGAATTACAAATCTTAATCATTCACGGTAAAGAGATCAAAGCTACCAGATTTTTGTTGCAATTACTGTTAAAAATTACCTTGCAATAATTTATTTTTGAACTCATAACGAGTTTGTTTCGACTACTAGAGATAAGAACATGGGTTTAACGGAAGAACAGATACTTTCATTGCTCGAAAAAATTGCCAATGGAAACTCAAAGTCGTTAAGAGAACAGGCACTATCAAGCTTATACCTTGAATATCACCGCTCAGTCAGGAATTACATTTTTAAAACGTTTACTCAGGATGCCACAGTGATTGAAGAAGTTGTTCAAGATACTTTTTTTGAAGTTTGGAAACAGCCGGATCGATTCCGTGGCGAATCCAAATTCAAAACATGGCTGCTTGGAATCGCCCGACACAAAACAATCGACCGTCTTCGAAAAAATGTCATCAACCACATTTCCATAGAAGAAATAGAAGAAACCCTGCCTTCTGAGGACATATCCATTAGCGACCTGATCCATAAAGAGCAAATTCAACAAGGCTTAAAATACTGCTTGGAAAGCTTATTTACTGCGGGCAAATTATCCGATGCGCATCGAGAGGTTTTACACTTAGCTTATATTCAAGACCAAGATATCCACGAAATTGCCCAGGTTCTCAACTGCTTGGAAAGCACTATAAAAACAAGGTTACATTATGCCCGTTTACGTATTAAGAACTGCCTAAAAAAGCGCTTAATGGGAGGAATTGATCATGGTGAATGAACAAGAACACCGTACACAATTTCAGCAATGGCTGCTTTTGTATGTTAACGGTCAATTGGATGAAATTAAAACAGCCTGGATGGAACAGTATGTAGCTGAACATCAACAGGCGGCAACAGAAGTTGAAATCGAAAAGGCACTAAAAAACACATTACTTAACGAGTTACCTGACTATCCGCTGGATTACGGTTTGAATACGTTAATGAGCCGGATTAGAGCCGAGGAAGGCTCAACACAGCCGACATCTCCGGATAGGCGAAACAGCGTCGTCAATCGTTTTATAGGCGCATTTAACAGCTTATTGCTGAATCCAAAATGGGCTGTTGCCGTGACCTTAATCCTGCTACAAACCGGAGCAATTACGACTTTGTTATTATCGCGTGTTGGCACTACACTACCGAAACAAAACCAATGGCGTTCGGTGACGACTCCATCTCAATTTCAGGGGCCTGTGTTAGAGATTACCTTTAAGTCAACTTCGCCCGAAGCAGATATCCGGTTGTTATTAGTTAAGATTCGAGGGTCTTTACTCGGCGGACCCGGCCAGCTTGGTAAATATCTAGTTAAAGTGCCGGAAGATACGATAACTGAAGCACAAAAAGAAGTAATAAATTCAAAGATTATTGAGTCCGTGCAAATCCTGCCGGAATTACCACTCGAGCGTTGATGAGGTTACGTTGATGAACATAACTTGCATTCAGCTATCCCTTCAAATGCTTAAAACAGTATTGTTGTTATCGCTACTGTTCGTTAGTGTGACCTCAGCCGCGAATAAGCCTATTTCTCAAGTTCCCATAAATACGCACTCAAAACGGGTTGCCTTAGTGATCGGCAACAGCCGTTACAACATCGGCAACCTCAAGAATCCGGAAAATGACGCCCAGGCAGTGAGAAATGCCCTCACCGCTTTGGGTTTTGAAGTGGATTATTTTACCAATCTGGACCAAAAAAGCATGGTTCAACAGGTCTTCGATTTTTTCCATCACAAAGCATCGCTTAGCGAGTTGCGCCTAGTTTACTATGCCGGTCATGGCATTCAATTTGAAGGCAAGAATTACCTGATACCCACGGACGCTAACCTAGGTTTACCTTCGGAAATCCCGCATACCGGTTATATGCTTGACGAGCTCAGGCGGAGCCTGGATGGGCTGCAGCAGGGTGCCAGTATTATTATTCTGGATACTTGCCGGGTGACCATATGTCCGGTGGGTCAATGCCGAGGCGTGTTGAGCAGCTTAGGCTTAAGTAATGAGCGCAAGTCTAGCGGCACACTGATCGCTTATTCGACCGGGCCGGGCCAATTGGCGAGTGACGGTGGAGAGAACGAACACAGTTTATACACGCAAGTATTGCTCGAACTCCTATCAACCCCAGGGCAACCCGTGGAAAAATTATTCCGGAAGCTGACCGAAGAAGTCTTTCATCGTAGCGGTGGCCTGCAAAAGCCTGAATTTGTTGATGGTTTGATGGGTGCTGAAATTTGTTTAAAGGCGGGTCTTCTTGAGCAATGTCCTTAAAATTAAGCGAAAATTTCAAAAACTACTCAAACTTTATAGATTAAAGCTACTTGTCCATTTTTGCATAGGTAAAATCAAACAAAAAAATATAACTTAAATATTAGGAGCGGCTTGCTTTTGGATCGTCAAATATTTGACCGCGACGTTAGGTGATATCGCCGTCAGAAACCCGATTTGGAAACGATATCTCCAAGACAACACAACCGACATCCGTTTTGAATGGCCCGTGCATTTCGCCGGGAGGTCGGCTGGCATAATGGCCTGCTTCTAGCCACAGGTCAAATGCTTGATCGAACAAACGGCCTCTGACAATGAATACCTCTTCGGGATAAGGGTGGGTTTTACCGCCGAAAAGCGAGGTATCGGCACCGGCCAGGAAGCGGGTTAGCCTGGTGTACTCACCAGTCATTTGGTCGATGCTCAAAGTTAGTTCTTCGGCCATGCCTTCCAGCCCTTCGATGGGCGACCATTTTCCGCGACTTTCGAAAGCCAGGGGATTCCAGTACATCACCGTTGATTTCGTCATAGTTTCTCCGACTGCATTTATTTAATGCCCCTATGACGGGGGCTTAGCCTCTCTACCCATTCTCGGCTCAATTAAATTTTTGCGCATAGATGAGATGATAAACAAAACGCAAATAAGCTCCACAATGCTATTACACAATATAAGCACTGTAAGTACCAGCTTAACTGAATTCCTTTTCACGAACGGGGCAAATCCAGGGTCAATACTGACAAATAGCCCCATATAAAAGTCATCAAATACAAAAGCCCAATTGCTTAGAAGAATTTGAATGTCTTTACCTCCGAAGCAGATTTTGGTTCGTGCAATGACCCCGTTAAATAACAATAAAAAAATTCCTGAGCAATTTTTTTGAACCCATTTAAAGCCTCAAACGACTCAATTATCGATGGTGAATAATTAACAAGCCATCCTCACTTACGGCTTCTCGTAAATGAGCATTATCCATGTAATCGTCAGCATCGCTGACATAAGGAATAGATCATGAAAAAACTTATCGTAAAAACATTATTGGTCGTAGTAGGACTTGCTGTGTTTCAACAAAGCGTTTTTGCCAGCACGGCAACGTCGCGGGTGAAAACCGTCCGTATAAACAAAACAGTCGCATCGCCAGCCAGAACCAGTATCGAAATGTTCAGTACGACTACAGGCCCTTGTTTCGGCAATTGGTATGCCTTTGAAAACGCACATACCGGTTTGGGTAAAAACTGGACTGATGCCGTGGTCGCCGCCTACCAAGTTGGTAAAACCGTTCAAATTGTCGGCACCGGCACCTGCGATAACAAAGGTGTTGAAAAAGTCAATTATATCGACATCAAGTAACCATTGAACTGTGTGGGTTAGTACAAAAATGTTACTAACCCATACAAACCATTTTATTTATTTTTGGAGAATTATCATGAAAACATTTATACGTAAAAGCGCCCGTCTGGCGATCCTAGCTATTGCGGCATCAGCCAACATGTCTGTGGCCTTGGCCGATTTATATTACGGCCCTTCGGTATTCTTGAACACAGCCGGATTTGCGACCGATGTTTACTCACTAAGTTGTCCAATAGGGACTACCCATGTTATCGCTGAAGTTGGCAATAAAATCGGGGGTGCAGCGGAATCGATCAGCATGCAAGTCATCGTGCCTAATGGGCGCGCATTGACCGCCAACGCCTTGGAGAATAGAAATACTGGAGTGACCATGAGAGGTGCCGGTGCGGGTAATTATTTAATTACCGTACATAAGTCATTTAGCAACGTAGTAGAGCCTTACGACATTAACATGGACTGCTTTAAAGTCGTGACCAATCCTGATGGAAGTAGAAAAGAAGTCGCTTTTGAAGGAACGCAATCAACGCTGGTGCAAAATCAGTAACGGGAAAATTAAGCGATGAAACACCGAGTCTCCAGGACGACGACTCGGACTTATTGGCTCACTTTAATTCTTAGTCCGTAGGATGTGCTGAATGTAGCCAAGTAGGGTGGGTACGTGCTGTTCGTGCCCACGCGGGATGGATGCCTTTATTTATGATGGCTGCACGGAACACCACAACCTACGGTATTGCAAACGGATTCGATGTTAAAAAATGTAACGTCGAATCTTTTTAAAACTTATTATTTTTAGGTGATTATTATGAAAATTTTACTATCCCTGGGCCTAGCCTTATTTAGCGCCGTTAGTTTTGCCGCAACACCTGCGAACCTTTATCAATGCAGAGGAAGCGGGCTTTACGTCAATTACGCAACGTCAGATCTAGTGCCTTCCCCTGTCCTTATGTTTACGATTGGCGACAAAGATTTTATCGGGCGCGGTGCAGAAATTACAGATGAAGTCACGGTACTAGGACACCTGTTGACCATCACCCGAGCTGCCGTCCCCGACCTTCGTACCGATACGCTGACCTTGCTGCTACCCGATGTCAACGTCAGCAATAGTATTGGATCTTACAAAAGCTTCGATACTCGCGTTTTCACCACCCGAACGCGAACCTCATTTGGCGGCCCGCAATTTGTGGAAGGTGTCATTCAAAATAACACCTCGCGGATTGTGCATTGTACCGGGAAGTTTGCTGATATGCCGCTTTGATCACGGTTAGTTGGAAAGGTGGGTAGGCAGTTTTGCCCACCATTAAGCGGCTTTCAACAAGTCCTACGATCTGAAAACATACCCATGTGACTTGTAGCAAACCAATGAGGAATGAGCCATGAAAACAACAGACGAAGACAGCCAAACATTAACGAACCAACTTAAAGAATGGAGCGTTCAAATAGCCGTTCTAGGCGCGAAACAAGACGCTGCAACCGTAACGGCAAAACAATTCGCCCAGAAACTGGCTGAGTTACGCACCAAACACCACACTGCAACCCAACAATTAAGAGAACTGGAATTGCATGAGAGCGGGATGTACATGTGGGAGAACATCGGGTGTGGCGGTTGATGGCCGGAAAGGCTGATAGCTACGCTTTTTTGCGAAACCATTAACCGCTTTAGCAAACGATAATCACAAAGTTAACATCCAATAAAGGAGATACATCATGAGAATATTACTAATATCATCAGCCTATAACGGCTTATGTCAACGTGCCCATATGGAGTTGGAAGCATTGGGCCATGACATCTCGATAACCTTGGCGCTCAATCCTGACTATATCAGAAAACGGGTGACATTTTTTCAGCCCGATTTAATTATCTGCCCGTTTTTAAAAGAAAAAATTCCGGAAGATGTCTGGAGCAATCATACTTGCCTCATTGTCCATCCTGGCATTGTCGGCGACCAGGGGGCTTCTTCCCTGGACTGGGCGATAATGAATGGTGAACAGGAATGGGGTGTGACCGTGTTGCAGGCTGTGGAGGAAATGGATGCCGGTGATATTTGGGCGACCGAAACATTTAAAATGCGGCAAGCCAGCAAAGCCAGCATCTATCGCCGAGAAGTGACTAAAGCCGCAATCAAGGCGATGCTTCAGGCAGTCGAACGGTTCGAAACCAAGACTTTTACACCTGAACCATTGGATTATTCAAAACCCGATGTGCGTGGTGAGCTGCGTCCCCAAATGAAGCAACAAGAGCGCAGAATCGATTGGGCAAATGACGATGCCGCAACGATTATCAAAAAAATCAATGCCGCCGATAGTGCGCCCGGTGTGCTGGATGTCATCGATAACCAGGAATATTATTTGTACGGTGCCCATCAAGAAAGTTCTAAAACTGTCTGGGAGGGTCTTTTCCAAGGTTGGCAGCCTGGGGCAATCATAGCAAAACGTCACGGTGCCATTTGCCGTGCGACCATAGACGGCGCAGTCTGGATCTCGCACTTGAAGCGCAAGAATACCGCAAAAGTACCGCTCTATAAGCGTTTACTAGCACATGTTCCCTTTTTGCCTCAAGCCGTCTGTCTTGGATTAACTCATCCGCCAAACTCACCGATCTGGGGATTTTTGCCATAAGCAACCATAATTCTTGCTTGGCTTGCGCCTGTTGTTTTGTCATGGGTGTTTCGCCGCGCCTTTGTTTTTGCATTTCTAACGGGTCTTGACCAGCAAAAGCGGGTGTTTCAGGCAAATCCTTAATAATGTCCACCCACAATTCGGACGGTTGCTTGTGTTTGGCGTAAAGGCTAATGAGCCGCTTGATGATCTTATCAAGCGAAATGTGTTCTTGTTGTGCTGTGCCAACTTTTTCAATGTCCGCTTTAATTCTGGTTTAATGGTCAGCATAAAAAATCCTCTTAATTCAAAACACAAACTGTTATCTTGCTGCGCAGCAATAGCCGCTTCAGGGTGGGGCAAGCCCAAACCCTCGGAATTTTTAAAATATTTTAAATCAATGTGATAAAAGTGGTTAATATCAGCGCTGCTTTATTTTGCCCGATAATACGGCAATAGCCAGTTCAATTTTATCCTTCGCCAGGATTTGACCGAATGAAGTAGGCCAACTCAGTGATCCGTCAGGTTCAAGGTTGCTTTCTTTGTTGCAGATGTCGCTGTAGGGGCTCTTTCTGCCCTGACCCAACGCCCCATCGCGCTCAAGGATATGCCAAGATTATCCGCTGCTTGTTGGTGAGTATAGCCGTTTTTATTCACTAACTTTGCCGCATCTTATTTAAATTCAAGCATGTACTTCGGACTTGGCCGTTTCGTTTGTTCTTTCATAGCCACCTCTAATGACTTTATAAATCTGCCTCTAGATGTGTCCCGTTTAATTAAACCATTTCAGTCCGCTAGAGTGTGGCAAGACCAATCATTCCAACACTATATTTTTTTTAAAACGGCAGTTGCCATTTGAGCGCGGAGATAGAGAGCAGAACATTCCTTAAGTGCTATCTACCGATATTACATCTAATTCAGCACCGTAACCTATACTGATGTATATTGCACTTACATGCTGGTATTTTGCGAAATCTAAGATAGTACTAGTGACGAATAGGGGCTTTTTCAATACTTAAGCTGTAAGTGACGAAGAATTTGACTGATGACAGGACAACTAGCAACCGTAAACGGTCTGTGGTCGTCTTAAATAAACTAGGTACTGTACTCAATTAGCCGTAACTTATTGAATATAAAAAATTTTAATAAAGTTGATTGTTTTGTAATCAATTGATTTATATTGAAATATACTTTAATTGAGAACAGCCCCTAGACAATTTCCGTATTTTTAAGTTCTCTTCTCATTAAATCCGTTCGCAACACTTTCACCTTTTGTGAGTTAGCCAAGTGACTCGAACCATTAGACGTTTGGTAAATACATGACATTAAAATCCAAAAAAGAAGCTGCATTCAGCACAAAAAAAGACCCCTACATCCAACGCGAAGCAGAAAAGTACGAACAGCCCATAGCTAGTCGTGAGCATATTCTGCAACTGCTGGAACACACCGGAAAACCGCTGCGCCGCGCCGAGATTGCCGAGGCGTTCTCCATTGTTGACGAAGACCAACTTGAGGCGTTGCGCCGCCGACTGCGGGCGATGGAGCGCGACGGACAGTTATTGTTCAACCGGGTGCAGCAATACTGCGTAGTCAACAACAAAGACTTAATTGTAGGACGCGTTATCGGTCACGCGGATGGTTTTGGCTTCGTTAAGCCGGATGACGGCTCGGATGATCTATTTTTAACGCCGAGAGAGATGAACCCCTTACTGCACAATGATCGGGCAATGGTTCGCATCGTCGGGATAGATAAGAAAGGCCGAAGGGAAGGCGCGGTCGTTGAAATCCTGGAACGGAATACGCACCAGATTGTCGGGCGGTTGTACAAGGAAGATGGTTTTACTTACGTCGTCCCAGAACAAAAAAATATTGCCCAAACGGTTTTAATACACCAAGACGGTGTTGGTAAAGCCAAGCAAGGGCAAATAGTGGTCGCGGAAATTCTCGAACAACCGACCAAACAACGTCAGCCCATAGGCCGAATTATCGAGGTGTTGGGCGACCACCTTGCACCAGGTATGGAAATTGAGATGGCGATTCGTTCCCACGAATTGCCGCACCAATGGCCGGATGAATTACTGGAAGAAATAAAACCACTGACGGCTGAAGTGCCGGAATCGGCAAAAGAAGCTCGCACCGATTTAAGGAAGACAGCTCTGGTCACCATTGATGGCGAAGACGCACGGGATTTTGATGATGCGGTGTTTTGCCAGAAAACTCCCAAAGGCTGGAAGCTGCTGGTTGCCATTGCCGATGTGTCGCATTACGTCAGGATTAACTCTGCTCTAGACAAAGAAGCGCAAAAGCGCAGCACCTCAGTCTATTTCCCTGAGCAAGTGATTCCTATGTTGCCGGAAATCTTGTCAAATGGCTTATGTTCGCTCAATCCTGACGTTGATCGGCTGTGCATGGTTTGCGAGCTGTTTATCGACCAGGAAGGCAAAGTTACCAAATCGCGTTTTTTTGAAGCCGTCATGCGTTCCCATGCCCGTCTTACCTACACGGAAGTCGCCAAAGTACTCGTCGATGGCGATAAGGAACTGATCGCCAAACACAAAACTATTCTGCCACACCTCAAGCAACTGTATGACTTATACAAAGTCATGCGCGTTAGCCGTGAACAACGTGGGGCGATGGATTTTGATACCCAGGAAACCCGTATCATTTTCGGCGCAGACCGCAAAATAGAAAAAATCGTGCCTACCGTACGTAACGATGCCCATAAATTGATCGAAGAATTCATGATTACCGCAAATATGGCTGCTGCGAAATTCTTGAATGCTAAAAAAATGCCCAAGCTGCTTAGGGTACATGACGGTCCCAGTGCCGATAAGCTCATGAACCTGAAAACATTCCTGGGTGAATTAGGCTTATCATTGGGCGGTGGTGATAAGCCAACACCGCTCGATTATATGGTTTTGATCGAGTCCGTTAAAGACAGGCCGGATTGCCATTTGATACAGACTGTATTGTTGCGTTCAATGTCGCAAGCGGTTTACAGCCCAGAATTGAAAGGACATTTTGGCCTGGCGCTGGATGCGTATGCCCATTTCACTTCACCGATACGGCGCTACCCCGATTTGCTGGTCCATCGTGCCATCAGGCATTGCTTACAGGGCAATAAACCGGAAACGTTCGTCTATGGTTTTCCGGATATGATAACGCTGGGCGAATCCTGCTCTGCCAATGAACGCAGGGCGGACGATGCCACCCGTGATGTGGTCAGTTGGCTCAAATGCGAATACATGATGGACAAAATCGGCGAGGTGTTTCCTGGTATTATCTCAGCGGTTACTTCGTTTGGCTTTTTTGTCGAACTTGCCGAAATTTATGTGGAAGGCTTGGTGCATATCAGCAATCTGGGTCAAGATTATTTCCATTTCGACCCTACTAGCCACCAGTTAATCGGTGAACGTACCGGCAATAAATTCCGTATCGGCGACCGCGTTATAGTTAAAGTGGCGCGGGTAAGCTTAGATGATAAAAAAATAGATTTTGATTTGCTGGTTAAACAAAGCGGTGCAAAAGAACCCACCACTGGCGGTAAGTTAATCAGGAAGCGTCGCAAAAAATAACGTATTGATAGGTATTCATACGTATATGGGGCTTCCTGTTTTAGGGATATAGTATGATTCAAGACAAGGATAATTAACAACCGAAAAGCAAAAATCGTTAACTTTAACTCCTTGGACAAAAACGATAGCCAGCTTATTAAGGTAAGTTGGGTTTCGTCTTTACTGTTAACCAAGGATGGTTAACAGCTTTTTAGCATTTATCCTTTGTAAGTTTTTACAAACCCGCGTTAACTAATCCTGCTCATTCCTGCAAGATTTTATGGGATAATCAAAACTGTTTTTGACTTCTCACTTTAATCCATGTCTTATCCTACGATTGAATCTTTTGTCGGCAATACGCCATTAGTCAGGTTACAGCGGTTGCCTGGGGAAACCAGCAATACCATCCTAATTAAGCTGGAAGGCAATAACCCAGCCGGTTCAGTGAAAGACCGCCCAGCCCTGAGCATGATTAAACATGCCGAAGCTAGGGGTGAAATCAAGCCAGGCGACCGATTGATTGAGGCGACCAGCGGCAATACAGGCATAGCTTTGGCAATGGCGGCCGCCATCAAAGGTTACAAAATGACCTTGATTATGCCGGACAATATGAGTTCGGAACGTATCGCATCCATGAAAGCTTACGGTGCGGAAATCATCCTGACCCCGGCGGCAGGCAGTATGGAAGCGGCAATTGATTTATCCAGGGAAATGGAGGCGAATGGCGAAGGACGGATTCTCGACCAGTTTGCCAATCCTGATAATCCCCGCGCCCATTACGAAGGCACAGGGCCAGAAATATGGCGGGATACCCACGGCCAAATTACCCATTTTGTTAGTTCCATGGGTACGACGGGGACGATTATGGGTACGTCAAAATTTCTCAAAGAACAAAACCCTAACATCCAAATAATCGGCGTACAACCGGAAGGGGAATCTAAAATTCCCGGCATCAGGCGCTGGCCGAAAGAATATCTCCCAAAAATATACCAAGCCGAGCGGGTAGATCGGATTATTGATGTCGATCAGGCCTCTGCCGAACAAACTACACGGGATTTGGCTGCGAAAGAAGGTATTTTTGCGGGTGTTTCGTCAGGAGGTGGGGTGTCCGTTGCTTTGCGATTATCTCAAGAACTAAGCGATGCGGTGATCGTGGTGATTATTTGTGATCGCGGGGATCGCTATTTGTCTACGGGTGTGTTTCCGAGTTAGTTTTTCATAGAACAAAGGCGTAAAATTATTCGTATGAAAGTATCTGAATTATTAGGTATTTTGGA
Source organism: Methyloglobulus sp. (assembly GCF_040079455.1). Classification (GTDB taxonomy): domain Bacteria; phylum Pseudomonadota; class Gammaproteobacteria; order Methylococcales; family Methylomonadaceae; genus Methyloglobulus. The sequence continues at coordinate 7,190 of NZ_JBEBKJ010000001.1, read as the reverse complement.
ACAAGATGGTTGGTTTTTAGTACGCCAGCGAGGCAGCCATCGCCAATTTCATCACACTACAAAATCAGGCACGGTGACGGTTGCGGGTAAACCCAGCATTGACGTGCCGCGTGGTACGTTAAACAATATCTTGAAACAAGCTGGCTTGAAGGAGTAATTATGCGGTATATGGTTATCGTTGAAAAAGGCGAGTCGAGTTACGGTGCTTTCGTGCCTGATTTACCGGGTTGTATTGCGGTCGGTGAGACCGAGCAAGAAGTTATGACGTTGATTCAAGAGGCTATTCAATTCCATCTGGAAGATTTACAAAGCGAAGGGCATCCGATTCCTCAACCTGTATCAAAAAGTACGTTTGTGGATGTGGCTGCATAGATGTAGGATGGATAAGCGCAGCACATCCATCATTCGCCAAGGTTGAATGTCAAGATTGAATTTGATGGATGCGCAATGCTTATCCATCCTACTAACTATTTGTCTACGGGGGTGTTTCCGAGTTAGAAATTGTTGGGATCAATTTGTGAACCCAACAAATTTTGATCGACGCCATGTTAGGGTTCGCTCTTCACCCCAATCTGCCGTATTCATTCTATCAATATGATTTGTATAAACAATATGGGACATTAATTGTCCAATTCAAATTATGGAACTCATAATCAATCAACAAATTTATTATTCAAATAAAGAATCAGTTCCATTGAGAGAAGTAGCTGAATCGTTAATGGCATTAGATGAGGTTTTCAAACAATCATCTTCTATTCTTGAAGCATTATTTCCTGGAACTACGATTGAATCAGTTGAAGTCTTTTTTAACGAATTACAATCAGGCAGCATTTCTGAAGACCTTTTTGTTAAGTTTGTTTTTGGGAGTCAAGAAAACTTAGAAAAGTTTATTGACAATTCAAGAAAGCAGCTCAAGATAGAAGAGCTTGCAAATAAGCCGCTATTATTATCCGCTATAGTAATAACCCTTATATTATCTGCTGGGTATTATCTACTAGATAAGGATAAGTCTTCTAACTTAAATCATAAAATAGCTATAAATGGAAATAACAACACAATAATTCAATTAACAGCTAACGAATTTGATATAGAACCGGAAAAATATAAATCAATAGTCGAAGATGCAATTAATAAAAAATTAACAAAAAATGCGGTCAAGGTAGTGAGACCTGCAAAGTTAGATGAAGATTCATCAATAAAAGTTGGTGTAGATAAAAATCTAGAGATAAATAATGCTTCTGTAAAAGCTATGCCAAGTTATATCCAGGAATCTGAGGAAGAGGATATTATCGAAGATATTAAAGGTATTGAACTTGAGATTAGGGCGATCGATTTAGATAGCAAAAAAACAGGATGGCATGTTGTTGCTCCAAATTTACATGGTAAAAGGATTAAGATGCAATTGGATCCTACAATCAATCCAGATGAACTTTCTAAAAAAAGAAAATTTTTAGCAAATGTTTCTGTATTATTCTCTTTGGAAAACGGAATTGACAAAATACCTAAACTAATCTTTTTAAGAGAAATAATCACAAAAAAATCAAAAAACAAAAAATAAATTCGGAATAAGTACCATAGATTTGCCAGACAAAGTGAAGCTTGTAAGTTGCGGAAGATTCTCCATTTAGCTCGGCACGTCCTACTATGATGTGATTAAAGTCCTCTCGAAAACCATTAAACAAAAGTGACCTGATTTTGAAAGACCCGCAGGTTGATTGTAGTCCCATAATAAAGCTATGTATTTTTATAGCACTTTGGCAAATAGCTAATGCCGTTTATGCGATTGATACAGCCAAACTCGATGCTGGCTCGATAGCGGGCAAAGACTGGAAACTGGAGGGTGTGACTCTTGCGCTTATCGACCTCAACCAAAAAAAGCCACAATTCAAAATGTCGGCAACAAAACTGACGTTGCCCAAACCGTTCAATGACTTTTCCCTTGCGGACATCCGCTGTAATGATTTCACCTGGGATCACGATGAACTGCATTGCAATCAAGGCAGGGCATCTGTCCGTTCTGCCTATTGGCAATCGCCAACGACGAATTTTTCTTTTCACCTTAGCCCGAAACTTAACAGCGTTAAACTGGAAGATGCACGTCTAGCAGGTAGCCGCTTATCGTTAGATGCAGTAATTAACGGAGAAAATTGGCAATGTAAGGTGAAAGCGGAACATATCAGCAACAAGTTGGTAGATAAGCTATTACAATCAAAACCGCCGAAGGAGAAACAAGCACAAGTGAAACTAGGTGGTTTGAATCTAACAGGAACATTTTCGGGTAAGCAAGACACAATGCAGGGTTTTAATTTAACAGCCGAGGTTGAAGGCTTAACTGACCAAACCGAAGATGGCAAAGTTGCCACCGAAAAATTAAATTTACTTACGCATTGGGAAGGCAAAAAATCCAAAGAAGATTGGGTTTGGCAAAGCGAATCTAAACTCACTGGCGGTGCGCTTTATGTCGATCCAGTTTATTTGGAAGCTGGGTTGCAACCTATCGTGTTGAATGCCCAGGGTCTTTGGGATACCAAAACCAAGAAGGCCGATATTCTGTCTTTCACTTATCAACATCCAAATGTTGGAGTATTAAGCGGAAAGGGTGCAGCTTATTACCGTGACGGCATCAAGATTGATAAGGCTGATGTCGCTTTGCATAGTGGTACTTTGCAAGGGTTGTTGACAACCTATATCAACCCGTTTTTTACCGAATCGCCCTTTGCAGGCGTTACCGTTACGGGCGATGTCCAGGCGAATTTCAGCTTTATTCAGCAGACCTTAACGGATACTTCAATACACTTCAGCAAATTGAATGTAAAAGATGAAGCTGGGCGCTTGGCAATCAATGACGGGTCTGGATTGCTTAACTGGTCGGATAACCCAATGCTTATAAAACAATCAGAATTGGCATGGCAGCAGCTTTCCATTAAAGGCTTGCCTATGGGGTCAACCAAAATACCGTTTATCAACCAGGGGAATAGTTTCACCTTGGTTGAGAAAATCAAAATACCGTTCTTGAGCGGTTTCGTTGCCGTCGATAAATTCAGTTGGCAAGCCAAGAAACAGGAAGAACCCGATGTTTCTTTTGCAGGGTCGCTGGATAACGTGTCCTTGGAGCAGTTATCGAAAACGTTGGGTTGGACACCCTTATCAGGAAATATCAGCGGCCAGATTCCAGGTGTTGATTACCACGATAAAACCTTAACACTGGATGGAGAGCTAAGGATTAACGTTTTCGACGGTATTATTAAAGTCAATAACCTTGCTTCATCAGATTTATTCACTGATTTTCCTAAGGTTTATGGCGATATTGCAATAGAAAGCCTGGATTTAGATCAACTTACGAGAAAATTTGAATTCGGAAATATTACCGGCAGAGTGTCGGGAACTATCAACAAACTCATTTTGGAAAACTGGCATCCGGTTTCCTTTTATGCCTGGTTAGGGACACCTGATAACGATGACTCAGCTCACACCATCAGCCAAAAAGCGGTAAAAAATATCGCCAGTATTGGCGGTGGCGGGGCTTCTGATGCCTTATCCAGAAGCTTTTTAGGCATGTTTGAAACCTTTCGTTATGACAAAATCGGCATGGGTTGTTATCTGCATGATGGTGTGTGCCAAATGATGGGTTTAGAGGCAGCCGGGCAGGGTTATTACCTGATTAAAGGCGGTTGGCTGCCGAGAATTGACGTGCTGGGTTATAATCCTCGCGTCAATTGGGATGTACTGGTGGAACGGCTAGGCCGTGTGGCATCGCCGGAGAAGGTGATTGTTCAGTAGGGGGGGTATACCAATTGATGTGTCAACATAAATCCCAACATTACTTCCAAGGTAGCTGGACAACTGGGTCAGTTGTAGGGCATCCTATTTTACCGATACTTACAAGACAAGGTTTTGCCTCAACAGCCTTTACATTGGGGGGCGACTAATGCCAACTATGGTTTCCTAAGTGGGTGTGGGACAAATCTTGCGGTGGGTTTTGTACGGGTTGGCAATCAACTGGTTGTGCATGGATTTTGTGGAAACACCAATACTGAAACCACTCAGTACCAGTTGAGTCTATGTACAGCGACTAATATCTTCCCTTCAGTTAGTAAGCGATTCATATGGTAAATGCCGGACAACCCGCTGTCCGGCATCTATCTAAGCTAGAATTATTTGTTGTTTTGTAATGCGGCAATACGCTCTTCCAAAGGTGGATGGGTCATGAACAGTTTTTGTATGCCGCCACCGTTAATGCCGAAAGCGGCAAATTGGCCGGGCAGTTCTTCGGCTTCATGTCCACGCTGTAACGCTCGCAACGCGCCGATCATCTTTTCCTTTCCCGCCAAGTTTGCACCACCCGCATCGGCATGGAACTCGCGGTGTCTGGAAAACCAGCAGACCAGCATAGAAGCCAAGAAACCCAAAGCAACCTGGGCAATCATCTGTACGATGTAATAGCCCATGCCGAAACCGCCACGTTCATTATCGCCGGATAAGGCGCGGTCTACGACGTGCCCTATAATGGTGGCGAAGAAGTACACGAAGGTGTTAAGTACGCCTTGCATTAAGGCCATCGTCACCATATCGCCATTAGCAACGTGCGTTATTTCGTGCCCGACCACAGCTTCCACTTCATCAGGAGTCATGCTTTGTAGCAACCCCGTGCTGACAGCCACTAAGGCATTATTCCTATTCATGCCAGTAGCAAACGCATTGGCTACAGGGGCTTGAAAAATGCCCACCTCCGGCATACCGATACCCGCTTTCTGGGCTTGTTTGGTGACGACATCAATCAGCCATTTCTCGGTTTGGTTTTGTGGTTGCTCGATAACTTGCACCCCCATCGAGCGTTTAGCCATCATCTTCGACATGGCCAGCGAAATCACGGAACCCGTTACGCCGATGACTGCGGACATCATCAGCAACTGGCCCAGGTCTATCCCCCCTTGGGCGTTAATGTAGCCAGTTAAGCCCAGTAAGTTAAACAGAATGCTAATAACGATCATTACGGCGACGTTAGTAGCTAAAAACAGTAAAATTCGCATCATGGTGTGGCCTCTTGTGTTGTGTTATATAGCCGTTATGGGGATTGAATAAATGAATTCAACGCCCTGTTAGAATGATAAACTGAGTATAAGTTTAGTTGAGGAGAATATTTTATGACACAAACCAAAACCTTACTTACGTTCCTGCTTGTATTTAACACAGGTTTTGGCTTTGCACAACCTGCAAGCCATCAAGATTTACTAAAAAACCTCCATATTCCGGACGGTTTTAAGCTGTCTATCTTTGCCGACAACGTCCCGAATGCGCGTAGTTTGGCATTAGGTGATAAGGGTGTGGTTTTTGTTGGCACGGGCGCATCCGGCAATGTTTATGCCGTTGAAGATGCCAATCACGATGGTGTTGCCGATAAAACCCATACCATTGCTACCGATTTGTACATGCCGAATGGCGTGGCTTACAAAGATGGCGCTTTATACGTGGCGGAAATCAACCGTATCATCCGGTATGACAATATTACCGAATCCCTAAGTAAGCCGCCAAAGCCATCTGTAGTTTATGATAAGTTGCCGTCAGATAAGCATCATGGCTGGAAATACCTGCGTTTTGGCCCAGATGGCAAGCTTTACACCGCCATTGGTGCGCCTTGCAATATCTGTAAACCCGAAAAGCCTTACGCTTCCCTGATACGCTTAAATCCAGATGGTAGTCATTTTGAAATCATTGCCACAGGCATCAGGAATACCGTCGGTTTTGACTGGCAACCCGAAACAGATTCCTTGTTTTTTACCGAAAATGGTCGAGATTTATTAGGCGATGACGTGCCGCCAGAGGAATTGAATAATTGGACGAAAATGGGTGAGCATTTTGGTTATCCTTACTGCCATGCTGGCGAAATTCTTGATCCAGAGTTTGGTAAAGGTAAAAGTTGCAAGAAATTCACTGCACCTGCCTGGAAATTTAAAGCCCACATAGCACCGCTAGGTTTACGGTTTTATCGCGGTGGTGCATTTCCCGCTGAATATAGAAATCAGCTATTTGTTGCCCAACATGGTTCCTGGAATCGCACTAAACCGGATGGTTACCGCATTGCTTTGGTTCGTTTCAAACAGGGCAAACCCGTCTCGGAAGAGGTTTTTATTGACGGCTGGCTAAGTAAAGATGACAAAATACTTGGCAGACCAGTGGATATTTTGGAACAACCAGATGGCAGTTTACTTATCTCAGACGATCAGTTTGGCGTTATTTACAAGCTTGAATATCAAGGTAAAAAATGAAAAAACAGTTTGAAATCGTTAAAAAAGACGTGGTTTATAGCGGCTTTTACCAAATGGAAAAATATTACCTGAAACACACCTTGTTTGGCGGTGGCTGGAGCGGAGAGTTCAGTCGTGAACTGTTCCGGCGCACCAATTGCGTAGCGGTTTTACTGTACGATCCCGATGCCGACAAAGTCGTGTTAATCGAGCAATTCCGCATCGGTGCGGCAGCAAACCCTGAACGTGCTTGGTTAGTGGAAATTGTCGCAGGCGCAATTGACGAAGGTGAAACCCCCGAACAGGTTGCCCACCGTGAATCTAAAGAAGAAGCGGGTTGCGATATTTTGGAGCTTATATTAATTAACCGCTTTTACACCACACCGGGTGGTTCTTCGGAACAAATTAGCCTTTTTTATGGCAGGGTTGACAGCACCCAAGTCGGCGGAATTCATGGTCTGGATCACGAAGATGAAGATATTTTGGTATATACCGTGCCTTTTGACGAGGCTTATAAAATGTTGGATGAAGGTAAGATTGAATCAGGGATACCGATTATTGCTATCCAGTGGTTAGCGTTGCATCGGGAAGGTTTGCGGCAAGGTTAGTGCAGAACAAGTAGCTTTATGACTTGGATATTCAGTCGATGGAGTTAAGTTAAGCGATCTAGTTCCTTCTCCCTTGAGGTTTACCTACACGAATGTAAGTAGGACAACGCAGGAGCTCGCTCGATTACCCGATTATTGCCACCGGTAAAGCCAAGATTGACCGGAGAAACTAGTAGTTCAACCCAACTTTCCCACTGGTTTTGCTGGATGCAATCTTGAAGCAAGGCGACCGCTTCCAATCCCGTGCCATTCTCCCAAATTACTACATGGGCTTCATTACTATCCCACAATTTACAATGAGCAAGTGAATGCAAGCAATTAATCGTAACCTGTGTGT